>JBMHDP010000089.1:0-17729 GCA_049889335.1 Planctomycetota bacterium
CGAACGGGATGCCGAGCGCGGCCGCGCTCGCCGACAGCCGCGCGAGGTGCCGCGGCCACAGCGGCGCGTCCGCGCCGCGCGCGCCCATCGTCTCGAACGGCGCGACGCCCTCGCCGCGCGGCGCGCCGGCGCTGCCCCGCAGCGCGCCGTCGACCCAGACGATCACGCGCCCGCCTCTCCCGGCACCGCGACGCGACACTGCAGCGCGCGCTCCAGGCCGGCCATCTTGGCGAGCGACTCCTGCCACTCGAGGTGCGGGTCGCTGAGCGCGGTGACGCCGCCGCCCGCGTTGCCGCGCACGACGCCGTCCCGGTGGACGAGCGTGCGGATCGCGATGTTGAGGTGCATGCGGTCCCCGGGACCGAACCAGCCGATCGCGCCCGTGTAGACGCCGCGCCGCGTCACCTCCAGCGCTTCGATGATCTCCAGGCAGCGCAGCTTCGGGCACCCCGTGATCGACCCGCCGGGGAACGTCGCGCGGAGCAGGTCCACGGCCGAGACCCCGTCCGCCAGCGTCGCGGTCACCTGGGCGAACAGGTGGTGCACCTGGGCGAACGAGCGGTGCTCGGGGAACGGGCCGACCTCGACCGAGCCCGTGCGAGCCACCTTGCCCAGGTCGTTGCGCAGCAGGTCGACGATCATCGCCAGCTCGGCGAGGTCCTTCTCGCTCGCGAGCAGCTCGGCCAGGAGCGCGTCGTCCTCGGCCGCGTCCCGGCCGCGCGGGCGGGTCCCCTTGATCGGGATCGTGCGCACCTGGTCGCCCGCCCGCCACAGGAACTCCTCGGGCGAGCTCGACAGCACCGCGGTCCCGGCGCCGTCCTCGACGTAGGCCGCGAACGGCGCCGGGCTCTGCTCGCAGAGCCGCCAGAACAACGCGCGCGGGTCGCCGTCGTAGCGACCGGTGAACGGCTGCGTCAGGTTCGCCTGGAAGATGTCGCCCGCGCGGATGTGCTCGACCACCGCCGCGACCCGGCGCTCGTAGTCCGCGCGGCCGAGGTGCGCGCGCAGCGCGGTCGCCGCCGGCACCGGCGGCGCGCCGTCGGCGGCCGCGCCGTCGAACTCGCGGACGTCGGCGAACGCGGTCAGGTGGACCAGCGGCGCGGCGAAGTCGTCCTGCTGGCGCGTCGGCCAGGCCTCGACGTCGAGGCCGAGGTCGTAGCCGAGCCAGCCGACCACGCGGCGCTGCGCGTGCGCGGCCAGGAAGGCGTCGACGCGGTCGAACGCGCCCCGCCAGTCGCCGGCGGCGACCTCCAGCGTCGCCGCGGCGTCGGTGCAGAGCCACGTCGGGCCGCCGCGGCCGTCGTGCAGCAGCGCGACCGGCGCGCCGCGAGGCGCCGCGAGCAGCGCCTCGAACGCCTCGGCGCCGCCGCTCACTTGCGCAGCCAGGACGGCTTGCGCTTCTCGAGGAACGCGGCCATGCCTTCCTTCATCTCGTCCGTGCTGCTGATGACCCCGAACAGGTCGGCCTCCAGCTCCAGGCCGTCCTGCAGCGAGAGGTGCGCGCCGCGACGCACGGCCTGCTTGGCCAGCGCGAGCGCCGTCGGACCTCGCGAGACCATCCGGTGGGCGATCTTCTTCACCTCGTCGAGCAGGTCTGCCTGCGGGAACACGCCGTTGACGAGGCCCACGCGCAGCGCCTCCTGGGCGTCGATCGGGTCCCCCTGCAGGATCAGCTGCAGCGCGACGCCGCTGCCGACCAGCCGCGGCAGCCGCTGGGTGCCGCCGTAGCCCGGGATGATGCCGAGCGACACCTCGGGCAGACCGACCTTCGCGTTGTCCGACGCGAAGCGCACGTCGCAGGCGAGCGCCAGCTCCAGCCCGCCGCCGAGCGCGAAGCCGTTGATCGCGGCGAGCACCGGCTTGGAGCAGTGCTCCATGCGGAGCGTCAGCGCCTGGCCGCGCCGCGCGTTCTCCTTGCCGTCGAGCACGCCCTGCTGCGCCAGCACGGAGATGTCCGCGCCGGCGACGAACGCCTTCTCGCCTGCGCCGGTCACGAGGATCGCGCCGACGCCGTCGTCTGCCTCGAGGCCGGCGAAGGCGCAGCCGAGCTCCCCGATCGTCAGGTCGTCGAGCGCGTTGAGCTTGCTCGGTCGGTGGACCGTGACGACCGCGAGGTGGCCGTCCCGCTCGACCCGGACGTTCTGCATCTCCGGGGCCTCAGCCATCGGCCTGTTCGGCCCCCGCGCCGTCCGCCTCCGGGTTGCGCTCCTGCCGCGGACGCAGCTCGACGCGCTGGATCTCGACCCGCTCGGTCGGGACGCTCTGCTCGCCCCCCGGGCCGAACTCACAGGGCAGGGCCGCGATCTCGTCGAGCACCTCGAGCCCCTCTTCGACCTTGCCGAAGACGGTGTACTGGCCGTCGAGGAACCCGACCTTGTCGTGCGGGCCGTGCACGACGAAGAACTGTGAGCCCGCCGAGTTCGGGTCCTGCGCGCGCGCCATCGACAGGATGCCGCGCTCGTGCGGGATGTCGTTGAACTCCGCCGGCACGTTGTAGCCGGGGTTGCCCGTCCCGGGCTGGCCCGTGGCGCCCTGCTTGCTGTTGGGGCAGCCGCCCTGGATCATGAAGTTGCGGATGACCCGGTGGAAGGCGGTGCCGTCGTAGAAGCCGTCCTGCGAGAGCTTCAGGAAGCTCTGGACGTGCTGCGGCGCCTGCTCGGGGAAGAAGGTCACGACCATCGTGCCCTTGTCGGTGACGAGGGCGGCCTCGATGGTCGCGTGATCGGTCGATTCGAGGTCCATTTCGCGGACCATCGTGCCGTCTCGCCGCCTCGGGGGCGACTACTTCTTGGTGACGGGCAGCACCACCGCAGCCGACAGCACGACGGGCTGCACGGGGGTCGACTTCTGCGGCCCGCCGACCTGCACGCTGGCGATCGCGTCGAGCACGTCGATGCCGGCGACGACGTTGCCGAACGCGGTGTGCACGCCGTTCAGGTGCGGCGCCTCGCTGTGCATGATGAAGAACTGCGAGCCGCCGGTGTTCGGACCGGAGTGCGCCATCGAGAGCGTGCCCTTGAGGTGACGCAGGTCGTTCAGCTCGTCGTCGATCTTGTAGCCGGGGTTGCCGCGGCCCCACAGAGCGCGCTTGCTGTCGTCCTTGGTGTTCGGGCAGCCGCCCTGGATCATGAAGTTGCGGATCACCCGGTGGAACTTGGTGTCGGCGTAGAACCCCTGCAGGCAGAGCTTGAGGAAGTTCTCGACGTGGCGCGGCGCCTTGTCCGGACGGAAGCCCAGCTGCATCTCGCCGTAGTTGGTGACCAGGATGACCTGCGTCTTTTCGAGGTCGAGGTCCTCGAGCTTCACGTTCGAGCTGTCCGGCGCGACCTTGAAGGTGCAGTCCACGCCGACCTGGTCCTTCCAGCCGACCGCGACGACGACCATCTCCCGGACCTCGACGTCGGCCAGGACAGTCGAGACCGGGAACGACAGCCGCCGCTCCAGCCTGCTGCCCGCCACCATCTTGACGTCGCCGCCCTGGCCGGGCCGCGAGATCGGGGCCGCCGCCTCGCCGCCGACGCGGACGGTGAGGTCGGTCCCGTTGACGACGGCCGCCGGCACGGTCGTGTCCTGCACGACGTCGACGACGAGGCGCAGGGAGACCTCCGCGTTGGCGGCGACGATCGTCGGGCCGCTCAGGGACATGCGGTAGGCCGGCGCTTGCTGGAGCACCGGCGCACCTTGGGCACAGACGGCCGCGGACAGCGAGAGCAGCGCGGCGAGGACGGCAGAGAGGGTCTTCATCGGATGGGATCTTCGGTCGGAGGGGCCGCAAACGTAAGCGGCCCGCGAGAACTTCCAGGGGCTCGGTCCGCGCGCGCTCACGCGCCGTCGACGGCGGGCGCGGGCCGCCGCCGGCCTCGGAGCAGGTCGCCCACGAGACCTTCCTGCCAGCGCTCCAGCACCAGGTCGCGGTCGAACCAGAGCACGCAGCCCGGCAGGTCGGTCCCGGCGAAGTCCAGCTCGAGGCTGACCGAGTTGTCGTCGCCCACCGGCGCGGAGATGTCGAGGCCCCACCCGTAGTTGCGGCTCCAGGAGTAGACCAGCGCGACGCCCGACGACCGGTCCGGGCCGACCCGGTACTCGCGCACGTCCACCGGCGCGCCGAGCTGTCGCAGCACGGTGGCCAGGTCGTCGCGACCCGCCTCGAGCGCGCGCAGCGCCGCGAGGTCGACGGCTTCGTTGACCGAGACCTGGCTGTAGCTGCCGCGCACGCAGCCGCAGAGCGCCAGCGCGACGGGCGCCAGCCACGCCGCCCGGATCACCGGACGACTCCGGGGCGGCGCTCGTCGGCGGCCGCGTTGCCGGCGGCGTCGTGGACGTCCTGCCAGGGCATCGCGTAGCGCGTCCGGTGCGAGCCGTAGGTCGCGCCGTAGTGAGTCAGCACGTCGCGTTCGTCGAAGAACACCCACAGCCGGTCCTGCCGCGTGTCCTGGTTGCCGAAGTTGGCGAAGAACAGGAACAAGAGGGCGCTCTTGGTGGTGCTGGAGTCGTAGCGATACGCGGTGCGGCGGCCGAGCTGCACGACCTCGTTCGGGCCGCCGAGCGCCTCGACGACCTGCGCCGCGGTCGTCTCGCCGGGCTTCAGCGCGTCGATCCGCACCGCGTCGAGCGGCTCGTTGAAGTCCTGGCGGGCGATCGCGCAGCTCGCGAGCGCCGCGGTCAGGGAGAGGAGCACAAGAATACGCACGTGCATCGCAGGGGGTCGCGCGGGGTGGGGCGCGGGGGCAGGGCTCAGCGCTCGAACTCCATCGCCATCCCCATGCCGCCGCTCATGCAGAGCGTCGCGAGGCCTCGGCGGCCGCCGCGGCGGGCCAGCTCGTGCAGCAGAGTCACCACGATCCGCGCGCCGGTGGCGCCGATGGGGTGGCCGAGCGCGATGGCGCCGCCGTTGACGTTGAGGCGGTCGCGGTCGATCGGCAGGTCCCGCAGGCACGCGAGCATCTGGGCCGCGAACGCCTCGTTGAGCTCGACCAGGTCGAAGTCTCCGAGCTCTCGGCCGGCCTGCTCGCACAGGCGCTTGACCGCGGGCACCGGGCCGATGCCCATCACGCGCGGCTGTACGCCGGCGCTCGCCGACGCGCCGAGCCACGCCAGCGGCGCGACGCCGCGGCGCTCGACCTCGGACTCCGGCATCATGACCACGGCGGCGCCGCCGTCGGTGATGCCCGAGCTGTTGCCGGCGTGCACCGTGCCGCCGTCCGGCCGGAAGACCGGCCGCAGCTTCTGCAGGTCTTCGAGCTGCACGCCCGCGCGGACGTGCTCGTCGGTCGCGACCTCGACCTCCTGCCTGCGCTGCTTCACGGTCAGCTTGACGACCTCGTCGTCGAAGCGTCCGGCCTGCTGCGCAGCCTCGCCGCGGCGGTGGGACTCCAGCGCGTACTCGTCCTGTTCGTCCCGCGAGATCCCGTAGTCGTCGACCAGGTACTCCGCGGTCATGCCCATCGGCTCGCCCAGGATCCCGCAGGTGAAGCCGTCCTTGTAGTTCCCGTCCTGGACCTCGCGGTGTCCGAGGCGGTAGCCCTGCCGGAAGTCGGGCAGCAGGAACGGGATGTTGGTCATGCTCTCCATGCCCCCCGCCACCACGACCCGCCGGCCGTCGAGCAGGCAGGCCGCGCGCGCGAGGTCGATCGCCTTGAGGCTGCTGCCGCAGGCCTTGTTGACCGTGGTGGCGACGGCGCCGTCCCCGCAGCCGGCCTGGATCGCCACCTGCCGCGCCGGGTTGGGCCCGGAGCCGAGCTGGCGCGCCTGCCCCATGTACACTTCCTCGACATCCGTCGGCGCGACCCCCGCGCGCTCGAGTGCGCCGGCGACAGCCGCCGCGCCCAGATCGACCGCTGACATCGGCGCGAGCGCGCCGAGGAACTTGCCGATCGGGGTCCGGGCGGCGCTGACGATCGCGATGCGTTCCATCGCGGGCAGTGTGCGGCGCGAACCGCGCGCCCGCAAGCAGGTTGCGCGCTCTTCACCGCGCGCGGGCCGAACGCCGATGAACGCGGTCGATGGAGCCGAACGACCGCACGCCCGCCGCCGCGACCGCCTTCCGCGAGGTCATCTCGCAGTGGCAGCTCGCTGCGCGCACCGAGGTCAAGCGCGCCTCGTCGCTGCCGTCGTCGATGTTCGACGCCGCCGACCCGATGGTCGAGGCGCGCCTCGGCGAGACCGTCGCGGCGATGATGCGGGTGCTGCACCGTCCCGGCGAGGCTGCGGACGCCGACCAGGCGTCGGGCGAGCACCTCGAGCGGCGCGCCGAACACGTCGGCCCCGAGGAGCTCCGGGCGCTGCCGTCCACGATCCGCCGCGACGTGGCGGACGCCGACCTCGACGACCTCGTGGCCTCGGAGTACCTCAACCTGCTCATCGACGCGTGCACGACGGGCGGCCCCGAGGTCCGCGCGGGCGCGCGAGAGCTGCTCGCCCAGGACTTCGCCGTGACCGCGAACTCCGACCTCGACGAGGCCGCGGGCGCGATCGCGCGCTGCCTCCGCGACGTCGGGGCCGCCAGCGTCGACGGCGAACAGGACCTGCTGCGGCTGGAGGAGCTGTGCGCCGCGATCGCGGCGACCGTCGTGATCCAGGCAGGCGACGAGGAGCGCGCGCCGTGAGCGTCGACCTGCTCGAGCCGCGCGGCCGGGGCGCGGTCGCCGAGGTCGCCCACGGCCTGGTCCAGGCGACCTTCAACCGCGCGCTCCACCCGCCGGACAGCGACTTCGTCAAAGAGGCCATGCAGGACGTCGTCGACGGGCTCGCCGACGCCGCCGCCGCCGGCGTGGAGATGCCGCTGCGGCTGCAGCTCGACGAGCTGCGGATCTACCACGAGGGCCGACCGCTCGACGGCCCGAGCCTGCAGGCCGCGACGCTGCTGGCGCGCTGCGCCGAGCGCGACGTCGCGGTGCTGACCCTCGACGACGGCCTGACGGCCGCGGAGCTCAACCGCTTCTTCGACCTGCTGACGAGAGCGGAGAACATCGACGCCTTCGCCCGCGGCAACCGCGCGGCGGCCCTGTGCGCCTACGGCGTCACCCACGTGAAGGTGAGCCTGCGCGTGCCCGCCGACCCCGGCGACCGCAGCCGCACGCTGCGCGGCGCCGACCGCGCGCTGCAGCGCTACCAGGACCTCGCCCTCACGCTGCAGGACAACCACGCGCTGGCGCTGCGCGACCACGAGCTCGCGCTCGACGCCGCGGCGACCGCCGTCGAGTCGGCGCTCGGCCCCGCGGAGGAGCCCAGCCTGCTGCTGGCGCTGTCGATGCAGGACGACGTCGACCGCTTCACCGTCGGCCACTCCGTGCGCGTGGCGCTGCTCGCGCTGCAGGTCGCGCGCGGGATCGGCGCGACGGGCGACCAGCTGGTCCGGGTCGGCGCCGCGGCGCTGATGCACGACATCGGCAAGTCGAAGGTGCCCCAGGAGGTGCTCTTCAAGCAGGGCCGCCTGACCGACGACGAGTGGCGCGCGATGGCCGAGCACCCCCGCCTCGGCGCCCAGCTCCTCATCGAGCAGCGCGAGCAGGTCGACCCGCACATCATCGGCGCGGCGTTCTGCCACCACATGGGCCCCGACGGCGGCGGCTACCCGACGCCGATGATGCCGATGCAGCCGAGCGCGACGAGCCGGCTGATCCGCGTCTGCGACGTGTTCGAGGCGCTGACCGCGGTGCGCCCGTACAAGCGCGCGCTGACCCCGATCGAGGCGTTCGCCGTGATGCACCGGCGCCCCGAGGACTTCGACGCGCGCTGGCTCAACACCTTCGTGCGCACGCTCGGGCTGTTCCCCAACGGGACGCGGGTGCAGCTGGCCGACGGCAGCGACGGCGTCGTCGTCGGGCAGACCGACCAGCTGGCGATGCCCCGGGTCCGGCTGTTGACCGGTCCGGACGGCGCCGCGCTGCCCGCGGACCACCCGGGTGAGCTGACCGTCGGCGCCGCGTTCGAGGGCGCGACGCCACAGATCGCCTGCGTCAAGACCGCCGACCGCGAGCTGCCGGTGCCCGAGCTCGACCCCGCAGCGCCGGCGGCGCGGACCGCGCACGACGCCTGCCTCGGCGACTGCGGCCGCGGTCACGGTCAAGATCCCCGCGATCCGTCGCGCTGAAGCTGGCGCGGCGCGGGCCGGTGCCGTTGGATGCGCGGATGCGCGCGCCCGTCCTGCTGCTGCTCTTGCCGCTGTTCGCGTCCTCGATCCTCTGTCAGCGGAAGACCGAGAACGTCCTGCTGGTGACCCTCGACGGCCTGCGCTGGCAGGACGTCTTCACCGGCGCAGACAACCGGATGATCAACAAGGACGACGGCGGCGTGAAGGACCCGCGGCTGCTGCGCCGCGACTTCTACCGCGGCGCGCCCGAGGTCCGGCGCGCGCTGCTGATGCCGTTCCTGTGGGGCGTCGTCGCCGAGCAGGGCCAGCTGTTCGGGGACCCGACCCGGAACGCGCGCGCGGTCGTGACCAACCCGCACAAGTTCAGCTACCCTGGCTACAGCGAGCTGCTGACGGGGATCGCCGACCCGTCGATCGACAGCAACAACAAGTTCCCGAACCCGAACACGACCGTGCTCGAGTTCCTGCACCGTCGGCCCGGCTTCGAGGGCCGCGTCGCGGCGTTCTCCGGCTGGGACGTCCACGAGTACATCGTCAACGAGGAGCGCAGCGGCATCTTCTGCGAGGTGGCCTGGGAGCCGGCGACGACCGCGACCACGCCGCAGCGACTCCGCGAGCTCAACCGGC
The DNA here is from genome assembly GCA_049889335.1 of Planctomycetota bacterium. Classification (GTDB taxonomy): domain Bacteria; phylum Planctomycetota; class UBA1135; order UBA1135; family UBA2386. Next base: position 8,720 of record JBMHDP010000089.1, read on the forward strand.
TCGCGGGGATGCTGCCGCGCTACTGGGACGACTGGTTCTGCTTCGACGCCTACACCTTCGAGCGGGCGCGCGAGTACCTGCTGGCCGCGCGGCCGCGGGTGCTCTACCTCGCGCTCGGAGAGACCGACGAGTGGGCGCACGCGCGCCGCTACGACCTCTACCTCCAGATGGCGCGCCGCGCCGACGAGATGGTGCGCGATCTGTGGGAGACCATGCAGGGCATCGACCAGTACCGGGACAAGACCACGCTGGTGCTGACCGTGGACCACGGCCGCGGCCGCGGACCGCGCGACTGGACCGACCACAACGCCAAGGTCGACGGCGCCGAGGAGGTCTGGATGGCCGTGCTCGGCCCCGACACGCCGCCGCTCGGCGTGCGCGAGGACGTCCAGGCGACCCAGGCGATGATCGCCGGCACCGTCGCCGCGGCGCTCGGCGCCGACCTGCAGCAGGCCGCACCCGCGGCCGCCGGCCCGCTGCCGGGCGCGCTCCGCTAGGCAGCGCCGCCGTCGCCCGCGGTGGTCACGCGGCCCAGGGCGCGCCCGGCGACGAACAGCAGCGCGAACGCGCCGAGCGACGCCGCCCCCAGCGGCCACCACCAGCGCGCCCACAGCGCCGTCGTGAACGTCCACGCGTGCTCGGGCGCCATCGGCTCCTTGGGCACCACGCGGGTCGGCAGCAGCGACAGGATGTGCGCCGCGATGTCGGTGAAGTGCCGCCCGCCCTGTTCGCTCGCGACCGGGTGCTGCCAGACGTAGCAGGCGCAGGCCAGCGCCAGGAGCACGCCGAGCGCGACGCGGCCCGCGCGCCGTCGCGCCAGCGCGGACGCCGCCAGCACGAACGGCAGGAACGCGAACGTCGCGAACCGCATCACGTCGTAGGCGAGCACCATCAACGGCAGCACGCCGCAGAGGTAGAGCCACGGCCCCCAGCGGCCGCCGAGCGCGTCGCGGCGCGTGAGCGCGCCGTCCCGGCCGAGGCCCCAGGACACCACCACCAGCAGCGGCCCGAACTCGACCAGCACCACGAACGCCCACAGCGCCCACATCACCGGCATGCACCACGGAAACCAGAACGCGTTCTCGAGGTAGTAGCTGGCGCCGTAGCTCGCGGTCACCTGGGCGCGGAACAAGAGGTAGCCGCCGAGCGCCAGCGCCAGCCAGAGCCCGTCGCGGGTCCAGCGACCGCCGTTGCGGCACCGCAGGTAGAGGAGCCACGGCCAGAAGAAGAAGATCAGCTCGTGCGCGAGCGCGCTGACGAACACCAAGGACCAGAACACGCCGGGGCGGCCCGCGAAGTGGACCAGCAACACCAGCGAGGCGAGGCTCAGCGGGTCCGACATGCACGCCATCGGCTTGTAGACCAGCACCGCGCCGCTGGCCGCCACGGCCGCTGCGACCAGCGAGCCGCCGACGAACGAGCCCGCGCGGCGCCGCGCGAACCAGAACACCGCGGTCAGCAGCAGCCCGGAGCAGACGTGCGAGAACGTCAACGCGGACATCCCGAGCTGCCCGAACAGCCAGGCCCCGACGGGCCAGAGCACGCGCTGCGGGAACGGCCCCTCGAACGTGAACGGGTCCTGCGCCATCTCGGCGAAGCGCTCCCCGTGGCCCGGGAAGGGGCCCGCAGCGCCCGGCACCAGCAGCTCGCTCAGCACCAGCAGCGCGCCGCCCACCAACAGCGCCGTCTGCCACGGCGACCAGAAGGGCTCGAGCGCGCGCAGAGGGCTCGGGGCGGCGTCGGTCATGGTCACGAAGCCTACAACACCCGGCGGCTGCGCCGCCCCCGGATACGCGGCTTGAATCGACGCTGCTGCGCCCGCACCCTGACGTCTTGATGCCGCAGAAGGGCCTGCCTCTCCGCACGTTCGCGATCTTCCTGCTCGCCGCTGTGATCGGCGTGGCGGGCGGCGTGCTCGGCAGCTTCTTCCAGCTCGGCCTCAACTGGCTGCAGGAGCAGCTCACGGGCGGCTCCGGCGCCCAGATGTCGGAGGCCGTGCGCGCCAACCTGACCTGGTGGCAGACGCTGCTGGTCCCGACCCTGGGCGGCCTGGCGGCGGGCTCGGTGCTGCTGCTGCTGCGCGGCGACCGGCCGCCCTTCGGCGTGGCCGACCTGGTCGGCATCGTCCAATTGCGCAAGGGCGCCCTCCGGTTCCGGCAGAGCCTGGTGACCATCGTCTCCTCGGCGTGCACCATCGGCACCGGCGGCAGCATCGGGCGCGAGGGCGCGAACTCGCAGATCGCGGCGACGGTCGCGTCGATCATCGCGAAGTTCACGCGGGTCTCCAGCAAGCACCGCGCCGTGCTGCTCGGCTGCGGCGTCGCCGCCGGCATGGCGACGTCCTACAACGCGCCGATCGCGGGCGCGATCTTCGTCATGGAGATCGTGCTCGGCAACTTCGCGATGGACGTGTTCGCGCCCATCGTCGTCGCGTCGGTGCTCGCGACCATCGTGCGCAGCGAGGTGCTGACCGAGGCGCGCGTCTACGAGAACGTCTCGGACGTTGTGCAGCGGCTGCCGCTCGGGCTCGTGCTCGCCGCGCTGGTGCTGGGCCTCTTCTGCGGCGTCGGCGGCGTGCTGTTCCGGACGGCCCTGCGGGGCGGCCGCAGCTTCTTCCGCGCCCTCAACCTCCCGCCGCCGGTGCTGATGGCGCTCGGCGGCCTGATCGTGGGCGCGGTCGGCATCTTCATGCCGGAGACCTGGGGCAACGGCTTCGAGGTCATCGACGACGTGGTCGGCAACGCGGCGGGCGTCGCCCCGTCGATGGCGCTGATCCTCACGCTGTTCTTCTGGAAGCAGGTCGCCACCGTCGCCACCGTGGGCGCGGGCGGCCTCGGCGGGATCTTCACGCCCAACCTGGTCATCGGCGCCGCGTTCGGCGTGCTGTTCGCGTCGGCCGTCGGCGAGGTGCTCGAAGTGCAGCCCGGGCAGGTCGCGACCTTCGCGTTCGTCGGCATGGCCGGGCTGACGGCCGCGACCATGCACGCGCCCGTGACCGCGGTGGTGCTCGTCTTCGAGCTGACCGGGCACTACGAGCTGACGCTCCCCGTCATGCTCTGCAGCATCGTCGCGAGCGTGACCGCCAGCGTCATCGACGAGGACAGCTACTACACCGCCGCCATGAAGGCCAAGGGGGACGACGTCCCCGGCGGACTCGAGGACCTCGCGATCCGCACGACCTACGTGCGCGACGTGCTCCGCAAGGACTGCCTGACCGTGCCGCACACGGCCGACTTCACCGAGGTGATGCAGCTGCTGCAGACCCACCGCGGCGACACGGTATACGTCGTCGGCGAGGAGCAAGGCCTGGTCGGACGCATCGAGCTGCAGGACGTGAAGTCGTTCCTCAACGACCCGACCCTCACCAACGTCGTGATCGCCGCGGACCTCACGCGGCCCGTCGTGACCGCGACCGCGGAGCTGTCCATCGCCGAGGTGCTGCCCCGCTTCGACGACCCCGAGCTGCGCGAGATCGCCGCGGTCAGCAGCCACCAGCCGCCGCGCCTGCTCGGCCGCGTGCGCCACCAGGACGTTTTGACCACGCTCGGCAGCGAGGTGCTCGGCCAGCAGCGCCGCAACCTGCGCCTCGCCGTCCGGGGCCGCCGCGAGGAGCTGGAGCTGCCGCCGGGCTACGCGATGCGCAGCCTGCGCGCGCCGGAGTCCTGGGTCGGCCTCGCGGTGGACGCGCTGCCCGCCGCGGCGCGCGCCGACGTGGTCGTGCTGCTGCTGCTCCGCGAGGGCGCGGCCGACGCCGAGGCACGGCCCGCGACCGCGGACCGGGTGGTCGAGGCGGGCGACGAGCTGGTCGTGCTCGGCACGCGCGCCGCGGTCCGCGCGCTCGAGGTCCCGACCGACGAAGTCTGATCCGGCGGTATCCACGCGAGCGCGCCCCGGCTACTCTGCTCGCCCCGAAATGAGCAGACGAACGGCGGCAGCGCTGATGATCACCCGCGGGGAAGGCCGCGACCTCCAGGTCTTCCTGGCGGAGCGCGCCCCGCAGCTGCGCTTCTTCGGCGGCTACTGGGCCATGCCCGGCGGCACCATCTCGGACGAAGACCTCCGCAGCGCGAACGGCGCCGCGCGCGACGAGGACGACGCGCTGCAGGCGTGCGCGAACCGAGAGCTGTTCGAGGAGCTCGGCCTGATGCGCCACCAGCTCAGCAGCGAGCGGACCGACCGCGACGAGCTGCGCCGGCAGCGACGGCGCCTGCTCGACCACGAGCGCAGCGACGCCGACCCCAGGCCGCCGTCGCCCTGGCCCGAGATCGTGGCGGGCGCGGCGACGCCGCTCGCGCTACGCACGCTCTGCAGGATCGAGACGCCGGCGTTCGCGCCGGTGCGCTACGACACCGTGTTCTTCCACGTCCCGGTGGAGGACTGCGTCGCGGGCACCGCCGGCGCGCAGCCCGACGTCTGGCTGGGTGAGCTCGTCCAGGGGCGCTTCTGGCACCCCGAGCAGGCGCTGGCCTCCTGGCGCAACGGCGACCTGTTGCTGGTCCCGCCCGTGGTGATCCTGCTCGAGCACCTCGCCGCAGCCGCGGACTTCGAGCACTTCGCGTCGGGGATCGCCGCGACCGCCGCGTCCTACCGGGACGGCGCGCTGCACAAGGTGCGCTTCTCTCCCGGCGTCGTGCTCGCGCCGCTGCGCACGCCGACGCTGCCGCCCGCGACCACGACCAACTGCTACATCGTCGGCCACGACGAGCTCTGGGTGGTCGACCCGGGCTCGCCGGACCCGCGCGAGCAGCAGCGGCTGCTGGACATGCTCGACCTGCTCACGGCCGACGGCGCCAGGGTCGCCGGCGTGCTGCTGACGCACCGCCACCCCGACCACGTCGGCGGCGTGCACGCGCTGTGCTGCGCGCGCGGCCTCGCGGCGAGCGGGCACCCGCGCACGCTCGAGCGGCTCGCGCCGGGCATCCCGCGCGGGGCGCGCCTGCAGGACGGCGACCGGGTCCCGCTCGGGCGCTCGCCGGACGGCAGGGACGGCTGGGAGCTGGAGGCGATCTTCACCCCGGGCCACGACCAGGGCCACCTGTGCTTCCGCGAGTCGCGCTACGGGGCGGTGCTGGTCGGCGACATGATGTCCACCATCAGCACGATCGTCATCGACCCGCCCGAAGGCCACCTCGCCACCTACCTGCAGAGCCTCGAGCGGCTCGAGCAATACGCGATGACGACGCTCTACCCCGCGCACGGGCCCGCGGTCCGCGACGGCCGCCGGGTGGCGCAGAAGTACTTGCGTCACCGCCGCCAGCGCGAAGCAGCGCTGCTGCAGGCGCTCGCCGAGCGACCGAGCGACGTCGACGCGCTGCTCCCAAAGGTCTACTGGGACGCCGACGAGCGGCTCTACCCGTTCGCCGCGCGCTCGCTCCAGGCGGGCCTCGAGAAGCTCGCCGAGGAAGGCAAGGCCACGGAGCAGCAGGGCGTGTGGCGCCTAGCCCGTTGAACCTGCGGCGCACGGTCCTGCTGGGCGGCCTCACGTTCCTGTTGATGCTGCCCGAGACGCTGCCCGTCCCGGTGCTGCGAGACCTCGTGGTGACGAGGTTCGGGGTCTCCGACGGCCTCGCGTCGCTGTTCCTGGTCGCGAACATGTTCGGCGCGCTGGTCGCGACGCCGCTCGTCGGCCTGCACGTGGACCGCACGGGTCGCAGGCGCCGGCTGTGCATCGCCGCCCTCGCGGCGGACGCGCTGCTCATGCAGGCGCTGGCGCACCCGCTCGACTACACGACGTTCCTCGTGCTCCGAGCGCTCGAGGGCGCGGCGCACCTCTCGGCGCTGACGCTGCTGATGAGCCTCGTCGCCGACGCCGCGGGCGAGCGCCGCGGGCGCGCGCTCGGCGCCGTCGGCTGCGGACTCACCTTCGGCGTCGCGACCGGGGCGGCGGTCGGCGGCGTGCTGGGCAAGCACGACCCGCTGATGACGCTGCACGTGGCCTCGGTCGTGCTGGGCGTCGCGGCGGTCGCCGCCTGCTGGCTGCTGCCGGCGGACGCGGCCGCGCGCCAGCGCCCCGGCTACCGCGAGCTGGTCGCGGTCGTGCGCGATCAGCCGGGCCTGCGAGCGCCGCTGCTGCTCGCGTTCTTCGACCGGTTCACGGTCGGCTTCTTCACGACGGGGTTCCCGCTGCTGTTGGCGGGCGTGCACGACGTGCCGCGGCCCACCATCGGCATCCTGCTGGCGACGTTCCTCTACCCGTTCGCGCTGCTCTCCTATCCGTTCGGCCGCGCAGCCGAGCGCTGGTCCCGGCTGCGCATGGTCGCCGTCGGGAGCATGTTCTACGGACTCACGGTGTGCCTCGTCGGCGTCGCGCCCGTCTCGGCCATGTGGGTGCTGATGCCGATCTGCGGGGTGACGTCCGCGGTGATGTTCGTGCCGACGCTGCTCTGGGTGCTGGAGCAGGCGCCCGGCGCCGGCCGCAGCACGGTGATGGCCGCCTTCCACACGGCGGGCTCGCTGGGCTTCTTGGTCGGTCCGCTGGTCTGCGGCGAGCTGATCCGCGACGGCGGCTTCGACGTCGCCTTCACGGTGGCGGGGCTGAGCGAGATCGTCGGCGCGGCGCTGGTCGCCGTGCTGGCGATGCGGCAGCGGCGGCGCCGCGGCTGAACGGGAAGATCTCCTTGGCGTCGGCCTCAGAATGAGAGGGTCGGCGCCGCTCCCACTCCTAGGTGTGCTAGGCTTCTGCGCCGATCCTTCGAAGCGGCCTGCCCACCCACGCCATGCTTCTCCCTGCCGTCCTGTTCTCCGCCCTGCTCAACGGCCCGGGCGCTGTCGCGACCGTCGATGACGCCCAGTCCCACGGCGCCGTCGGCGACGCTGTGCTGTCGCTCGACGAGGCGATCCGCCTCGCGAACGGCACCCTCGCGCTCACCAGCCTCTCCGCTCAGGAGCAGGCCCGGGTGGTCGGCGCCGGCCCCGTCACGACGATCCGCGTCGACGCCGCGCTGACGCCGACGATCACCGTCCAGAGCCCCCTCACGGACGTGCTGGGTCAGGGGATGGCCGTCGGGCGCGTCTGCATCGAAGGGGTGCCCGCGCAGGGCGCCCTGCCGGTCCTGGCGGGCGGCGCGGCCAGCCACGTGCTCGGCATCAAGCGTCACCTGGTCACGGTCTCCGGCCTGCGCATCGAGAACGGCGACGTCGGCATCCTCGCCCAGATGCCGGCGATGATGTCGACGATGACCGAGATGCCGATGGTCCGCGGCTGCGAGCTGGACGGCCAGGCGAGCTACGGCGTGGAGCTGCTCGCCGCGGGCACGGACGAGACCATGCTCATGGTCATGCGGTGCCGCTTCACCAACATGCCGGTCGGCTTCCGCATCGACGAGACGACCTCCAACGGACGCGTCATGTGCACCGGCGAACACCTGACGTTCGACGGCGTCGGGATCGGCTGCGACGCGTTCGAGGGCGGCGACGGGATGAACAGCATGTTCGCGCTGTGGCGCAGCACGTTCGTCAACGGCGCCCGCCTCGGCCGCTCGACCCGCTCGACGACCAGCAGCAAGCTGTTCATGTTCCGCCTCGTCTACGTCGACGCGGTCTGCAGCGACCACGTGGTCGAGTGCGTCGGCCAAGCCGCCGGCAACACGATGGTGCACCACCACCACGGCGACTGGACCGCCGGCCCCGGCAAGTTCGCGCTCTACACGCACCCGCGCACCGCGCAGTTCGACGTGCACGGCAGCGAGATGACGTTCCACGGCGACATCTCGATCGCCGCGAACACCGCCTCGGCCCGGGTCTGGCACCAGAACAACCACTACGACAGCGCCACGATCACGTTCGACTGCGACGGCGCGCTGCCGAACCTGGTGTGGAACCGCTACGACAACTGCGACATCCAGGTGGCCGCGCTGGCGCGCTCGCCGGTCGACATCCGGATGAGCGAGCTGGTCAACACCGACTGCGACAGCCAGGCGTTCCTGGCCCCGCTGAGCCTCGACGGCTGCTTCCGCAGCGGCGGCGCGTTGACCGGCTTCGTCAGCGAGAACGCGCCCGCCCCGCAGCGCATGCTCGCGACGACCGCCGTGAGTCCCCGAGAGCCGCTGGTGGGCACCTCGCTCACCCTCGCCTCCGACGTGCCCGCGGGCAGCCTGCTGCTCTGGGACATCGCCATGAGCGAGGCGCGACCCAACACCTCGCAGGAGCCGGTGCGCTACTACGGGGACCCGGCGACCGTGATCGTCCTGCCGGCCATCCACATCTTCCAGAGCACGATGACGGTGCCGATCCCGCCCTCGACGAGCCTGATGAACATGGAGTTCTACGCCCAGGGGGTCGCGATTCCGTTCTTCGGGCAGGGCTACCTGCCGCCGGTCTACCTCCCCCGCGGCGAGCGCGTCACGATCCGCTGACGGCCGGCGCCCGAGACGCCCGGATCGTCCCTGGCGACGCGCGGCGCCGCGGTGCTACCCTGGGCGCATGCTGAGCCTCTCGCCGCACCGTCTGTCCCTCGTCGCCGCCCTCGCGCTGGCTGCCTGCGGCGGCCCGAGCGGGCCCGTCGACGGCGGCCGCGCCATGGCCCACGTCGAGGCGCTGGTCGAGATCGGCCCGCGCCCGTTCGGCTCCGAGAACCTGGCCAAGGCGACGGACTACATCGAAGGACAGCTCAAGGGGCTCGGCCTCTCGCCCGCGCGTCACGAGGTGATGCAGAAAGACGAGAAGAAGCTGATCCGCAACCTCTACTGCATGGTGCCGGGCGCCGACCCCGAAGGAGGCCCGATCCTGATGATCGGCGCGCACTACGACACCAAGCTCACGACCGGACACGCGGAGTGGACGCACAGCGAGCCCTTCGTCGGCGCCATCGACGGCGGCGGCGCGCCGGCCGTGCTGATCGAGATCGCGCGGGCGCTGAAGGAGCAACCGAACCGCCCGCAGGCCAACGTGCTGCTCTACTGGATCGACGCCGAGGAGTCGATCGACTGGACCTGGAACGACGACCGGGCGCTGCTGGGCAGCAAGGCCTTCTACGGCCACCTCAAGGAGGAGGGCCTGATCAAGCGGCTCA
>JBMHDP010000090.1:0-4953 GCA_049889335.1 Planctomycetota bacterium
GCGTCGAGCTCGCCGGGGCGCGCCGCCTGCTGCTCCGGCGGCAGCGGCGCCCAGTCGTCGCCCGCGTCGTCAGGGTCCGTGTCCACGCATGGACCATCGACCCCGCCCGCTCCGGCGCTTGCCCCCCACCCAGCCGCCCCTTCCCAGCGCGGCTTGCGCTGCGCACCGCCGGCGGGGATCGTGCCGCGATGAAGACGACCTTTCGCGCTGCGTCCGCGGCCTTGGTGGCGATGACGGCCGGCTGCTCGTTCCACACGACCGCGACCCAGTGGCACGGCCTCCGCGACGAGACCGACCGCCCGGTGTTCGCCAAGACCTCGACCAACGTCGGCTTCAACCTGTTCGTGCTGCTGCCGCTCGCCGGCAACACGACGCTCGACGCGATGATCGACGAGGTCAGCGGCGAGATCGCAGCCCAGGGCGGAGGCCGCGTCCGGCTGGTCCAGACCGGCGCCGAGAACTACTGGTACGGCTGGTCGCCGTTCACCTGGATCGTGACCCCGATCGTCACCGAGGTGGTCATGGAGTACGAGCCCTCTCCCGCCGCGCTCGAGGCCGCCGAGCGCGACAACGCCGCGCGCGAGGCGCGGCAGGCCGAGCGCGCGCAGCGCGACAACGCCCACGTGATCCCCGCGAAGCGGTGAGCCGCCGCCGGGGCTTGGCGACGGGACAGGTCCCCCTAGAGTGAGGCCGTCATGTTCTTCGCGGAGCCCTCTGCCGGACGCTTCGAGCCGCAGCGACGACGGCCGCTCTGGGCGGCGCTGCTGTTCGGCGCCGCCTTCGCGGCGGTCACGGCGTCGTGCCAGCCGTGGCTCCGCGTCCGCTTCGACCGACTGTTCGGCGAGGTCTTCGGCCCGCCCGCGTGGCAGAGCACGGCCGGCTTCACGTGCCTGTGCACGTCGGCGCTGCTCGCCGTGATGGCCGCCGCGGAGACGAACACCCGGGCCAGCAGGAGCGCCGTGCGGCCGGCGAGCCTGATGCTCGCGGTGATCATGGCGTGCGTGGTCGCGACGCACGTGCTGCGCGGTCCCGGCATGCTCCGGGGCGTCTCCGCGATGTGGACCGCGAGCGCCTACGTCGGCGCGGGCGCCACCGCGGCGCTGGTCGCGGCCTGCGCGGCGCGGTTCTCCGAGCACCGCAGACCGCGCCCGACGGGCCCTTCCTAGCAACAGCGGCGGGCGGCGACCTGTCGAGTCTTCCGGCGCGCGCGGCTACGCTCCAGGCGCCATGCACCGCCTGCTCTCCCTCGCCGCGCGCATCGACGCCTGCAACCGGTGGGTCGCGCGCGTCGTGAGCTGGCTGTTGCTGGTGATGGTGCTGGTCGGCGCCTACAACGCCGTCGCGCGTTACCTGGAGCGCGACGCGGGGCTGCAGCTGTCCTCGAACGCGCTGTCGGAGCTGCAGTGGTACCTGTTCGGGCTCGCCTTCCTGCTCGGCGCCCCCCACGCGCTGAGGACCGGCGCGCACGTGCGCGTCGACGTGCTCTACGGCGGCCTGTCCGAGCGCACGCAGCACGTGATCGACCTGTTGGGCGCGCTCCTCTTCCTGATCCCGTGCTGCGCCTGCGCCGTGTGGCTCAGCGTCGACTTCGTCGTCGACAGCTGGCGCGAGGGCGAGTGGTCGAACGACCCCGGCGGCCTCCCGCGCTACCCCGTCAAGCCGGCGATCCCGCTGGCCTTCGCGCTCCTGCTCCTCCAGGGCGCCTCCGAGGCGATCAAGCGGTGGGCGGCGCTCCGCGGCGTCGCGTCGGCCGCCGAGCTCGGCCTGCGCGGCAGCGACGAGGAGGTCGACGATGAACGCTGACCCGCTCGCCCCGCTGATGTTCGCGGTGCTCTTCCTGCTGCTGTTCGTCGGCTATCCGGTCGCCTTCGTGCTCGGCGGCGTCGCCCTCGTGTTCGGGTCGCTCGCGCTCGTCGGCGACGTCGTCACGCAGGACTACCTGCAGCTGCTGCCTGAGCGCGTCTTCGGGATCATGGCGAACCAGGTCCTGCTGGCGATCCCGTTCTTCATCTTCATGGGCACCATGCTGGAGCGCAGCCGCCTGGCCGAGGACCTGCTGCACACGGTCGGCCTGCTGTTCGGCAGCCGGCCCGGCGGGCTGGCGCTGGCGGTCGTGTTCGTCGGCGCGCTGCTCGCCGCGGCGACCGGCGTGGTCGGCGCCTCGGTCGTCGCCATGGGCCTGATCTCCCTGCCGATTATGCGTCGCTACGGCTACCGCGCCGAGCTCGCCACGGGCGTGATCTGCGCCTCGGGCACGCTGGGGCAGATCATCCCGCCGAGCATCGTGCTGGTGGTGCTCGCGGACCAGCTCGGCGAGAGCGTCGGGGCGCTGTTCCTCGGCGCGCTGATGCCGGGCCTGATGCTCGCCGCGCTCTACGCAGCCTACGTCGCCTGGATCGCGCGGCGCCGACCGGACCACGCGCCGCCGCTGCCGCAGCGCGAGCGCGACGCCGTCCCCGACCTCGGCCGACAGGTCCTGCGCGTGCTGCTGCCGCCGCTGCTGCTGATCCTGGTCGTCCTGGGCAGCATCTTCGCAGGGGTCGCGACGCCGACCGAGGCGGGCGCGCTCGGGGCCGTCGGCGCCATGCTGCTCGCCGCCGCCAACCGCCGCTTGACGCGCGCCAACCTGCGCGCGACCGCGACCTCTACGCTTCGCATCACCAGCATGGTCGTGTTCCTGCTGGTCGGCTCGACGGCGTTCACCCTGGTGTTCCGCGGCTTCGACGGCGACCTCTGGATCGAGCACCACCTGACCAACCTCCCGGGCGGCAAGGTCGGCCTGCTGCTGGTCGCGAACCTCGCGGTGTTCGTGCTCGGCTTCTTCATCGACTTCTTCGAGATCGCCTTCATCGTGCTGCCGCTGATTGCGCCCGCGGCGCGGGCGCTCGGCGTCGTCGGGGACGAGATGATCTGGTTCGCCGTGCTGCTCGCGATGAACCTGCAGACCAGCTTCCTCACGCCGCCGTTCGGGTTCTCGCTGTTCTATCTGCGCGGCGTCGCGCCGCGGGACGTCCCGACGGGCGCGATCTACCGCGGCGCCGCGCCGTTCATCTGCATCCAGCTGCTCGGGCTACTCCTGGTCTGGCTCTTCCCGGGGATCGTCACCGGCATGCTCCGCGACTGAGCGGGCCGGCGCTTGCCGGCGTCCGCTCAGGCCCAGGCGAACGCCGCGTACGAGAGCTCGTTGCTCCCCAGCCAGCGGGTGGACTCGGCCGCGAACGCGCGCCAGTGGTCGCGGATCCGACGGTAGACCGGGTCCGCGGCGGCCTCGTCGTCGACGAGCGATCGGCTCGCTGCGCGCGCCTCGCGCAGGACGTCGTCGCTGAAGCGTCGGAGCTCGACGCCGCGCCCGAGCAGGCGCTGCAGCGCGCGCGGGTTCTCGACGTCGTACCGCTCCATCATCGACTGCGCGCACTGGTCGATCGCGGCTTCGAGGATCGCCTGATAGTCCGCTGAGAGCGCGTCGTAGGCCTTCTGCGACACCATGAACGACAGGCTCGGCCCCGGCTCCCACCACCCCGGGTAGTAGTAGTTCTTGGCGATCTCGTAGAACCCGAGCTTCTCGTCGTCGTACGGCCCGACCCACTCGGTCGCGTCGATGGCGCCGCGCTCGAGCGCCGAGTAGATGTCGCCGGCTGCGAGGTTCTGGACGCTGACGCCGAGGCGGTCCATCGCCTTGCCGCCGAGCCCGGGGATCCTCATCCGCAGGCCCTTCAGATCGGCCGCCGACTCCACCGGCGCGCGGAACCAGCCGCCCATCTGCGCCCCGGTGTTGCCGCACGAGTAGTTGCGCACCCCGAAGTCGGCGTAGACCGCCCGCAGCAGCTCGCGGCCGCCCGCGTGGCCGAGCCACGCCATCTGCTGACGCGCGGTCAGGCCGAACGGGATGCAGGTGTCGAACGCGAGCGCCGGGTTCTTGCCGGTGTAGTAGTAGCCTGCCGACTGCCCGATCTCGGCGGAGCCCTGCTGCACGGCGTCCATGACCTGCGCCGCCGGGACCAGCTCACCTGCCTGGTGACAGCGGATCCGGAAGGCGCCGCCGGTCATCGCCGCGACCGTCGCTGCGAGCCGCTCCGCGACGCCGTAGATCCCGTCGAGCGTGCGCGGGAAGCTGGACGCGAGCCGCCACTCGACCCGCTCCCGCCGCGCGCCGTCCGCGAGCGGCGCGGCGTCACCGCCGCGACGGAAGACGCCCGCCGCCGAAGCGGCGACGATCCCGCCCGCGGCGCCCGTCAGGCCGCCCGTCAGGAACGCGCGGCGCGAATCGGAGGCTTGCTCGCTCATGCGGGCAGCCTACCGCCGGGCGCGGCTGCGCGCCGCCCGGCGCAAAAAAGTGCGGCGACGACGCAGCGCCTCGTCTCCCACGAGCCGCCCGAAGGCGAGCCCGCGAGGGCCTCGACGCTGCACCGCCGCCATCACGACTGACGCAACCATTGTCATACAAGCACACCCCTGCGTTCGCATGACGGGGAACAGATAGCAAGACGCGTGCCAAGGCTGATTCGCTCCACATCGAGGCACTTCGAGCCGATCTTGGGCCTCTGGCCGTCTTCGCCGTGTTCGAACTGAGGCAGGGCCCAGGCGACGGCGCCGATCCGGAGCACGATGCCACCCGCGGCGCCGCGGCGACCGGCTTCGGCGACGTGCGCGATACGACGCGTCGCCCGCGGACGTAGCGCTGAGACGCCCGAGCTGCGGCGCGGGTGCGCAGCGGCGCTGCGCGGGCGACGCCTGCGCTGCTGCGCGACCAGGCGCACGGGCGCAGCGCGGCCTCGTCCATGGGCCGGCTGCCGCGCCGCGGTGAACGGGACGAGCAGCGGCCCCGTCGACGATCGGCGTCGCGCTAGGAGGCCGACCGGTTCAACGCGCGCGCCGCGCGGCTCGGCTCGAGGTCGAGGAAGCGCGGCCGCACGACCGGCTGCGGGATCTTCTCGTCGAACTCTTCGCGCTGGA
>JBMHDP010000091.1:0-13297 GCA_049889335.1 Planctomycetota bacterium
GGCGTCTACGACGACCAACCGTTCGTCGACAAGGCCGTCCAGTACTGCAAGAAGCACATCAAGATCTCGGTCAACAGCACCGGCCACCACTACTACGCCCACCTCTACTGGGCGCAGGCGCTCTACCAGCGCGGCGGCGAGGACTGGGACACCTACTACCAGCAGGCCTGCAAATACCTGCTGCGGCAGCAACGTAAGGACGGCAGCTGGCAGGGCGACGGCGTCGGCACCGTCTACGGCACCGCGATCGCGCTGACGATCCTCCAGCTCCCCTACGCCTACGCGCCGATCTACCAGCGCTGATCGAGCCACCGACCATTAGATGACAGGCATCACGCGATGATCGGATTGGCCTTCCTCAATCCGCTGCTGCTCTGGGCGCTGCCGTTGGCCGCGGTCCCGGTGATCATCCACATCCTGAACCGTCGCCGGTTCCAGAAAGTCCCGTGGGCGGCGATGGAGTTCCTGCTCAAGGCGATGAAGCGCAACCGCAAGCGGCTGCGCATGGAGCAGTGGCTGGTGCTGCTGCTGCGGGTGCTCGCGGTGTTGCTGCTGGTCTCGCTGGTCAGCCGCCCGCAGCTCGGCGGCGGCGCCCTGCTCGGCGCTCGCACGCACCACGTCGTCCTGCTCGACGACAGCGCGTCGATGACGCAGCGCAGCGGCAGCTCGGACCTGTTCGAGAAGGCGCAGGACAAGGCGCGCCAGCTCGCCGACGACCTCGCGCAGCGGCGCGGCGGCGACATCTTCTCGATCGCGCGCACCTCCGCGCCCGACGCCTGGGCCATGGCGCCGCAGCGCATCGGCAGCGACTTCGGCCGCGCCGCCGGCGCCGCGCTCAAGGAGATGGTCGTCAGCGATCTCCCCGCCGACCTCGGCGTCGCGCTCCAGGAGGCGATCGAGCGCAGCGCGGCCGTCGAAGACGCGGCGCGCACGGAGTACTACGTGGTGGGCGACCGCCGCGCCTGGGACTGGTCGACCGAGGACGACAAGCCGCGCGGCGCGCTCGCGGCAGCGCTCGGCGCGCTCGACCGCGACCGCGAACACGTCACGGTCCTCGCGGTCGGCGGTCAGCACGACAACCTCGCGGTGATCGACGTCCGGCTCCAGGACCGCCTCGCGATCGCGTCGGTGCCCGCGACGATGGGGATCGACGTCAAGAACTTCGGCCTCGACCCGACGCCGGCGACGACGATCGCCGTCGAAGTCGACGGCCAGACCCGCGTCAGCCAGGACGTCCCCCAGCTCGCGCCGGGTGAGCGGGTCACGGTGCCCTTCGACTACACGTTCCACAGCGCGGGCGCGCACCGGGTCGAGGCGACGCTGGAGCCGGGCGGCACGCACCCGTTCGACGACCGGCGGACGCTGGCGCTGCAGGTGCGGGACAAGAGCCGCGTGCTGCTCGTCGACGGCGAGCCAGACGATGGCGACGGCGAGACCTTCTTTCTCCAGGCCACGCTCGACGTGCCGGAGTCCGGGATCGAGGCGCAGGTCGTCACCGAGTCGGGCTTCGACGAGGTCAACCTCGGCGCGTTCGACATGGTCTGGCTCTGCAACGTGCAGGCGCCGACCCAGGAGGCCGCCGAGCGGCTCGAGGCGTTCGTGATGTCGGGCGGCGGCCTCGCGATCACGCTCGGCTCGCTGGTGGACGGGCCGCGCTACAACGAGCTGCTCTGGCGGGACGGCGAGGGGCCGCTGCCGCTGCCGATCGGTGAGATCGACGGGGACCCCGACCGGCCGGAGCCCGCGTTCCTCGCCGCGGCCGAGCACCCGATGTGCGACGGGGTCGCCGAGCTGTTCCAGCTGGTGCTCGGCAACTGGATCCAGGTGAAGCGCTGGCTGACGATCGAGGAGCCGGAGGGACACGCCGCCGCCGTCGTCGCGCGCGTGCGGAACGCCGACGGTCCGCCGATGCTGGCGACGCGCGCGTTCGGCGAACAGGGCGGCGAGGTCGCGCTGTTCGCGATCACCGCGGACCGGTTCTGGAGCAACCTCCCGAGCACCGACCTGTTCCTGGTGGTCACGCACCAGCTCCACCGCTTCGCCGCGAAGCGCGACGACCCGAGCCGCTACAACCTCGCCACCGGCGCCGTCTGGCGCCAGCGGCTCGACGCCGGCGTCTACCGCCCCGACGTCACCCTGCGCGCGACCGCCGGCGACGACGAGCGCACGTTCACGGCTGCGTCGCCCGAGCCCGAGCCCGAGCCCGAGCCAGAGCCAAAGCCCGACGGCGGCGCCGCAGAGCCGCAGGACCCCACGGCGCTCGAGGTCGAGGTGTCGCTGCGCGAGCTCTCGGAGCGAGGCGCCTACGAGATCGACCTGCAGCGACACGACGGCGTCCCGGAGCGACGCCTGATCGCGCGCAACGGCCCGGTCGACGAGGGTCGCCTGATCGGGTTCGACGAGGCGGGCTTCAAGAAGCTCTACCCGGCCGGTCTGCACGACGTGGTCACGTTCGTCCGAGACGAGGGCGACCTCGGCGAGGCGTCGGGAGAAGGCGAGGCGTGGCCGCTGCTGGCGGCCCTGCTGCTAGCGGGCCTGCTGCTCGAGTCCCTGTTGGCGTGGAGGTTCGGCCGCCGCTAGGCGGCGCGAGGTGATGGACGACTTCTTGCGATGGCTGGCGCGGTGGCGCGGGGTCGAGGTCGAGCCCGGCGCCGAGGTGCAGTTCGAGCTCGCCGGCTTCCCGACCGGCGGCCTCGGGCTGCTGGTGCTGCTCGGCGCGGCTACGGTCGTCGTCGGGGTCGCAGCTCTCTACCGGCGTGACGGCAAGAACCTGGCGTCGTGGCAGCGGCTGCTGCTCGCCTCGCTGCGCGCGCTGGCGGTGCTCGCGGTGATCCTGCTGTTGCTGGAGCCGAACATCGTCACGGTGAAGCGGGAGGTTCGCGAAGGTCACACGATCCTGCTCGTCGACACGTCGCAGTCGATGACGCACGTCGACGCCTGGCGGCGCGACGAGGTGCAGCGCGTCAAGGCAGGGTGGAGTGAAGCAGGCGTCGACGACCCCGCAGCCGCCACCCGTCTGGACCTGGTCAAGGCGCTGCTCTCGGAGGGAGACCAGGCCGTCGTGAAGCAGCTCGCGGCCAGGAACCGCGTGCAGCTGTACGGCTTCGACGGCTCCGTGCACGACCTGCCGCTCGTGGCGCCGCCGCCGCCGCCGCTCGGGCCGGACGGGCAGCCGATGCCTGCGCAGCCCGACGCGCCCGCGCCGCTGCCGGTGCTCGACCTCGACGCGCTGGTGGCCGACGGTCGGTCGAGCGACCTCGGCGGGGCCGTGCGGACGGCGCTCGACAAGAGCCGGCCGGCGGAGATCGCGGCCGTGGTGCTGGTCACCGACGGCCGGCGCACCGCGGGGCCGCAGGGCGCCGAGATCGCGCGGCTGCTCGCGCAGCGAAAGGTCCCCCACACGTACCTGCTCGGCGTCGGTGACCCGTCCGAGACCCAGACCGTCACGCTGACCCGGATGGAGGCGCCGACCAAGGTCTTCCAGCGCGACCCCTACGAGATGAAGGCCACCGTGGCGTCGCAGGGCTACGACGGGGTGACGGTCGCAGCGCGCCTCGTGCGCGTCGACGAGCAGGGCGCCGAGACCGTCGTCGGCAACCAGCAGGTGCAGATCGGCGAGAGCCAGCAGGCGCAGATCGCGTGGCCGGGGCTGACGAGCGACAAGCCGGGCCGCTTCGTCTACCGGACCGAGATCGTGCCGCCGGACGGCGAGCCGGTCGTCGCGGAGCGGCACAGCATGACAGCCGCGGTCGAGGTCCTCGGGGAGCGCCTGCGCATGCTGCTGCTCGCCGGCGGCTCGAACCACGAGTTCCAGATCCTGCGGAACCTGCTCGTCCGCGACAAGACGATCGACGTCAGCTGCTGGCTGCAGAGCGCCGACGAGACCTTCCCGCAGGAGGGCGACGAGGCGGTCCGGATCACCCGGCTCCCCGAGGAGCGCGTCGAGTTCGACCCCTACGACGTCGTCGTGATGATCGACCCCGATCCGCAGAAGCTGAGCCGGCGCTTCTGCGAGAACCTCAGCGCGCACATCACCGAGGGTGGCTGCGGCTTCTGGTGGGTCGCGGGCGAGCAGCACACGCTCGACGCCCTGCGCCCGACCGCCAACACGCAGCCGATCGCCGACCTGCTGCCGATCCTCCCCGACGTCGAGTTCGCCGAACGGAAGATGCTGGGCCTCGGCAAGGCGTTCCCGCGCCCCTGGCGCTACCGCCTCACGCCGGACGGCATGGACGGGCTCGGCGCGAAGGTCATGCGCCTCGACGACGACAAGGACACCAGCAACCTGCTGTGGGAGCGCATCCCGGGCTTCCACTTCTGGTTCCCGGTCGCGGGGCTGAAGCCGATCGCGACCTCGCTCGCCGGCCACCCGAGCCCCGAGTTCCGCGTCGGCGGGAAGGACATGCCGGTGATCGCCGTGCAGAAGATCGGCGCCGGCCGGGTGCTGTTCCTCGGGACCGACGAGACCTACCGCTGGCGGTCCCTGTTCGAGGACGCCTACAACCGCTTCTGGGTCAACGGCGTCCGGTACCTCTTCGAAGGGCGGCTGCAGGCCGGGAACAGCAGGCTCCGGCTGCTGAGCAGCGACGACAAGATCGACCTCGGGGACGCGGTCGAGCTCGTCGCCGAGGCCAAGGACCAGGCGCTCCAGCCGCTGATCGCGGAGGCTTTCTCGGTCTTGGTCGAGCGCGAGGGCGAGGCCGCCGAGACCGTCGACCTCGCCCCGGTCGAGGAGTTGCCGGGGACCTACTCGCTCCGTTACCGCCCCTCGCAGCTCGGCACCTACCGCGTCCGCCCGGTCGAGAAGACCGGCAAGGTCGTCGAGCTCTCGTTCCAGGTCGTGCCGGCCCAGGTCGAGTCGCAGGGTCCGATGGAGCGGAGCGAGCTCGCCGCGATCGCGAGCGCGCCGGGCGCCGTGCTGCTCGACACGCCGGCGGCGCTGCGCGCCGCGCTCGAGGACGTGCCGTCGCGGTCGGCGACGGACACGTTCCGCACGCCGCACGCCGTCTGGGACGGCTGGCCGACGATCACCCTGGTGCTGCTGCTGCTGTCCGTCGAGTGGATCCTGCGCAAGCGCTTCAACCTGCTATGAGCACGACGACCCCCCATCCGCCGGCCGCGCCGACCCTCGGCGAAGAGCTGCAGGGCGCCCGACAGCGGCTCCAGCAGCAGCGACAGCGCGTCCGGACCGGCCTGTGGGTCGAGGCGGTCGGGGTCGTCGCCCTGATGCTGATCGCGTACGCGCTGCCGACGCTGCTCGCGGACCGGCTGCTCCGCCTCGAGTGGGCCTACCGCGCCGGGCTCTTGCTCGCGTTCGTCGGGCTCGCCGCGCGCGTGGTGCTCCGGCGCCTGGTGCAGCCGATGGCCGTGCCGCTCAGTGACGAGGAGCTCGCGCTGGCCGTCGAGCGGTCGTGCCCGGCGCTCGACCAGCAGCTGATCAGCTCGCTGCAGTTCGACGAGGAGCTCGCGAACGCGCAGCCGACGGCGTCGATCGAGTCCCGCGAGATGAAGGCAGCCGTGGTGCAGAACCTGCGCGATCGACTGCAGGCGGTGCCGTTCGCGCAGGCGATCGACACCATGCGGGTGCAGAAGTTCGCGCTCGGCATCTTCGCGATGCTGACGTTCTTCGGCGCCTGGGCGGGCCTTGACCGTTCGTCGCTCGGGATCTGGGCCGCGCGGAACGTGCTCCTGACCGACGTCGACTGGCCGCGCTACACGGTGCTGTCGTTCGTCGACGGCGACGGGGAGGTGCGGCTGCCCCAGGGCGACGCGCTGACGGTGCGCGTGCGGGTCGAGGGGCCCGTCCCGGATCAGATGTTCCTCGACTACGCGTTCGCCGACGGCGACGTCGGCGCCGAGCCGATGAGCCTGACCGGGGAAGACGAGTTCACCTGGACGATCGACGCGGTGGTGAGCGACCTCGACCTGAGCGTGCAGGGCGGCGACGCCCTCCCCGTCACGCTCGCGGTGCGCGTGGTGGAGCGGCCGACGGTCGGCGACCTCGCGATCCGGGTCACCCTCCCCGACTACATGGAGCGCGAGCCGTTCGACGTGCCGCCGACGGAGGGAGACGTGCGGCTGCCGTCCGGCGCGGAGCTCGCGGTGTCCGGACGGAGCCGGAAGCCGCTGCAGGAGGCGTTCCTGCTGTTCGGCAGCGACCGCAAGATCCCGCTGGCGCTGGGCGCGGACGGTCGGTCCTTCGCCGGCTCGTTCGCGCCCGAGGCGTCGGGGCTGATGGTCGTCGACGTGATCGACGCGGACAGCCTCGGCGCGGGCACGCCGCCCAAGCTGCTGCTGCGCGTCGGAGAGGACAAGGCGCCGACCGTCGACTTCCGCCTCCGCGGGATCGGCTCGTCCATCACCTACGAGGCGCGGATCCCGGGCGCCCTGCGGGTGAGGGACGACTTCGGCCTCCGGGCCGTCTCGGGGACGATGCGCTACCAGGAGGACAGCCTCGCCGAGCGAGGCGAGGACGCGGCGCCGTCGCCGCCGATGCCGTGGGCCGACGCCGCGCCGATCTACGACGCGCAGCTGCAGCGCAGCGCGCTGCGCTACGAGGCCGAGGCCAGCGTCGACCTGCTGACCTGGAACAAGGTGCGGGATCAGAACTCCCCCGAGAACCCGATCCGCCCCGGGATGCTCTTCTCGCTGCGCTACGCCGCGACGGACAACTTCGGCCCCGGTGACCCGCACGAGGGCTTCGGCGAGACGATGACCTTCCGCGTGGTCCCCCGCGATCAGCTGATCGAGGAGCTGCGTCGGCGCCAGGTCGAGCAGCGGGCCGAGCTGCAGCAGATCGCCGACCTGGAGGCCGCGGGCACCCTCGAGCTGAGCGAGACCGTCAACCCGGACGAGGCCGGCGACAAGCAGAAGCAGGCCTCGGCAAAGTTCCGCGTCTTCGCGCGCCGGCAGCAGGCCCTGGGTCGCAGGGTCCGCTTCGTCGGGGAGGCCTACCAGCGCATCCTGTGGGAGCTCGAGAACAACCGCCTCATCGAGGAGAACAAGGTCCGTCAGATCGAGGCCGTGATCACGGCGCCGCTCGGGCAGCTCGCGAAGGAGGCTTTCCCGGCGACGTCGCGGCTCGTCAGCGACTTCGTGAGGACCCGCGAGGAATCCGTAAGAGGCCTTGCTGTCGAAGGTTATCGCGAGATCAGCCGCCGCTTGGCGGAGATCATCAAGGCGATGGAGCAAGCGGAGACGCTGGCAGCCCTACTCGAAGAACTCCGGAATGTGATTAACCTGGAGACCGACGCGATCTCCGACGTCAAGCGCCGGATCAAGGACCGCGAAGACAGCCTCTTCCAGCGGAAGAAGCCGAAGAAGAACTGAGACTGATCGTCCGAAAGCCCGAACCGGTCGTCGTGCCCCCGACGTTCGGCTCCCTGAGGTGCCCATGATTTCACGAACCATCGCCGTCTTGGCGACCCTGCTGCTGACAGCGCTGAGCCCGGTAGGGTCCACGCTGGCTGCCCAGCAGGACCCGCCGACCGCAGCCCAGAGCAAGCAGGCGCTCGCCGAGGGCAAGTTCAAAGAGCTGACCGCGCGCATGCAGAAGCTGATGGTCGTGCTCCAGAAGGACGAACCCGAGGAGAGCAAGCTGCTCGGCGCCGGCCTGCGCTACGTGCAGGAGAAGAAGCTCCACCAGCGGCTGGAGCGCGCCGGCGCGATGCTCCGGCAAGAGCGCTGGGACGAGTCCTTGGTGATGATGGGCAAGCTCCGCGAGGACCTCCGCTCGCTGCTCGAGCTGCTGCAGAACCGCGACGGCGACCTGCGCAAGCTGCTGGAGCGCATCGACCTGCTCGAGGGCTTCAAGGACCGGGTCGACGAGCTCGCCAAGGAGCAGCAGCAGGAGAAGGAGGACTCGGCGCGCGCCGAAGCGCTGCAGAAGCACCTGAAGAACATCGAGGCCCAGCGTCAGCGCGCCGAGGACCTGATGAATCAGCAGCAGGCGCTCCGCGACCGGACCAACCAGCTCCCGGTCGACGCCGCGGCCGACGCGACCGCGCCGCTCGAGCAGCGCGAAGGCGAGCTCAAGGACGCCACGGACGAGCTGCAAAAGGACCTCCGCGACCTGGACAAGGTGGACGCAGCCCTCAAGGCCGAGGCCTCGCCGCCGGGCGAGTCGAAGCCCTCCGAGGCCGAGCCGAGCGAAGGCTCGGCGCCGCCGAGCAAGTCCAGCGCCAGCGCGGGCGAGGCCTCCAAGTCGATGGGCAAGGCCCAGGCGCAGCTCGGCGCCGAGCAGGCCGAGTCCTCGCTCAAGGACCAGGACCAGGCCGTCGAGGCGCTCAAGCAGACGATGAAGGAGCTCGACGAGATGGCCGAGGAGGCCCAGCGGGAGCTGCTCAAGCTGCCGTTCGACCAGCTCGCCAAGCAGCAGGAGAAGACGCAGCAGGCCACCGACACGCTCGCCAAGGACATGGAGCAGGCCGAGCAGGGGGACCCGAGCAGCGAGGGCGAGCCGACGCCGGGCAAGAACAAGGTGCAGCAAGCCGTCCCGAAGCAGCGCGCTGCCGCGGGCCAGCTGAAGGAGTTCAAGCCGGCCAAGCAGAAGCAGCAGGACGCCAAGGACGACCTGGAGGCGGCGAAGGAGGCGCTCGAGGAGGCGCTGGCCCAGCTCCGTCAGCAGCTGCAGGACGAGGTCCTGCGAGCGCTCGAGGAGCGCTTCACGGCGATGCTGGCTCGTCAGCGGGAGCTGACGCTCATGACCGTGACGGTCGACGCGTCACGCAAGAACATCCTCACGTCGGACGGCAGCTTGCCGACCGCGCTGGTGAGCAAGATCGACGCGCTCGCAGAAGGCGAGGGGGAGCTTGAGCTGGAGACCGTCGACGCGCTCAAGCTGCTCGACGAGGACGGCACGACGGCGGTCTTCCCGCCGATGGTCGAGCAGCTGCGCGACGAGCTGCGCGACGTCGGCGCCGGGCTGCGCGCGCGGCGCACCGGCGCCGCGATGAACCAGGCGCAGAAGGACGTGGAGGACCTCCTCGAGCTGCTCATCAACGCGCTGCGGCGCACGATCGAGAAGAAAGAAGGCGGGGGTTGAACGGGTACTTGAGGCGGGAAGAACCCGCCGCTCGTGCCCGTGTCGGCAGAGCTCAAGATGTTGAAGTTCCTCCAGGAGCGCGTGAACAAGAAGACCAAGCAGGTCGAGGCGCTCGGCGTCGACGAAGGCGCGCAGCAGGCGGACTACGATCAGGTGTCCAAGAAGCAGGCTCGCGTGAAGGAGCTGATGCGCCGCCTCGCCGAGAAGCTCGGCAAGGAAGACGAGGGGGAGGGCAACTGATGCGGCCGCTCGCTCCGTTCGCCTTGGCGGCCGCCGCCGCGCTCCACGCCGGGGTCTCCGCCCAGGTCCAGCTCCCAGGCGACGGCGTGCTGCCCGAGGCCCACATGCCCGCGGTCACGCCGGTCCAGGTCCAGAACCCCTTCAAGCCGTTCGACCAGGCCAAGTACGCCGCGGCTGCGCGCGCGCTCGGCGGCACGGCGCTGCAGGTCCGGACCTTCGCCGAAGAGGCCGCTGAGATCGGCGCCGCGCGGGCCGGAGACGACCTGATGCGCAAGGTGTCCCCGAAGTTCGACGCGGCGGTCCTCGCCGCCGAGGACGGCGAGCCGGAGGCGGCGCTGCTGCTGACGAAGGTGCTCGTCGAGACCGACTCGCCGGCCCTGCAGGCCCACGTCCGCTATCACCTCGCGCGCCTGTTCCTGGACAGCGACGACCCCGAGCGCGCCATCGAGGTGCTCAACGAGTACCTCGCGCGCAACGTCAACGTCTCCCCGCTCGACGGGGAGGCCGCCTACTTCTACGCCCAGTCGCTGGCCGAGGTGCCGATGCTCGACGCCGCGGTGCCGCGCTTCCGGGCGTTCCTCGCCTGGTTCCCGGACGCGAGCGAGCGCCTGCGTTCGGCCGCCCACCAGCGGGTCCTGGAGCTGGAGCGACAGCGCGAGAGCCGGCTGCACATGCTCGCCGACGGCATGAAGAAGACCACGCGCGACCTGCGCAAGCAGAAGACCGACAAGCCGGTGCAGCTCGACCAGGAGACCTACATCGAGGAGCTCGATCAGCTGATCGAGATGTTCGAGGAGATGGAGAACCAGTCCTCGGGCGCCCCCTCGGGCAACGGTCCCTCGAGCAACCCGGCGAGCAACAGCGCGCTGCCCGACGGCGAGGGGAGCGTCGGCGAGCTGCAGAACCGACCTTCGCTCGCGGACCGCTGGGGCGACATGCGCGACAGCGAGCGCAAGAAGATCATGGCGGACGTGCAGAACACGATGCCGCCCCAGTACCAGAAGATGCTCGAGGAGTACTACAAGAAGCTCGGCAAGGCCGACCGCAAGTGAGCCGCGCGCCCGCAGCACGGCTCGTCGTCGCCGCCCTCGCGGGCGCGGCGCTCGCGGCGCAGGCCGAAGGCGTCGCGCGCACGATCGACGGCCGGCGGCTCGAGGGCGCGCTGTCCGTCGGCGAGGGCGGCGCGGTCGTGGTCACCTCCGACGCGGGCGAGGTGCGGACCGAGCTCGCGGAGCTCGTCTCGTTCGACCGCGCCGGCGCCGACGTCCGGAACGTGCAGACCGAGCACCGCGTCTGGCTGCGCTCGGGCGCGGAGCTGCCCGTCAAGAAGCTGTCCGGACGAGCGGCGCGGGAGGGCGCGCCGTCGGTGCTGCTGGCGACGTTGCCGTGCGGGGCCGTGCTCGAGCTCCCGATCGTCACGCTGCGGGCGATACGACACGGCGGCCTGATGCGGCCGCAGCCGACGATGTTCTCCCAGGACCTCGGGGAGCCTCCCGCGAACGAGGACGTGATCTACGCGCTTGGCGGCGGCAAGTCGCAGCGCTCGCTGGTCACGTTGACGGCCATCCGCGCGCAGGGCATCGACTTCCTGCTCAGCGGCGAGGAGTACGAGTTTGGACTGGACGGCCTCGCGGGGGTCGTCTTCGGGGCCAACACGGGCTTTGCGCCCGATCGTCAGCCCCGCCCGCGCACCGTGGTCTCGCTCACGACCGGGGAGCGCGTCGCGGGCCGCCTGCTGGAGCTCGGCGAGCGCGTCCGGTGTCGCCTGGACGAGGGCTGCGTGCTCGACGTGCCCGTCGAGCGCCTGCACCGCCTCGAGGTCTCCAGCGACCGGCTGGTGTGGCTCGCGGACCTGCAGCCGGAGGTCGAGCAGACCCCGGCGTTCGACCGGATCTGGCCCTGGCACAACAACCGCTCCGTCGCCGGCCCCGGCTTCCAGCTCGGCGGTCGCCGCTTCGAGCGCGGCGTGGGCATGGTGCCGCGCACGCGTCTGACCTACGCGCTCGGCGGTCGCTTCGACGTGTTCGAGGCCGTCATCGGCGTCGACGACCGGGGCGGTCCGGCCGCGCACGCGGTCTTCCGCGTGCACGTCGACGGCGAACAGGTCTTCGAGTCGGCGCCGATGCTGCACGAGCAGCCGCCGCAGACCCTGCGCATCGCGCTGAACAAGGCGGCGGCGCTCTCCATCGAGGTCGACTTCGGCAAGAACTACGACCTCGGCGACTTCTGCGCGTTCGCCGACGCGCGCGTGGTCCAGAAGTAGTGCATCCCCGAGTGTCCGCGTCGACCCACCCATGATGTTGCTCGCTGCTCTCGCGTCCTGCGCGTTCCAGGACCCGCTCGCCGCGGTCGCCGCCAGCGAGGCGCGTCGCGTCGCCGTCATCGACCGCTGCTCGCACGCGGTGTGCTCGGTGATGTCGATGGACGCACCGGGCGGCGGCAGCGGCGTCATCATCGACCCCGCGGGCTTCCTGCTGACGAACTTCCACGTCGTCGGCAAGCCGGACCAGGACTACCAGCTGCCCGAGCCGCCGGAGCCGCCGGCGTCGCTGCTCGCCGAGCTGCGCGCGAGCTACGACGCCGAGACCGCGGACGCCGGCAAGCAGTGGAACGAGGCGGTCGCCGTCGAGCAGTGGAAGGACCGGTGGCGCCGCGAGCACCAGCCGTCGGGCAAGGCGCACTACAAGAACAAGAAGATCGGGCTCCCGGACGGGCGACTCTACGAGGGCGTCGTGCTCGGGATCGACCCCGGCAGCGACCTCGCGGTGATCCGGCTGCTCCCCAAGGAAGACGGCCAGACGTGGCCCTACTGCGACCTCGGGGACAGCGACGACGTGTTGGTCGGCGAGACGGTGTTCGCGATGGGCAACCCGTTCCTGCTCGCGACCGACTTCAAGCCGACGGTGACGTTCGGCATCGTCTCGGGCACCCACCGCTACCAGGAGGGCCAAGGCGGCCGCATGCTCGTCTACCCGGACTGCATCCAGGTGGACGCGCCCGTCAACCCGGGCAACTCGGGCGGCCCGCTGTTCAACGAGCGCGGTGAGGTGATCGGCATCAACGGCCGGATCTCGATCGGCGACCGCGGCCGCGTCAACGTCGGCGTCGGCTTCGCGATCGCGTCGAACCAGATCCGCAACTTCCTCGGCGACCTGGTCGCCGGTCGCCACGCCGAGCACGGCACGCTCGACCTGAGCGCGTGGTTCATGACCTCGCGCGAGGGCAAGGAGAAGCGCCGCGGCGTCTTCGTCCAGCAGATGTTCCAGGACTCGGTGACCGCTGCGGCGGGCGTCGGGCTCGGGGACGAGATCACCCGCTTCAACGGCGTCGACGTGCGCTCGGCCAACCAGCTCGCGACGATGGTCGGCGTCCTGCCCGCCGGCACCTGGGTGACGCTGCGCCACCGCCCGCTGCTCGAGGACGGCGGGTTCGGCGACGAGCGTGAGGTCACCGTGAAGCTGACCAAGCTCGACACCGGCTCCAGCCGCGACGGGACGGGCGACGACGCGCGGCTCGGTAGTCGCGCCGACCGCCGCGTCGCGACCGAACAGCTGGTCGCGGCCTGGGCGGCGCAGCCCGACCAGGAAGGCCCCGTAGTCAAGTGGTCCCGGCGCAGCCCCGACGGCGACGCTTACGCGCTCACGGCCTTCGGGGACCGAGTAGTCCTCGACGTCGCCGGCGTGTCCTACGCGCGCCTCGGGGACGGCGACGCCCTCGTCTTCGTCCCTGGCGACGACGCCAGCGGCGGCGTGGTCGAGATGACCGCCGACGAGCGTGAAGGCTTGCGCAGAGAGCTCGCCGCCAACCCGATGCTCTGGCGCCGCAGCGAGCTGCGCGAGCGGCTGAAGGGCGCCTTGCTGATCGGCGGCGCGTACGTGCTCGGTCGGCCCGGCTACCGCTTCGCGATCCCTGGCAAGGGCGACTGCGAGGCGTGGTTCCTGCTGGACGGCACCCCCGCTGGCTACGCCTACCGAGATCCGATGCGCAAGGCGCACGTCGCCTACCACGTGCGCG
>JBMHDP010000092.1:0-6790 GCA_049889335.1 Planctomycetota bacterium
CCCGTGGGGTGGCACCCGTCTTTTTGGGGTGGCCGCGCGCCCCGCGGGGGGGGGGGGGGGGGCCACGGCGGCGTTCGGGATCAGTTGCGGTAGACGACGGTCAGCTTCTGCACCGTCACGTCGGTCGCCAGCGTGCGATCCGCGAACAGCATGAAGCGGTAGCCGTTGAGGCCGTCCGAAGCGATGCCCGGCAGGTTCGCCGTGCTGCGGACCGCGGGCCGCCAGGGGCGCGGCACGGCGTTGAGCACCTCACCGGTGACCACGTCCAGGTTGGCCGCCTGGAAGAGCACGCGCAGCGGCGCGCCCTGCGTCGCGGCCATCGGCGAGACGGTCGGGTCGTCGCTGAAGACCATCGGGACCCCGTCGACCGTCGCCTCGATCTCGTAGCGCGCGAACTCCGGGCCGAAGATCAGCCCGGTCGAGTAGTAGAGCGAGCGCATGCTGACGACGTCGTCGGACTCGACCAGCGCGCCGACGTTGTCCGCGGTGGCCTCGGGCGTCATCGAGGCGAGCTCGCTCACGGGCGGCGCCGTCGGCTTCTCCAGCCGGACGAAGCCCGCGCCGCCGTCTCCGCCTTCGATCTCGACGATGCCGTTGTTCGGACCGATGCCCGAGCCGCCCTGACGGCGGAAGAAGCCGCCGTCGCCTCCGCTCACGTCGATCAGGCCGACCAGCTCGGTCGTCCCGCCGGCCTGCATGACGATCGAGCCGCCCGAGCCGCCGCCCGCGGGCGCGACCTGGCCGCCGGCCGTGGTGCCGATGTAGTCCATCGCGTCGCCGCCGACCGCGAGCAGGCGGCCGTTCGGGCCCACGCGCATGGTGCGGCCCGCGCGCAGCGCCATCGCGCCGCCGCCGCCGCCGCCGCCCGCGCCCGAGGCCCAGGTCCGCGCGAGGCTGAGCGAGAGCGTCGAGTTGCTCGCGGAGCCGCCGCCGCCGGCGCCGCCGACCAGGAAGTGGTCGAGGCTCGACTGCAGGCCAGCGGCCGGCGGGAACGGGAACAGCGGGAAGGCGACGCCTGGAACCGAGGGCGGGCCGAAGAAGCTGGACGCGTTCGGGAGCGGCGTCGTGCCGCTGAAGACGTTCAGCGCCTGGCCCGGCTGCCCCGCCGTGTAGAGGCCGCCGCCGGAGCCGCCCGCCGCGGCGGACAGGCAGTAGGCCAGACCGACCGGCGGGTTCGTGCCGAACTGCTGGTCTGCGCTCTGACCCGAGGCCGGGTAGAGCACCGACCCCTGGCCGCCGGTGCCGGCGCGCTGGGCGAAGTAGCCG
Source organism: Planctomycetota bacterium (assembly GCA_049889335.1). Lineage (GTDB taxonomy): Bacteria > Planctomycetota > UBA1135 > UBA1135 > UBA2386. Next base: position 1,267 of record JBMHDP010000092.1, read on the forward strand.
TGCGCGGCGGCGACGTTGACGTCGTCCCCGGCGCGGCCGTCGAACTGGTTGTTGATGCCGGTGCCGACGCCGAGGCAGCGGTCCCCGCCCTGGCCGCCCTGGCCGCCGTAGATGCCGCCCATGCCGCCGGCCTGGCCGATGGGAGTGGTCGGGAACTGGGCCTCGGTGACCGACTCCCCGTTGACCTCGATGTCGCCCAGCACGTCGAGGCGGCCGGCGACGCTGATCACGGGCGGCGACGTGCCGACGAAGCGCAGCCGGACGTCGGCGGGGACGACCATCTCCGTGAAGAAGTAGCGGCCGTCGGTGATCGCCGTGGCGATGCCCGAGATCGTATTCTCCGGCGGGATGACCGTGTTGTCGGTATTGAGCTGGTAGACCCGGCGGCCGCCGACGATCTGCTCGGTGTCGAACGCGAGGTCGATCGAGAACGGGCCGTGGCGGCCGTCGCCGCCGATCTGCGCAAACTGCGCGGAGCCGCCCGCCCAGACGCCCGCCGAGTTGTCGGCGTCGAGCAGCAGCTCGTCGTCGAACGACTCGACGATCTCGAAGTCCGTGAGCGGCACTACGACGGTCTGAAACGCGAACGTCTGCGGCTCGGCCGTCCGGCCCGAGAGGTCGGCCACGCCGTTGGTCACCGAGACCTCGATGCAGACGTTGCCGGGCAGCGGCTGCGCCGGCGTGAACGCCACGATCGAGACGCCGCGGGCCGCGTCGAAGCTCAGCGCCTGGCTCCCGGCGAGCGTCTGCGGCTGCGACTGCGGGTCGCACTCGAAGCCGCCGCTGCCGTCCGGCCGCGTGCGGCGCACGGTGAACTCGACCGGGCTCTGCGTGCCGCTCAGGAACGGCGTGGCGTCGATCAGCTCGTTGAACTCGAGGATGATCTGGCTGTTGAGCGGCGCTGCGGCCAGGTTGGTCGGCGACACCAGCGTGGCGCTCGGCGGCACGCCGTTGAGGTCGACGATGCCGTTGGTCGACTGCAGCGTGCAGGTCAGCTGCTGGCGGAACGGCTTGCCGGAGGTGCTGCGCACGACCTCGGCCTGCTCGTCCCCGCCCAGGATCGTCATCGTGTAGGTCTCACCCGACGTGAACCCGAAGAAGGTCTGTCCGCCCGAGATCGACAGCGTCGGCACGAACTCGACCCGGTTGTCGTTGACCAGGAACTCCCCCACGGGCTCGTCCCCGGTCGGCGTGCGGAAGCGGATCGACGAGCTGTTGACGGTGTTGGGGTCGACGGCCTCGCTGAAGAACAGGACGATCAGCTCGTTCTGCGCGATGTCCGTCCGCGAGCAGCCGGTCAACGAGCATCCCAGGTTGCAGCTCTGCAGGCAGAGCACCCGGGAGTTGTCCTCGCTGCTGCAGTCGAAGCCCGTGCTCCCGGTCGCGCTGCCGCCTCCCGAGCAGCCGAAGCCGCTCAGTGCAAACAACATCAGAGCAAGGATTAGTGCGTATCGAGGGCCACCAGCAGTCATGTTCGCTCCGGGTCGAGTTCCGCTCGGGGAGAAGCCGGACTCAGTTGTTTCGGATGTCTTCGGGTCGAGGTGCAGCGGCGCGTCACCGGTCCGAGACCGACGCCGCTCCCTGGATTCCTGCGCACGCGAGGCCGTGGAGATCCGCGCGAGGGGGCAGCGCGGGGAGGCGGGACGAGGGTGCAGGTGCGGCAAAGAAACCATACGGCAGGAGTCGCTGCAAGATCGGCGTGCGACGGCGGATGGAGAACCCACGTCGCCGCGCACGCGCGGTCGGCGTCAATTTCCATGCCGCCTGCGTCGCGGCCCGGCCGACCGCCGCGAGAGAGGCCGCAAAGCAATCTCCGACATACTGTTAGGGATTCGTCCGGGCCGCGCGGCCGGATCCGGGGTCCGCGTTCGCGATCGCACACCCGAGGCGCGGGATCGCTACCGCGCCTTGCTTCGCTCGGCTCCGCACGACAGGTTACGGCCCGCCACCTGCCACCTAGGCTCCTGCACTGATGACCGCTGCCGCACCCCGACGCCGCTCCTACGCCGCCCCTCTGCTGATGCTCGCCTGCGCGCTGGGCGCGCTGACCTACTATCAGTCGACCCGCGCCGAGCGCGCGCTGCGCGCCCAGTCCGAGCGGCTGGACGCTTCGGAGCAGCTGTTGCAGCAGCTCCTCGGCGAGGTCACGAGGCTGCGCATCGAGCAGAGCGTGGACGGCATGGGCGCCGCGGCACTGCTCGAGAAGCTCCAGACCTACGCGCCGCTGATGTCGGACGCGCGCGCGACGGAGCCCGACTACCAGAACGCCAAGAAGGAGATCGTGGCGATCCTGCGCGCCTTCGAGGCGCTGGGCAAGGACGCCGCCTGGGGCCCCGTGACGAAGCGTCTCGCGGAAGCGGACCCGCGCAAGGACTTCGACGAGGTCAAGTGGCTGCTGGAGGTCGCCGTGCGGCTGGACCTGAGCGCCGGCAAGCAGATCGTCAAGGAGGTCATGCTCGGGGTCCGGCTGCCCAACCCGCGGCTGCGCTGGTTCGCGTGCCGCGTGATGACCGAGCGCGACATCCAGCTCGCGCGCCAGCTGATGCGGCAGATCCTGCTGACCGAGTCGTCGCGCGGCGTCAACACGGACCGCGCAGCCAGCTACAACATGCTGATCCCCGACAAGGCCGCCTACGCGGTCACCGGGTTCAACAACTTCGTGTCCCGCTACCTGCAGACGGACGACCCCAAGACCGAAGACACGTTGATGCAGCTGCTGCTCCGGGTCGAACACGACCAGATCACGATCCAGGAGTGCGTCAAGGAGCTCGGTCGCCGCAAGTGCGCGCGCGCGGTCAAGCTGATCAAGAAGCTCTACGACAACCCGCCGCTGGCGCAGCAGAACCCGCTGTTCTTCGGGCACGTGATCGACGCGATCGCGACGATCGAAGGGCGCGACGCCATCGAGTGGCTGGAGTCCAAGCTGCCCACCGCCGCGACCGACGTGGTCGCGGCGCGGATCCAGAACGCGCTGGACTGCGTGCGCGCAGGCCGACCGGTCGTGCCGCAGGTCGGACCGCGACGCAACTGATCGGCGCCAGCTCCTGTGGGACCAGATTCCTAAGGGGACAGGCTCCTGAAGGACCAGACTCCTGAGGGGACAGAGCCCCTTGGGGGACGGCCGGCCCGCAGGGCCGTCAGCCCAGGAACTCGATCGCGCCGCCGGGCAGGAAGTAGAGGATCAGCATCGCGCCGTCGGTGACGGTCGGCACGTGCTCGCTGCCGGCGCCGTAGACCACCCACCCTTCGGGGTTGCCGTCGAAGCGCGCCGGACCGTCGACGGCGAAGCAGAGGTCGATCTCGCCGTTGGGGTGACGATGACGCGGGCCGGGCGCGTTCATCCACACGCAGTCGACGCTGAAGCCGCAGAGGTCCTTGGCCACGCGGCCGAAGCGCACGCCGCCGGCCTCCTTGGGCAGCAGCCACTCCGAGTCGACGCTCGCCGTCGCCGCCGCGCGGATCGCCTCGACCTGCGCGCCTCCGAACGCCGCGATCCCCTCGGCCTGGGCCGCGGCGTCGGCGGCGTCCACGTCGAGGGCCTGCAGCGCCTCGGCGAGCGGCCGCAGCATTTCGACAAACTCGTCCTTTCCGATCGTTTCGCTCATGTCAGGGGGTCGGTTCGCGGGTCACTTGCCCTTGGGGCGGAAGACCTGGACGACGTCCGGGTTGCCTTCGAGGCGCGGACCGCCGATCAGGTCGATGCAGTAGGGGATCGCCGGGAACACGGCGTCGAGGCACACGCGGATCGAGCCGGGCTTGCCGGGCAGCGTCACCACCAGGGCCCGGTCGAGGATCGCCGCCGTCTGGCGGGAGAGGATCGCCGTCGGCACGCCGACGTCGAGCGACGCCGCGCGCATCTTCTCCCCGAAGCCCGGCAGCTCCTTGTGGCAGACGTCGCGGATCGCCTCAGGCGTCACGTCGCGCGGCGACGGGCCGGTCCCGCCGGTCGTGCAGATGAGGCAGCAGCCGGCTGCGGCGAGCTCGCGGATGGTCTCCCCGATCTGCGCCCGCTCGTCGGCGATCACGCGCTTGTCGTAGGCGCACTCGGTGGCGAGGTAGTCCCGGAGGGCGGCTTCGATCGCCGGCCCGGACCGGTCTTCGTAGACGCCCTGGCTGGCGCGGTCGCTGACCGTGACCACGCCGATCCGAGGCAGCGGCGCGTCGCTCACAGCCCGCCCTCCGGCAGCCCGTCGGCGTCACGCGGCTTGTCCTCACCGGCCGCGACCAGCTGCTTGATGCAGATGCGGAACTCGCCGCGCTCCTCCGGCTCGGCGAGGCGCCACCGGCCCTGCTGGCGGCGACGCTCGACCGCGGCGCGCTGCATCGCCACGGACGTGACGTGGCGACCGTCCGGCGTGAAGACGTGCACGCGCCCCTTCTGGCCCAGCACCACGACCGTGCTCTGGTCGACGTCCCACAGGATGGCGCTGTCGCTCGCCTCGCCCGCGTCCGGGTAGGCGCGCGAGGTCGGCCGCTGGCCCTGCTCGCTGCGCTCGAGGCCGTGCTGCGTGCGGCGGCCGGCGTGGCGTGTGCGGCTCTGCAGCTGCTTGGCGAAGTCCTGCAGCAGCGGCAGCACGAACTCCTCCTCGTCGACCTCGCCGTTCTTGAGCTTGCCCTCCAGGCGCAGCGCCTCGCCGTCGAGCTTGCGCTGGAAGCGGCTGAGGATCTGCATCAGCGCAGGGTCCGCCAGGTCCATCGGGTCGACCGCGCCGACGCAGTGCAGGCGCAGGCGCACGCGACCCTCGAGCGTCTTGCCGCGCAGCAGCTGGAAGCTGAACGCGCAGCGGCCCGCGTCGTCGAGCGTGCGGAACAAGCCGGCGTTGACCTGACCCAGGATCTTGAAGACCGGCGACTGCCCGCCGAACTCGGCGAGCTGCTGCGTGCGGAGCACGCGCCCCATCGTGACGTGCGTGGTGACGACCTCCTCGCCCGCGAGCATGCGCTCGATCTCCGGCGACTTGCGCTCGATCGCGAGCGTCACGAAGTCGGCGAAGTTGGGCTTGCCGGTCGACGAGTAGCCGTCGAACACCTGACGCGGCTCGGTCGGGCGGCAGCCGTCGGCGTGCGAGCTGTCGGCGAAGTAGCTGTAGACCGCGCCCGGCCGCAGCGCCTGCTCGTGCTCCCGCACCTCGCGCACCCGCTGCAGGATCTGCTCGACCGCGGTGCCCGCGGCGTGCCGCACGTCGTTGCCGCCGTCGAGCGGCACGCGCAGGCTCAGCTCGAGGTAGCGCGGCATCGCCAGCGGATCGACGCCCTCGACCTTCAGCAGCGCCTGGGCCATGTCGGCGAGCGAACGCACCGCCTGCATCGCCGAGTGCTGCGAGTCCCGAGCGGGGCGACGGCGGTCCTGCTTGTCCCGCTGCGGCTTCTTGCGCTGCCTGGGCTGCTTGGGCGGCCGCGGGCGCTCGCCATCCGGCGCGGCGGCGCCGTCCTGCGCCGCTCCACCTCCGGCCTGGCCGTCCGCCCCCTCGGCCCCCTCGGCGCCGGGCTTCTTGCGGCGACGACGGCGGCGGCGGCGCTTCTT
>JBMHDP010000093.1:0-4718 GCA_049889335.1 Planctomycetota bacterium
CTGCAGCGACAGCCCCATCTTCTTGACCTTCTCGCGGTCGACGTCGATCCACAGCGACGGCACCGAGCTGCGCAGCCCCGAGGACAGGCGCTCGACCCGGCCGTCGGCGGCGGCCGCCGCGAGCACCGCGTCGGACGCCTCCTGCAGCGCGGCGACGCCCAGCCCGGCGCGGTCCTGCAGCTGCAGGTCGAAGCCGCCGGCGAACCCCACGCCGGGGATCGACGGCACCGGGAAGGCGAACACCCGCGCCTCTTCGATGGCGGCAGCGCGCGCGTTGAAGCTCGTCAGGATGCCGCGCAGGCTGTCCTCGTCGGTGGTCCGCTCGTCCCAGTGCTCGAAGACGATGATGTAGCTGCAGACGTTCGGGTTGATCGCGCCGTCGATCATCGAGAAGCCCGGCATCGCGATCGACGACTTGACGCCCTCGGTCTCGGCCAGGATCGCGTCGACCTGGTCCGCGACTTCGCCGGTGCGCTCCATGGACGCCGCGTCGGGGAGCTGCACGATGCCGATCGCGTAGCCCATGTCCTCCGGCGGGACGAACGCGGCCGGCAGCTTGGTGAACAGGTAGCCACCGCCGCCGACCGCCGCCAGGAACAGCACGAACGAGACCGCCGCGAAGCGCACGGCGCGGCGCACCATCCCCTTGTAGCCGCGCGTCGACCAGTTGATCGCCGCGTCGAAGCCGCGGAACAAGAGGTTCTTCCTGCCCTTGCTGGGCCGCATCAGCAGCGCGCACAGCGCCGGGCTCATGGTCAGCGCGTTGATCGAGCTGAAGAAGGTCGACGCGGCGATGGTCAGGCCGAACTGGCGGAACATCTCGCCGACCATGCCCTCCATGAAGGCCGTCGGGACGAACACCGCCAGCAGCACCAGCGTCGTCGCCACGACCGGGCCGGAGACCTCCTCCATCGCCTTGACGGTCGCCTCGCGCGGCGGCAGCCCCAGCTCGTCGATGTTCCGCGCGACGTTCTCGACCACCACGATCGCGTCGTCGACGACGATGCCGATCGCGAGCACCACCCCGAACAGGGTCAGCGTGTTGAGCGAGAAGCCCAGCATCGCGAGCACCGCGAACGTGCCGACCAGGGAGACCGGGATCGTCACGGTCGGCACCAGCGTCGCGCGCACGTCCTGGAGGAAGATCAGCACGGTGAGGATGACCAGCGCTGCGGCGATCAGCAGCGTGATCACGATCTCCTTGATCGACGCGCGCACCACGTCAGCGGCGTCGAAGGTGACCGAGACCTCGAGGCCTTCGGGGTAGCCGGCGCGCCCCTCGTCGATCAGCTTCGAGACCGCGTCGGAGATGTCGATCAGGTTCGCGCCGGGCAGCTGGTAGATGGCGAGGTTCGCCGCCGGGCGGCCGTTGAGCCGCGACTGCATCGCGTAGTTCTGCGCGGCGAGCTCGACGCGGGCGAGGTCGCCGAGGCGGAGCAGGGAACCGTCTGCGCCGGTGCGCACGACGATCTGCGCGAACTCCTCCGCTTCGACGAGCCGGCCCTTGGTGCTGATGGCGTACTGGAACGCGGTGCCCGCAGGCGCCGGCATCTCGCCGACCTTCCCGGCCGCGACCTGCACGTTCTGCTCGCGGATCGCCGCGAGCACCTCGTCGGCGGTGATGTCGCGCGCGTCGAGCTTCGCCGGGTCGAGCCACAGGCGCATCGCGTACTCGGCGGCGCCGAACACGCGCGCGTCGCCGACGCCGGGGATCCGCTTGAGCTGGTCGCGGAGCTGCAGCGTCGCGAAGTTGCTGAGGAAGACGTCGTCGTAGGGCGCGCCCTCGGCGCCGACCACGCTCACCATCTGCGCGAAGTCCGGCATCTTCTTCTGGGTCTTGATGCCGAAGCGCCGGACGTCCTCGGGCAGCCGCGGCTCGGCGGCGGACACCCGGTTCTGCACCTGCACGGTCGCGATGTCGAGGTCGACCGAGGGCTCGAAGGTGATCGTCAGCGTGTAGGAGCCGTCGCCGGCCGACACGCTCGACATGTAGATCATGCCCTCGACCCCGTTGACCTCCTGCTCGATCGGCGCGGCGACGGTGTCGGCCACCACCTGGGCGTCCGCGCCCGGGTAGACCGCCGTCACCGAGATCGTCGGCGGCGCGAGGTTGGGGTACTGCGCGATCGGCAGACCCAGCAGCGACACCACGCCGACGGTGATGATCACCAGCGACACGACCGTCGCGAAGATGGGCCGGTCGATGAAGAACTTGGACAGCACGGCGCGCTCCTAGCGGTTGTCGTCGGAGGTGCGAGGCGAGACCTTGACGCCCGGGCGGGCGCGCAGGAGGCCCGCGACGACCACGCGGTCGGTCGCGTCGAGGCCGCTCAGGACCACGCGCCCTTCGGGCAGCAGCGCGCCCAGCTCGACGGCGCGACGCTCGACGACGTCGCCGTCCCCGACCACGAGCAGGTGTCGGCCGGCCTGGTCCGCTGCCAGCGCCGCCTCCGGCACCACCGTCGCAGCCTCCAGCGTCTTGGCCGCCACGCGCACGCGCACGAACAGGCCCGGCACGAGCCGGCCGTCGGCGTTATCGAACACCGCGCGCATCCGCAGCGTGCCGGTCGCCTCGTTCACCGCGGGCTCGAAGTAGTCGATCGAGCCGCGGAAGTCGTAGCCTGGGTCGCCGTCGCGCTGCAGCTCGACCACCTTGGACGCCCCCGGGTCCCGGCGCTGCTCGAGCAGCTTGAGCACCGTGCGGTCGTCGACCGAGAACCAGACCCGGATCCTGCTGTTGTCGACGACGGTGGTCAGGGGCCCGGCGCCGAGCGAGCCGACCAGGCTGCCGACGACGTAGTCGGTCTGCATCGCGCGGCCCGCGATCGGCGCGGTGACGGTGGTGTAGCCGAGGTCCAGGTCGCGGATCGCCAGCTGCTTGTTGGCGACGTCGAGCTTGGCCGACGCGACCTCGTGCTGCGCGCGCGCCTCGAGCGCTTGGAGCTCGGAGACCGAGCGGGTCTCGTAGGCCTTCTCCAGCTTGCGCGCGGTGGTGTCGGCCAGCCGCACCGACGCCGCCGTTGCCGCCGCCTCGGCCGCGGCCGCGTCGCGCGCGGCCGCGAACGGCGCCGGGTCGATGCGGAACATGACGTCGCCCTGCTTCAGCTCCGCGCGCTCGTCGTAGGCGACCTCCGTCAACACGCCCTCGACGCGCGCGCGGACCTCGGCCCGCTCGTAGCTCTCGGTGCGACCCGTGAACGTCCGGTAGATCGTCACCGGGCGCACCGTCGGCGCCTGCACGACCACCTGCGGCGGCGGCGGCGCCTGGCGCGCGGGGGGCTCCGAGCACGCGCCGAGGAGGACGAGGACCGACACGCCACAGAGCGGCGTGACACAGCGTGCCTGGGTCATGGTCGGAGACTATCTGCGTCGCAGACAGAAGTCGCATACTGCGCCCTCATCGAGCCGCTACCGTCTCGGACATGCGCAGCCCCTGCCAACTCGTCGCCGCGGCCCTCCTGGCGTCCTGCACGGTAGGGCCGGACTACGCGCCGCCGGAGACCCCGGAGCAGCTGCCGCAGGAGTTCGCCGAGGTCGCCGACCCGGCCTTCCAGCCCGGCGAAGCCGACCTCGTCCGGTGGTGGACGGTGTTCGGGGACGCCCAGCTCGACGACCTCATCCGGCGCGCGGCCGAGGACAACCTGGACCTGGCGATCGCCGTGTCCCGCGTCTCCGAGGCGCGGGCGCGGCTCGGCTTCCGCAAGGCCGGGCGCGCGCCGCAGGTCGGCTTCGGCGCCGACGTCGCGCAGGCGAGCTCGTTCCAGACCGGCTTCGAGAGCCGCACCGTGTCCAGCCTCGGCGCCGACGTCTCCTGGGAGCTGGACGTGTTCGGCCGGATCTCGCGCGAGGTCGAGTCCGCGACCGCGGAGTTCGAGGCCAGCGAGGAGGACCAGCGGGACGTGCAGGTGTCGCTGTTCGCCGAGGTCGCGCGCGCCTACCTCGCGGTCCGCGCGCTGCAGACCCAGCTCCAGGCCGCGCAGAACAACATCGACAGCCAGCGACAGATCGTGAAGCTGACCCACGCGCGCGCCGACGCGGGGCTGTCTTCGGCGCTCGACGTGAAGCAGGCCGAGGGCGTGCTGGCCGCGTCCGAGGCCGAGGTCCCGGGGCTGCGCATAAACCTCGCGCGCGAGATCAACACGCTCGGCGTCGTGCTGGGGCGCAACCCGACCGCGCTGCACGACGAGCTGGCGACGCCCAAGCCGATCCCGGTGCCGCCGGTCCAGGTGACCGTCGGCGTGCCCGGCGACCTGCTGCGGCAGCGGCCCGACATCCGCGCGGCCGAGCGGCGGCTCGCGGCCCAGACGGCGCGGGTCGGCGTCGCGACGGCCGACCTCTACCCGCGCTTCGGCATCAACGCGTCGCTCGGCATGCAGCAGCTCGGCGGCGGCATCTTCAACGCGGCGAGCCGGGCGTTCGCGCTCGGTCCGTCGATGCGATGGAACGTCTTCGACGGCGGCCGCGTGCGCAGCCAGATCCAGGTCGAGGACGCGCGCGTGGACCAGGCGCTGCTGCTCTACGAGCGCGCGGTCCTGAACGCGCTCGAGGAGGTCGAGACCGCGATGACGACCTTCGCGGAGCAGCGCGTGCGGGTCGAGGCCGTCGAGCGCGCGGCCCCCGCCCCCCCCCACGCCCAGCGGCGGGCGCCCCGGCGCGAAAAAGACCGGCGGATAGGCGTACACGAGGTCCAGGACACGCACCCGCACCAGTTAACCCCC
>JBMHDP010000094.1:0-10216 GCA_049889335.1 Planctomycetota bacterium
GCCGAGCGGCACGACGTGGTCCGCGGTGAGCACGTGCGCGCAGCGCGCGTCCGCGTCGCTGTGCACGGCCACCGACTCGATGCCGAGCTCGCGCAGGCCGCGCATCACGCGCACCGCGATCTCGCCGCGGTTGGCGACCAGGACGCGCCGGAAGGGAGGGGGGACTGCCATCGGGGCAGGCACGATAGCGCCCCGGGCGCAGCGGTCCGACTAAATGTCCACGCTACGTACGGGGACGCCGGCGCGCGCCGCCGCGTACGCGGCGGCCTCCGCCCAGACCTTGGGCGGGCGGACGTCGAAGCGGCCGTGCTCCGCGACGACGCCGTCGACGAACTGCAGCCGCAGATACGGACGCTCGACGACCCTGCCGGTCATCGCCTCGAAGGTCCGGACGAGCTGAACGTCGCGCACCGCCGACCAGCCGCGGGCCCGCTCGGCCCCGAACGGCTGGCTGCGCCAGCGGACGCCGCCCTCGTCCAGCCGCAGGAACACGCCGGCGAGCCCGAAGTGCAGCGCCAGCGCGAGCAGCAGCACCACCGCGCCGAGCCGCACGGAGAGCGGCCGCAGGTCCATGTGGCCGGCGCGCCGCGACGCGCGCCAGAGCAGCGCCTGCAGCGCCGAGGCCGGGACGAACCAGCGCACCAGCGCCGGTGAGCAGGTCGCGCCGACGGCCAGGACGACGAAGAACGGACCGAGCAGCCACCCGACCCCGTCGGTGACCCGGTAGGTGTGGGCCTCGGCGAGCGGCGGCGCGAGCAGGTAGAGCCCGAGGACGGCCGCGAGCCCGAGCGCCAGCGCCGTCCCGTGCGCGGCGAAGTAGCGAAGGCGGTCCGCGGGGGTCACGACCGCGTCCTCCGGGGGCGCTGCGAGCATCGGCACGAGCCCCGTCGCCCGCCTCCGCGCCACGAACCCGAGGACCGCCGCCGCGGCGGCGCCGCCCAGGGCTCCGTACATGCCGACGTTGCAGATCATCGCGGCGACAGCATCCTGCCGCTGTGACGAGAGTCCAGGCCTGGACCCGCCGCTGGGTATGGCGGAGCGAGTGTCCTATACCGTCTCCATGTCCGACGCCGCTGCAGGACCCGTCGCCGCCGAGCTGACCCGCCGGATCGAGGCCGCGCTGGCGCCGACCCGCCTCACGCTGCAGAACGACAGCGACCAGCACGCAGGGCACGCGGGCCACGACGGCAGCGGCGAGAGCCACTTCTCGCTGCTGGTCGTCAGCGCGGCGTTCGCCGGGCTCAGCAGGCTCCAGCGCCAGCGGCTGGTCTTCCGCGCCGTCGGGGACCTGATGGACGGCCGGGTCCACGCGCTCCAGATCCAGGCCCGCACGCCCGACGAGGGCTGAGCGCTCGACTCGCCATGACCGCTGACGACCGCGACCCGGACCTCGAACCGGGACCTGAGCGCGCTCCGCGCGAGCCCGAGATCGAGCTGCTGGGAAAGCTCGCCCGAGCGGGGCTGTTGCTGGTGCGGCTCGCGTTCCTCTGCGCCGGCGCAGCGTCGCTCGCCTACGGCCTGAAGAAGTCGCTGACGGTCGGGGACGGCTGGGACTGGCAGCAGTTCGCCTGGCGCTCCACGCCGTCGGCCGCCGGCGCGCTGTGGGTGACGCTCGGCCTGCCGCTGGCGCTCCCCGCCGACTTCCTGCTGCGCCGCGGCCGGACGCAGACCGGGCTGCTGGTCGCGACCGCGCTGCTGTGGTTCGGGCCGACGGTGCTCCCCGACGACAGCGACTACGGCTACGTGCTGCGCCTGTTCGCGACCCTGGTCGCGTTCTTGTGCCTGGCCGTCTGGCGCACCCTGTGGCGCTTGACCGGCACGGGGTTGCCCCGCGCGGGCGACGACCCGACGCTATAGCGGCTCCCCCAGCAACCTCGCTCCGACATGCCGACCCCCACCGGGCCTCGCGTCTGGCCGCTCGCGGCCGCTGCCATCCTCGCCAGCGCGCCGCTGCGCGCCCAGTGCCCGCCCGGCGCGACCATGCCGCGCGACCTCGCGCTCGAGACCGAGCTGCCCGGCACGGGGCCAGCGACCACGCGCCGGCAGACCGGGCTGCGCGCGCTCGCCGACGGGACCCCCGAAGACGCGCGGCCGCACCTGTTCGCGGCGCTCGAATTCCACCCGTCGTCGGCGGACCTGCTGCTCGACATCGTCTGCGCCTGCGCCGACGACCCGGACCTGCTGCAGCAGTGGACCGAGCGCTACGTGCGCGCCGCGACCGACGACCGCGGCCGCATGAAGCTCGCCTCGCCGACGCGCAAGCGGCTCGCCGCCGTCGACGGCGCGACCGACGCGATCAAGGCCGCCCAGACGCTGACCAAGAAGCGGTTCGCTGCGATCACCGAGCTGGCGCGCTACATCACCAAGCAGAAGGCCAAGGGCAAGGACCTCGCCGAGCGCGCGCTGCTGGTGCGCTGGGCGAGCGAGCTGCTGCTGGCGGTCGGCGAAGGCGCGCCGAGCGCGCTCGGCAAGGTGGCCAAGTCCGTCGACGCACACCAGGCCAAGTACGCGCCCGACTACGCGCTGATCTACGCAGCGCTCGCCAGGGTCATGCGCACGCCGCTGCCCGCCGAAGGCGCCGCGCCGACGACCGGCGGTGACGCCGCGGTCGCGGCGATCCAGGACCGCCGCGTGCGCGCCGCGCGCATCCTGCTCGGGCTCTCGCGGCAGGTCCGCTTCAAGGACCTGCAGGGCACGCGGCCGGGCGGTCCGGGCAAGCTCGGCGACGAGGCGCGCCAGCTGCTCGAGGCCGAGCGCGAAGCCGACGTCGCCGAGGGCAAGGTCTGGACCATCGCCGAGCTCCAGGCGATGACGCTCGACGAGTCGCTGCGCTTCACCGAGGAGCACCGCGACTGGCACAACCCGGGCATCGCGCTGAGCCCCAACGGCCTCTACCGCGTCGAGACCATCTGCGGCCACGGCACGCTGCTCGGCACCGCCGAGACCATCGAGCTGCACCACCAGCGGCTGATCAACCACTACGGCAAGGACCCGTTCCAGGGCCGCCAGGGCGTCGCGCGCATCGTGCCCGAAGTCGACGACCTGGAGACCGAGGGCGCGCCGTACTGGTGGGCCGCGGGCTTCCAGGCGGGCGACCGCACCACCGTCCGGTTCTCGTGGGGCACCATCCCCGCGCTCGGCCGCACGCTGACGCACGAGCTGACGCACCGCTTCGACGGCGTCATCCGGCCGTTCCTGCCGGCGTGGTACGTCGAAGGCCACGCCGACTGGACCGGCGCGCACTACGCGAAGATGGCCGACGAAGACTTCGTCGGCGACATGCTGCGCGTCGGCACGCCGGCGCACACCTACTACAAGGGCTACGGCGGCAAGCGGAACTTCGAGCGGCTGCTGAAGGGCGAGGTCGACGACTACCGCGACAACTACTTCGCCGGCTACTCGCTCTACACCTTCCTCAAGACCTACCCGCCCGAGGCGCCGCGCTACGCGGGCGCGCTCGACAAGTTCGAGAAGAACGCGCGCGCCGGCCAGCGAGACCCGCTCGGCTACTTCACGGCGACCTTCTGCGACGGCGAGGACGGGCGGCCTGCCGAGTTCGACGAGCTGTTCGAGGACTGGCGCGGGTTCGTGCGCGGCTGCTACGACTGGCTCGACCGCAAGCGCGACGGCAACCAGTGGATCCGCGGCTACCGACACAACCCCGGCAAGGGCGACAAGGCGCCGCTGGTCATGGACGAGCCGACGTGGTCGTGGGGCCGCAACCGCGCCGAGCCCTACTACGGCCAGGAGCACGCCGCGCAGGCGACGCTGCTGCTCGGCGAGGTCGGTGACCTCGACGCGACGATCGCCGCCGGCGTGTGGTCGCTGACCGCGGACGGCTGGCGTCCCGAGGTCGCCCGCGCGCTCGGCCAGGCGCTCGGCGCGAGCAAGGCACAGAACGCCAGCAAGGCGTTTTCGACGCTCGCCCACGCGCACTTCCCCGACCTGCCGACGCTCGACGGCGCGGCGCTGCTCGGCAAGCTGCCCAAGACCAAGGCGTTCTTGGCGGCGCTCGACGAGCGCGCGGCGGCGCTCGCCGCCGCAGGGCGTCCGCAGGCCGCGGCAGCGACCGCGCGCGAACACGCGGCGCTCGCGCAGCTGTTCGGCGCCGCGCCCGGTGCGCACGCGTCGCCCGACGCGCCGCCGCGGCTGCCGCGGCACCTCGGCGGCGCGGGCTTCGCCGAGAGCGGGCTGACCAGCTACGAAGAGCGGCGGCGCGAGGGGCTCTGGTACGTGACGCCCGAAGGCGACCTGCACGTCGGACGCGAGAAGCCGCGCGAGGCCACCGGCGTGCTCGACCGCCGCGCGCAGCAGCGGCACGCGTTCGCCCACACCGTCAACTGGGTCGAGCCGGGCCACTACGTGCTGCGCGGCCGCGTGCACTGGACGACGTCCTACGTGTCGGGCGCGATCGTGTTCGGCTACACGCGACGCGACCGCAACGTGCGGCTCGGCTTCTCGGCCGGCGACTTCCAGTACGCGATCGGCAAGAGCGAGACCAACGACCGCAAGGGCAGCGTGCGGCTGTCGCTCGCCGGGCTGTGGGAGCGCGACGGCAACCTGCCGGACGGTCGTCGCAACAAGACCGTCGAGCTCCCCGAGGAGCAGAACTGGTTCGAGTACGAGCTCGAGGTCCGCGGCCCGCGGGTCGACGTGCGCGTCAACGGCGAGTCGGTGATGAACTACGGCGTGCACGACGGCACCCCGATCGAAGGCCACGTCGGCTTCGCGACCTCGACCGGCGCGATCCGCGTGCAGCAGCCGACGGTCCAGCGCCTCGACGACGAGCTCAGCCCGCCGGTCTACGGCCTCGACATCCGCGCGCAGCCGAGCGGCGACCTCGACAGCTTCGTGCACCTGCAGGCCAAGGGCATCCCGATCGGCGAAGACGGCACCCTGGTGCTGTGGCTGCCCAAGGTCGACGAGGGCTCGCCGGCGCAGAAGCTCGGCCGCGCCATCCGGCCGCTGAGCCGCATCCTGCAGCACCCGCTCGAGTACCCGCAGAAGTGGGTGCTGGCGTGGCCCAAGGGCATGGACAAGGCGGACCAGGAGGCCGTGCTCGAAGACCTCGCCGACCTCCGCGAGCAGCCGATGGAGGTCGTCGAACACGACGTCGGCGCGCCGTTCGAGGGCCCCTACTGCTGGGTCATCTTCCTCGACGCGCAGGGCGTGATGCGCGCGGCCGCCGAGAGCGTCGACCCGCGGCTGCACTCCAAGGTGCAGACATGGTCGCGAAAGTACCGCCACCGCCGCTGAGCGGCGACGCGGCGGTCCCTACTGCGGACCGCCCGGCGGCAGCAGCTGGCTCATCGCCGTGTCCCGCTGCTTGAGCAGGAAGGAGAGGCGGCGCTGCACGTCGACCGGCTCGAACGGCGGGGCGGGCAGAGGCGCGGCGCGGGCCGCGTCGTAGACGCCGGCGAGCGCGTCGACGTGATCGTCGAGGCTCGGCGGCGGCGCGGGGATCCTGCCGGCGAGCTCGCTCCACAGCCCCGGCTCGTCGAGCAGCCGCAGCATGGCACGAGCGACGTCCTCGGCGTCGCCCGCGCGGGTGACGAGCCCCGCGCCGTCGGCGCGCTCCGGCAGCGCGCCGAGGTCGCTGGTGATGCACGGCCGACCGAGCTCGAAGCACTCGTCGAGCACGATCCCGAACGTCTCCATGCAGGTGCTGGGGAACACGCCGATGTCCGGCGCGACGGCGTGCAGCTGCGCCGCCTCGAACGCGCCGTGAAAGGTCACCGGCAGGCCCGCTGCGAGGTCGCGCAGCTCCTGCTGATACGCCTCGCTCTCGAAGCCCCCGAGGACGTGGAGCTCGGCGCGCCCTGGCGCCAGCGCTTCGAGTCGACGGAGCGCGTCGAGCAGGACGTCGACGCCCTTGTGACGCCCGACGCCGCCCCAGTAGGCGAAGCGCAGCGGCCGGTCGCGGTCGGGTCGACCGAGCGCCGCCATGCCGTCGAAGCGGCGGCGGTAGCCCAGCGGCAGCGTCCGGTAGCGGCTGCGCTCCAGACCCGTGGTCTCGGACAGCAGGTCCCCGGTCGAGTCGACGCCGACGAGCACCGCCCGCGCGAGCGACAGCTCCGCGCGGTAGGTGTCCAGGAAGAGCGTCACGCCGTCGTCGAGCTCGTGCGCAGGCTCGTAGCCGTACTTCGGCACGCAGTCCCTGCAGCTCTCCGGCGACAGCGGCCGGCGGCACGCCTCGTCGTCCGCGCGGCGACGGAACGCGCGCGGACAGCTCGTGTAGTAGTCGTGCAGCGTCACGACCGCCGGCACGCCGACGCGGGCGCACACCTCCACGAGGTTGCTGGTGAGCCGGACCCAGTGGTGCACGTGCACCAGCGCCGGTCGCCGCTCGCGCAGCAGCTGCTCGAAGCGCGCCTCGACGCCCGGGTGCCAGGCCTTGACGTGGTGGTCGAAGAACAGGTCGTCGCGGTGCAGGCAGAAGACGGGTAGGCCGTCCACCGCAGCCTCTACGACCTGCACCGTCGGGGCCGCGTGCATCGTCCCGGTGAGCACCGCGACGTCCATGCCACGGGCCCGCTGCCGCTGCGCGAGGTCGAACGCATAGGACTCCGAGCCGCCGCGGTGCTCGGGCAAGAACTGGTGGATCACGTGCAGGACGTCCATGCGCGGTTGGATGCTACGCCCTCTCGGACGACGATCGACCGTATCCCTGCCCGCCGAAGCCACCATTCCCCCCTTGGCCTCCGTCGCCGCGCTGGCCTAACCTGGGCCGCGCACTCCATTCCCTACGTCATGTCGACACCCAGAACCGCCGCCTCCCTGACCGCGCTCGCGCTGCTGACCGCAGCGCTCGCGGCGCAGTCTCCCGCCGCTCCGAACAAGCTCGACGCGAAGAAGTACGACCACTTCGGCGCAGGCATCACCGTGGGCGCCGCGCCGATGACCCTCCGCGCCGCGCTCCAGAACGCCGCCGATCTCGACGGCAAGACCATCCGGGTGCGCGCCCCGATCACCGGCGTCTGCCAGGTCAAGGGCTGCTGGATGAACCTCGGCAAGCCCGACGCCGACGGCAACCCGCCGCTGTTCGTCAAGTTCAAGGACTACGGCTTCTTCATGCCCAAGGACGCCAGCGGCCGCGTCGCGATCGTCGAGGGCACGATGACCTTCAAGCAGGAGACCGTCGCCGAGACCAAGCACTACCTCGAAGACGCCGGCGAGCACGAAGCCGCGGCGAAGGTCACCAAGGGACGCAAGATCCTGCGCTTCATGGCGGACGGCGTCGCGATCGAGAAGCCGGCGACCAAGTAGCGCGGCGCGCCGTCACCCGGCGCGCGGGATCGGACCCGACCGCTTACGATGCCGCCATGGACCGCGCTGCTGCAGCCCTGACCGCCTGGCTGGCCTGCGCCGGGTTCGCCGCCGCGCAGACGCCGACGGGCGCGGCTGCAGGCGGCGCCGCGCTGCTCGAGCGCTACTGCGCAGGCTGCCACAGCGGCGTCGACGCCGAGGCCGACGTGCGGCTAGACGCGCTCGCGCAGCTGCCCGTCGCCGAACGCGCCGACCTGATCGCGCAGGTGCGCGAGGTGCTGCACTTCGGCGAGATGCCGCCCGAGGACGAGGCCCAGCCGACCGACGCCGAGCGGTCGGCCCTGCTCACCTGGCTGTCGTCGCTAGAAGACGACGCGGCGGTGCGCGAGAAGCTGCGCCACCCCCACTACGGCAACGTCGTCGACCACGAACGGCTGTTCTCCGGCGACGGGCACGGCGCCGCCTACACGCCCGCGCGGCGGTGGCTGGTCAACCCGCAGATCTTCCACGAGCGCGTGATGGACGTGTTCCGGCTGGAGGGCCGCGACCGCGACGGCAAGCAGCACCGCGGCTTCGTCGGCGTGACGAACCCGTTCGTGCTGCCGGACCGCGCGGGCGTCCGCGACTACGACCTGGACGCGCTCGACGGGGGCGACCTGCTGGTGATGCTGGGCAACGCCCGCTGGATCGCCGACCGGCAGCTGATGATGGCGCGCCGGCTCGGCGGCGAGCGCGAGCTGGTGTTCCCCGACAAGCGCGACCGGTGGATGCCGCGGCGGATCCATGAGTCGTACCGCGCGTTCACGGCGATCCTGCAGCGCGAGCGACCGCCCGAGGACGCGCAGGTGGACGCGGCGATCACGACCCAGTTCGACTGCGTGCTGCGCCGTCCGCCGGACGGCGACGAGCTCCGCCGCTATCGCGCGCTGCTCGACGAGGCGGTCTCCCTCGGCGGCAACGCGGCGGGTCTGCGGCAGCTGCTGGTCGCCGTGCTGCTCGAGTCCGAGTTCGTCTACCGGCTCGAGTTCGGGGACGGAGACCCCGACGAGCACGGCCGCGCGCTGCTCTCTGGGCGCGAAGCCGCCTACGCGATCTCGTACGCGCTCGGGGACCGTCGCCCCGACCAGGCGCTGCTCGACGCAGCCGCCGCGGGCCAGCTGCGGACGCGCGACGACTACGCGCGGCAGGTGCGACGCCTGCTCGCGGACGACCGCTACTACCGCGGCCAGGTCGACCCGTCGCTCAACGGCAAGCACTACAAGTCCAACGTCACCAGCCACCCGAAGCTCGTCCGGTTCTTCCGCGAGTTCTTCGGCTACCCGGGCGCGACCAAGGTGTTCAAGGACCCGCCGCGCAGCGGCGGCGTCTACCAGAACCCCGGCCGCGGCACGGTCGGCACGCCCGGCCGGCTGATCCTCGAGACCGACCGCATCGTCACGCGCTTCGTCGAGGCAGACCGCGACGTGTTCGGCGAGCTGCTGACGTCGGACCAGTTCTTCGTCTACCACGACAAGGACAACGCCGCCGGCGAGCAGGTCCTCGCGGAGTGGCGTACGGTCTACGAGCGGCTCAAGGACACCGACTGGATCCGCCAGCCGCAGCAGGTGCTGACCGAGCACGTGGAGTTCTTGAAGACGATCCCGTCGATGCGCGTGCGCGACGACTCGCGGCCCGGCGAGCTCGTCAACTACATGCACTTCTTCACGGAGCACTTCGGGCGCGGCATCCGGCCGTTCACGACGATCCCGTGGGCGCACGGCTACACGTTCCACCACGCGCCGCTCTACAACCTGCCGCCGACGCCGCGCATCAGCCGCTACGGCAGCTGGAAGAACACGAAGTACACCGGCGACAAGGTCGAGCCGCGGGAGTTCTGGGACTACCCGCCGACGCAGCCGTTCGCGATCGAGCACCGCAAGGGCGTGCTGACGCACCCGTCGTGGCTGATCGCGCACTCGACCAACTTCCACCCGGACGCGATCCGGCGCGGCCGCTGGATCCGCGAGAAGCTGCTCGCCGGCCGCGTGCCCGACGTGCCGATCACCGTCGACGCGCAGGTGCCCGACGACCCGCACCGCACCTTCCGCCAGCGCGTCGAGGACGTCACCGCGCCGCAGGAGTGCGCGCGCTGTCATCGCCACATGAACCCGCTGGGGCTCCCGTTCGAGGCGTTCGACGACTTCGGCCGCTACCGCACCGTCGAGCAGATGGAGCACCCCGACAACCTGCTCGAGCGCGGCAACGGCAAGACCACCTTCGACGTCTACCCGACCGAGCCCGTGGTCACGACCGGGCGGCTCGACGGCACCGGCGACCCGGCGCTGGACGGCCCGGTCGCGGACCCCTTCGAGCTGATCGACCGCCTGGCCCGCTCGACGCGGGCGCGGCAGTCGATCGTGCGGCACGCGTTCCGGTTTTTCCTCGGGCGCAACGAACGGCTGACGGACGCAGGGACCCTGGTCGCGGCCGACCGCGCCTACGTCGAGAGCGGCGGCAGCTTCCGCGCCCTGGTCGTGGCCCTGCTCTGCTCGGACTCCTTCCGCTACCGTAAGGAGGAGACCGAGTGACCATGGATACGCGCCGCGACTTCTTGAGGACCAGCCTGTTCGGCGCCGGCGCGCTCGCGCTGCTCGACCGGCGCAACCTGCTCGCAGCGCCTCTGACGGCGCCGAACGCGCCGCCTATGCGTTTCGTGTTCCTGCACCGCGGCAACGGGCTCTGGCCCAAGGTGATGGTCCCGCCGAGCTTCGACAAGGAGCTGCTGGAGAAGGAACGGCGCAAGGAGGCCTACGAGGTCGACCTCGACGGCCACGAGCTGCCGGGCTGGCTGCAGCCGATCGCCGGCCACGTCGACCAGCTGACGCTGCTGCAGGGGCTGTCGGGCAAGATGTGCACGACGGGCCACCACTCGTGGTGCTCGTCGCTCGGCGTCTACAAGGCCAACGAGCGG
>JBMHDP010000095.1:0-21997 GCA_049889335.1 Planctomycetota bacterium
CGGCGCGCCGGCGGCCGCGCCCTTCGCGGCCGAGGCGCCCGCCGGCTGGTCGCCGATCGCCGGCTCGCGCCGCGCAGCGCACCACCGCTTCGGGGAGCAGAGCGAGGTCTACGTCAGCGAGCTCGGCGGGGACCTCCGCCAGACGCTCGACATCTGGCGCTTCGAGCTCGAGCTCGGAGCCATGACCGACGAACAGTTCGCCGCGCTGCCGAAGACCTCCTTCCTCGGTGAGGGCGCCCTGCTGCTCGACCTGTCCGGGGACTGGCGCGGGATGGGCGGCGAGGCGATCCCGGACGCGCGCGTGCTGGTCGCGGCGCGCCGCGACGCCGACACGGTGACGTTCTGCAAGCTCGTCGGCCCGGGCGCGGAGATCGTGGGCCAGCGAGACGCATTCCTCAAGTTCTGCAGCTCGGTGAGGCGGCGATGAACGACGACAGCTTGGTCCAGAAGGCGCGGCGCGGTGACGCAGCAGGAGCCGGCGGCCCCGTGGCGCGGCTCTACGGCGCCGTCCTCGGCGCGCTCGGCTCGATGAAGCTCGCGGTGGTCCTGCTCGTGCTGCTCGGCGTGCTGACCTGGCTCGGCACGCTCGCTCAGATCGAGGACGGGCTCTGGAAGGCGCAGAAGAACTACTTCGAGTCCTGGTTCCTGATCGCGGACCTGGAGCTCAGCTGGTGGGGGCGACCGGTGCTCGCTGGCGAGGACGGTCGCGGCTTCGTGCTGCGGATCCCGCTGCCCGGCGCCTACCCGGTCATGGCGCTCCTGTTCGTCAACCTGCTGGTCGGCGGCATGCTGCGCATGAAGTGGCAGATGCGAAACTTCGGGGTGCTGGTCGTGCACGTCGGCATCGCGCTGCTGCTGGTCGCGGGCTTCGTCAAGATGGAGTTCTCCTACGCCGGCGGCCTCGCGCTGTTCGAGGACCCGGACGGTTCGCGCCGGAACCCCGAGCGCGTCTACGAGTCGTCGACCTTCGTCAGCTTCCACGACTACGAATTGGCGCTGCTGCGCACCGTCGGCGACACCGTCGAGGAGCGCGTGGTCGCCGAGGGCGACCTGCTCGCCGCGGTCGACGGCACGGTCACGCTGCGCGCCGACGACCTGCCCTTCACGGTCGAGGTGCACCACTGGATGGAGCGCTGCAGGCCGATGGCCAAGGGCCCGATGTTCCAGGCGACGGCCCCGGTGGTCGACGACGGCGAGGGCGGGCCGGGCGTGTTCTTGGCGCCGCTGGAGCCGCTGCCCGAGCGGGGGCAGAACACCGCGGGCTGCTACGTCTCCGTCGTGACCGAGGCCGGTGAGCGGCTGGACGGCATCGTCTACGGCGCCGAGATGCGTCCCTACCAGAAGCAGCGCTTCCCGTTCACGTTCGAGCTCGACGGGCAGCGGTGGGGGCTCGACCTGCGGCGCGTCGTCTACGACCTGCCGTTCCACGTCCGCCTCGAGCGCTTCGTCAAGCGTGACCACCCCGGCACCCTGACCGCCGCGGACTACCGCAGCTTCGTCACGATCCCGGAAGAGGGGGACCGCGAGGTGCAGATCTACATGAACACCCCGCTCCGCAAGGACGGGTTCGTGATGTACCAGACCAGCTGGGGGCCGCAGATCGGCGGCCGCCCGGACGGCGGGCCGCCGTTCTACTCGGTCTTCGAGATCGCCGAGAACCCCTCGGACAAGTGGCCCGAGTACTCGTGCTGGGTGATCGCGCTGGGGCTGCTGATCCACTTCACGGTCAAGCTCTCCAAGTTCCTCGGGTCCTCGACCCGCCGCACCCTGAGCCAAGGATGATGCCGTGATGACCCACGCGACGTTGCGAACCTTCACGCGCGGCTGCCTCGCCGCGCTCGCCGTGCTGGCCGCGTGCAGCCGGCCGGCGCCGCGCCTGGACGGCCCGCTCGACCGCGCCGAGCCCTGGGACCGCGAGGTCGTCGAGCAGGTGGCCGCGACCCCGCTGCAGGCCGAGGGGCGGGTCAAGCCGCTCTCGGTCCTGGCGGCGTTCACGCTCTACGACGTGCACGGTCGGCGAGACCTGAAGTACTCCGTCCCCGGGCCCGACGGCGCACCGCAGAAGGTGACCCTGGAGCCGACCGAGTGGCTGCTCGACGTCTGGTGCTACCCGCAGCAGGCCGACCGCTACCCGCTGTTCCGGATCGAGCACGTCGGCGTGATGGACGCCCTCGGGTTCGCGAACAACGGGCAGCGCCAGGACTTCGAGTACCTCAGCTTCGACCAGGTGTCGAGCGCCGGCGAGAAGCTCCAGGCCCTCGCCGACGACTACCGGAAGATGGACGCGCGCGACCGCGACGCGGTGCAGGAGCACATCCTCGGCCTCTACGCGGACTACGTGAAATACGGGCGGCTGCGCAGCCAGCTGGGCGCGATGCAGGGGCTGGTCGCCGTGCAGGAGCCCGAATTGCAGCAGCTGTTCGAGACCAAGCGGGTCGACGTCGGCAGCGTCGCCGCGCACGCGGGCGCGTTCACGAAGCTGCTCCGGGCACAGGATCCGGAGCTCCGCGGGGCCCCCAAGGGCCTGCTGGACGTCGCCGAGTTCATCGGCAAGGTGATCGAGTACGACCGAGGCGGCGCCGGCCTGGTGCCGCCGCGCGACCCCGCCGGCGAGACCTGGCTGCCGCTCGGGGCTGCCCTCGAGCAGGTGATCCGCGGCGCCGACGGCCCGGCGGTCGACATCCTTACGTGCCTGCAGCGAGCCGCCGCGGCGCCGGACCGCGCGGACAAGGAGGCGGCCCTGCTCGCCTACCGGGACGCCGTGGTCGCCGCGGCGACGCCGCTGCGGGCCTACGACGGCGAGAACATCGCGCTCGAGACGGGCTACTACCGCTCGGCGTGGCACTACCAGTCGATCCACTGGTTCCTGTTCGCGTTCGTCCTGGCCGCGGTCTGTTGGCTCCTGCCGCGCAGCCGCGTGCTGTGGGCCGCCAGCCTGGGCGTGACGCTGCTGGCGCTCGGCATGCTGAGCTACGACGTCGTGCTCCGCTGCATCATCACGGACCGCCCGCCGATCAAGAACCTCTACGACACCTTCCTGTTCATCGCGGCGGTCGGCGTGATGCTCGCCGTGATCGCCGAGCTGGTGCTGCCGCGGCGGATCGCGCTCGCCGCCGCGCCGTTCCTCGGCGCGCTGCTGGTCATGTTCGCGCGGATGTTCGAGGTCGCCGACGGCTCGGACACGATGAACCCGCTGGTCGCCGTGCTCGACAGCAACTTCTGGCTGGCCACGCACGTCACGACCATCAACATCGGCTACGCAGCCGGGCTCGTGGCGGCCTTGCTCGCCAACGTCTGGATCCTGATGCGCGTGCTGCGCATCGCGCACCCGTCGGGCTCGGCGGCGAAGTCGCTGGTGCGGATGACGTACGGCGTGACCTGCTTCGGGCTCGCGTTCGCCGTCGTCGGCACGATCCTCGGCGGCGTCTGGGCGAACGACTCGTGGGGGCGCTTCTGGGGCTGGGACCCCAAGGAGAACGGCGCGCTGATGATCTGTCTGGCGCAGGTCGCGCTGCTGCACGCGCGGTTCAGCGGCCTCGTCCGGGACTTCGGCTTCGTCGTCTGCTCGGCGATCACCGGCGCCGTCGTGGTGTTCTCGTGGTTCCACGTGAACCTGCTGGGCATCGGGCTGCACAGCTACGGGTTCTCGTCCGGGTTGCGCGACGCGGTCTGGACCAGCTACGCGGTGCAGGCGGCCTTCGTCGCCGTCGGGGCGGTCGACGTGCTGCTCCGACCGAACCCGGCCCCGCGCCAGGCGCGCGCTGCGTCGACGCCGGCGGTCCCGGTCGGCTAGGGTCGCCGCACGACGCCGCCGCCCCGTCGCGTCGGGAACTGCGCGCCGCACGCCGCGAGCTGCTCGCGCAGCATCCGGCGCAGGCGCGCGACGTCGGCCGGCCGCCGCCCTGCGAGGTCTTCCTGCTCGCCGACGTCGGCCTCGACGTCGTAGAGCTCGGCGGCGCCGCGGTCGTAGAACCAGATCAGCTTGAGGTCGCCGTCGCGCACGGCGCTGTAGGGCTCGATCCCAGGCCCCGTGACGCCCCAGTAGTGGGGGCTGTGGAAGAACAGCGGGTGGGGCGACGGCCCGCGTCCGCGCAGCGTCGACGCGACGCTGGTGCCGTCGGGGCAGGTCGGGTCCAGGCCGGCGAGCTCGCAGAGCGTCGGCATGACGTCCTCGAGCTGCACGGGCAGCCGCTCGACGGCGTTTGCAGCGATCCTGCCGGGCCAGCGCACAGCCATCGGCACCCGCACGCCGCCTTCGTAGGCAGAGCCCTTGCCGCTGCGCAGCGGCGCGTTGTGCGTGTGCTTGGGCCCGCTGCGCGCGTGCGCGCTCAGGCCGCCGTTGTCGCTCGCGAAGAGCACGATGGTGTCGTCCGCGAGGCCGGCCTGGTCGAGCCAGCGCAGCACGCGCCCGAGCGACCGGTCCACGCCCTCGATCAGCGCCGCGTAGCGGGCCTCGGGCTCGGGCAGGCCCGCCTCCCGGTAGGCCTGGACGAACCGATCGTCCGCGTCCAAGGGCGTGTGGACAGCGTAGTGCGCGAGGTAGAGCAGGAACGGCTCGTCCGCGCGTCGGGCGTGCGCGGCCGCGGCGATCGCCTCGTCGGTGAGGGCCTCGGTCAAGAACCAGTCCGTGCCGTGGTAGCGCTCGAGGTCGGGGACCTGCCACGTCTTGTCCCGGCCGCTGCGCAGGAAGGACCGCTGCGCGAGGTAGCTGGACGGCGCGCCCGCGGCGTGGCCCGCGACGTTGACGTCGAAGCCCAGGTTGGTGGGGTCGGCGCCCGGGGTGCCGATCGCGCCGAAGTGCGCCTTGCCGACCATGATGGTCCGGTAGCCCGCGTCGTCGAAGCGCTGGGCCAGGGTCTCGCCGCAGTACGCGTCGGGCGTCGACGGGTCGTCGCTCAACCCGCTGCGGTTCCACGCCGGCCGCTGCAGGCCCTCGCGCTCGGGGTCGGTGTAGCGATCTGCGCGCAGGGTCCAGTGGCTGACGCGGTGGCGCGCGACCGCTGCCCCGGTCATCAGGCTGACGCGGGACGGCGTGCACACCGGGTGCGCGTACGCGTTCGGCATCTTGGTGCCCTCGCGGCAGAGGCGCTCGAGGTTGGGGGTCCGGTAGCGGCGGTTGCCCTGCGTGCGCGCGGTCCAGAACGGCTCGCCGACGTCCTGCCAGCCGAGGTCGTCGACGAAGAAGACCACCACGTTGGGGCGCGCGGCGTCGCGCCCGGTGGGCGGCGCGAGCGCGCACCCTGCGGCGAGCAGCAGCGCCGCGACGCTCCAGCGGAGGTCGCGCACCTCAGACCTCGGCGCCCGCCGCGCGCAGGGTGTTGCGGAGCAGCATCGCGACGGTGACCGGGCCGACGCCGCCGGGAACCGGCGTCAGGAAGCCCGCGACCTCCTGGGCCGACGCGAAGTCCACGTCGCCGACGATCTTGCCGTCGGGGCCCTGGTTGATGCCGACGTCGATGACGCACGCGCCCGGCTTGAGCATGTCGCCGTGCACGAGCCCTGCCTTGCCGACGGCGACGACGACGATGTCGGCGCGGCGCGTGTGCTCGACGAGGTTCCGCGTGCCGATGTGGCACACGGTGACGGTCGAGAGGTGGTGGAGCAGCAGCACCGCGATCGGCTTGCCGACGATCTCGCTGTGCCCGACCACGACGGTCTCGGCGCCCCGCAGGTCCATGCCGGTCTCGACGATCAGCTGCTGCGCGGCGGCGGCCGTGCAGGGCGGCAGGAGCGGCTCCTTGTAGAGGATTGCCCCCATGTTGGCGGGGTGCATGCCCTCGACGTCCTTACCGGGGTCGATGGCCATCTGGACCGCGCGCGGGTCGATCCCGTGGGGCAGCGGCCGCTGGACGAGCATGCCCGAGACGTCGGCCCGCGCGTTGAGCGCGTCGATCTCCGCGAGCAGGCGCGCCTCGTCGGTCTCGACCGGGAGGTTGACGACCTCCATCTCGATCCCGACCTCGGCGGCCGCGCGCTGCTGGTTGCGGACGTAGACCGCCGCCGCCGGGTTCTGGCCGACCTCAAGGGAGATCAGGCGGACGGGGCTCTCGCCCATGCTGTCGCGGGCTTCGCGCAGGCGTTGGCGCATGCGCTGGGCGACCTTGCGGCCGTCGAGGATTTGGGCGGGCACTGGCTACGTCTCCGGCTCGGGTTGTGCCGATGAGCCTAGCGGAGGTGCCGCCGGCACCCAACGGCAAGACATGAGCTACGACGGTCCCCGGTTCCCGAGCCTCACGCCCGCGATCAAGCAGCTGCTGCTGCTCAACGCGGCGGTGTTCGCGGCGAACGCGCTGCTGCTCGGTCGGCTCAGCACCCCGACGGCAGACGGCGGCTGCTGGCTGGCCTTCTCGCTGCCGCTCGCGCTGGAGGGCTTCGGCCTCGGCGCGCTGCGGGTGCTGACCTACCAGTTCACGCACAGCTTCGCGGACCCGTGGCACTTCCTCGGCAACATGCTGGTGCTCTACTTCATGGGCACGATCGCCGAGCAGCGGCTGGGCTACCGGGGGACGATCAAGCTGTACCTCACCGGCGGGCTCGTCGGCGCCGCGGCGCACCTCGCGCTCGCGTTGACGCAGGGCTACGCCGACGTGCCGCTGATCGGCGCGAGCGGGGCCTGCTACGCGTTCCTGGTCTACGCCGCGTGCCGCGCGCCGAACGCGCTGGTCTTTCAGGTGGTGCCGCTGTGGCTCGTCGCGGCGCTGCTCGTCTTCCTCGGCGCCTACGCCACGTTCGTCGAGCTCGCGACCGGCTTCGGCTCGGGCGTCTCGCACAGCGCGCACCTGGGCGGCGCGGCGATCGGCTTGTTGTCGTTCCGGCGCGGCTGGTTCGTGGACTGGGCCGACCACGCCGGCGTCGACCGACCGGGCGTGCTCGCCTCGCTCCGGGACGGGCTGCGGCGTCGGCAGGCGCGCGCGCGCGCGCAGGTCGCGCAGCGCGCCGCCCAGCGGATGGACGCGCTGCTGGTGAAGGTCAAGGAGCAGGGGCTCTCGTCCCTCTCGGCCGAAGAGCGCCGCTTCCTCGAGCAGGCCAGCCGGCAGCGGTAGCGCCCGTCCGCCTTGTCGCTCCGCGGTCGTAACACGTCCGCGTCGCCCGGTCCGGCAGGGCGCGAGTCGTGCTGCACGCGGGCGGGTCGGGTCGCTAGGATGGACAGGTCCCCTGAACCCCTCCCGGCTCCGATGCGATACCTCCCTCTGCTGCTGCTGTCCCTGGCGCTCTCGCTCCCGACCCTCCTCCGCGCGCAGGAGATCTCGCGCGACGAGTTCCAGAAGACCTGGAAGCAGGGCGTCGAGCTCGAGGACGACAAGATCATGGACCGCGCGGTCCAGCGGGGCGCGCGGCACGTGATCCAGTACTACGAGGGGCTGAGCTTCCAGGCGCGGAGCGGCGACGACGTCGAGGCCGAGCTGCAGTGCGAGCTGCTCACCGCGTCGTGGAAGCGTTGCTTCGGCAACGCGACGACCCTCGAGAAGGTGCAGGCCTGGGCCGACGGCGCGACGAACGAGCTCTACAACCGGCTGCAGCAGATCCGCACCAACTCGGGGCGCCTCTGGAACGACTACTCGTCCTCGGTCGCGACGGGCACGATCAAGAAGGACTACCAGTCCTGCATGGAGGACTACCAGAAGCTCGCGCGCGCCGCGGAGAGCATCGGCCACTACTACGAGGCCAGCGAGCTGTGGGGCCTCGCCAGCGTCGTCGGCAGCAAGATGCCGGAGCGGACCATCGCCGACCGTGAGGCCGTCGTCTTCGCCATCGAGCAGCAGCTGCTCAACCGCGACAACTGGGGCTACACGTTCGACACGCACTACGCGCGCAACAAGACCTTCGTGGAGTCGGAGCTCGCCGCGATCAAGGAGGACCAGGCCAAGGCCGACAAGCGCAAGGCCGAGGGCTACGACGCAGGCGCCAAGGGGGTGGAGTCGCTGGTCATGCCGAACGTGGCGCCGCGCAAGTTCCCGCTGACGTTCGCGCCCCTCAAGGACTGGTCCAAGGACCTCGACTTCGGTCCGCGCGGCGGCCCGGTGCCGCCGTTCTGGTGGCTCGACTCGCTGCAGGAGAACGGCTCCAGCAAGCAGATGGGCTGGTTCACCAAGCAGCCGATGTACCTGATCCGCCGCGGCACCAACAAGTTCGCGGTCCACTACACGCCCGACGACGACAAGGCGGCGAGCGAGATCGACGCGAGCGCGCGCGCCAAGCCCAGCACGTTCTACCTGGACGCCGACAAGAAGCAGCCGTACGCGATGTTCTTCTGGCTCGGCACCGACCAGGAGGCGACCGGCGTGACGAAGCTGAACTACGCGCCGCAGGGCAAGTTCGTCAACCTCTACTACCGCAGCGCATCGAGCTGGAAGGCCCAGGTGGACAAGGAGGCGATCGTCTACTTCGACGACGACGCGTCGGGGGCGCCCGGCAACTGCGAGCCCTTCAAGGGCGAGCTGCGCTCCCACCTCGTTGGGGACCCGGAGGGTGAGGGCGTGGTCGTGCCGCTGTTCGACTCGATGAAGGTCGGCAAGCAGAAGCGCGCGCCGTTCTCGAGCTTCGTCAAGCTCGCCGGCGGCTGGCACTACCAGGAGATCGCCTCGGGCGCGGACGTCTCGATCCGGCCGCTCAACCCGGAGTACGTCAAGTCGGGGAGCGTCAAGCTGGCCTGGAAGGGGTCCAAGAGCGCCCGGCCGGACCAGCTGGTCATCCAAGGCGCCGGCGACTACGCGGGCGCCCTCTTCGACCTCGCCGCCGGCAAGCCGGTCGAGGTCCCCGCGGGCGAGTACCGCGTGATCTGGGGCCGCATCGCCAACGGCAAGGGCGCGCGCACGCAGACGGCGCAGCTGTACCCGAGCGCAGACAGCGAGCCGTTCGTGGTCAAGGCAGGCGAGACGTTCACGCTGGAGATGGGCGAGCCGTTCGTGCTCGACTTCGAGCGGGAGGGCGACCGCGAGGCCTCGATCAACGCGCTGTCGATCTGCGTCAAGGAGAAGTCCGGCTGCCGCATCGTCGGCGTGCACGGGACCTCGCTCGAGTGCGACGTGCTCGCCTCCAAGACGGGCAAGGCCAAGGGCGCCAAGGTGGTCGGGTCGTTCCAGCCGTTCACCAACGACCAGCTGATCGTCAAGGCGACCGAGACCTACCGGAACCTGGGCTTCCTGGTCGCGTGTTCGCCGATGCCCAAGGGCTACCGCGGCGGCCCGCTCGTGCTGGAGATGAAGCTGCCGCCGGGCGAGACGAAGCTCGGGCTCGCCGTGAAGAAGGGCAAGCACAAGTTCTTCGGCAAGCTGGGCACGGTCTGGAAGTAGCGCGCCGCGGCGCGGCGGCTACACTCCGCGGCGTCATGCTGGACATCAAGGTGCTGCGCGAACGCCCCGACGCCGCGAAGGCGGGGGCCGTCAAGAAACACATGCCCGACCGCGCCGCGGCGGTCGACCGCGCGCTGGCCCTCGACGGCGAGCTGCGGGCGATGACGCCGCGCCTCGACGCCATGCGGAGCGAGCAGAAGGCCGGCGGCAAGCAGCTCGGCAAGCTCGGACCCGAGGAGCGCGCGGCGTTCCTGGAGAAGCAGAAGGCGCTGAAGGCGCAGCTGCAGGTCTTGGAGGACGAGGAGCGGCAGCTGCGCGCCAAGCTCCAGGAGCAGCTCGCGTTGGTGCCGAACATCCCCGACGACGAGGTGCCCGACGGCAAGGACGACGCCGAGAACGAAGAGGTGCGCAAGGTCGGGGAGGTCCGCGCCTTCGACTTCACCCCGCGCGCGCACTACGAGATCGGCGAGGCGCAGGGCTGGCTGGACTTCGGCCGGGCGGCCGAGATGTCCGGCTCGCGCAACTACGTGCTGTTCGGCGACCTCGCGCTGCTGCACGACGCGGTCCTGCGCTACGCGGTGGAGCTGCTCGTGGCGCGAGGCTTCACCCCGGTCGATCCGCCCCTGCTGGTCCGCGACGCCGCCATGTTCGGCACCGGCTTCTTCCCGGGCGGCGAGGAGCAGACCTACCGCTGCGAGAAGGACGGGCTCAACCTGATCGGCACGAGCGAGGTCCCGGTCACCTCGCTGCACAGCGGGGAGATCCTGAGCGAGGCCGAGCTGCCCAAGATGTACGTCGCGCGGTCGGCCTGCTTCCGGCGGGAGGCCGGCACCTACGGCAAGGACACGCGCGGCCTCTACCGGGTCCACCAGTTCCAGAAGGTGGAGCAGGTGATCGTCGACGTCGCCGACCGCGACCGGTCGCTGGAGCACCACCGGTCGATCGTGCAGAACGCCGAGGACATGCTGCAGGCGTTCGGGCTGCCCTACCGGGTCGTGAACGTCTGCGGCGGGGACCTCGGCGTGCCGCAGGCGATGAAGTACGACATCGAGACCTGGATGCCGTCGCGCGAGAGCTACGGGGAGACCCACTCCGCGTCGCGCTTCTACGACTACCAGGCGCGGCGGCTCAACCTCCGCTACCGCCCGGAGAAGGGCAAGCCGCTGTTCTGTCACACGCTCAACAACACGGTCGCGGCCAGCCCGCGGCTGCTGATCCCGCTGATCGAGAACCACCAGAACGCGGACGGCACGGTCACGCTGCCCGAGGTCCTGCGGCCCTACTTCGGAGGGCGTGAGGTGATCGGCGAGCCGGTGTTCTGAGCGCGGCAGCGGGCCGCTCGCCCTCCGCCGAGGCGGCTGCGGCGAGGCTGCTGCGAAGAGGCTGCCGCTGGGAAGAGGCTACTGACCGCCGCCGAACAGGCTGCCGCCGGCGCCGCCGCCGAGGAACTGCTGGAAGTTGAAGCCGGGCGGGAGGCCCGCAGGCGGCTGGGCGAACGCGCCGTTGCCGGGCCGTCCGCCGCCGCTCTGTCCGCCGCCTGGCTTGCCGCTGCCGCCGCGGCCGTTGCCGCCGCGACCGCTGCCCTTGCCGTCGCCGCCGCGGCCGATGATCTTGCCTTCGCCGCCGTCCGGCCCCTTGGCCAGCTGCGTGCCCAGGCCCCCGGGGCCTGCCGGGCCCGCGGGCCCCGCAGGGCCTTCGGGTCCGAGGCCGGCGTCCTCGATCGGCGGCGGCGGCAGCACGGGGATGCGCGCGTTGTCGGCCTGCAGGATGCCCTCGAGGCGCTTGGGCAGGACGAAGTGCCGCACGTACTTCTTCTCGGCGCCCTCGAAGTCCTCGACCTCGACGTCGCTGACGACGTTGCGGCTGCTGCGCTTCCGCTCGATCGTGAACTCGATCATGATCCGCTTCGGGAGCCGGTCTTCCTTGGCGCTGTCCCACTCGAACAGCTCCTCGGCTTCCCACCCCAGCGTGTCGTAGTAGCGGACGCGGAACGACTTCACCCGGTCGTAGACCAGCTGGAAGGTGCCCTGGTCGCCCTGGGTCGTCAGGTCGTCGTCGACCATCGGGTCCTCGCGCCGCCACAGCTCGAACACCTCACGGAAGCGCGGGTTCGGCTTGAACAGGTAGCCCACCTCGCAGAGCGTCGTCCGGTGCGCGTTGCTCTCCAGGTCCTGCACCGTGCCGACCGAGTCGGTCGTGGTCAGGAAGCTCATGCGGTCGGCGTCGCGGCCGTTGACGTCCGCTTGGACGCCGCGGAAGACCGCGTTGTTCCGGACGTTGTAGGTCCACAGGCCGCGCAGATCGCGCTCGATCAGCTTGAGGATCCGCGGGCCCGCCTCGCTCGACTCGGCGAGGTCGTCGACGACGTCGCGGGCGTTGAGCATGATGTGGAAGGTCGTGCCGACGGTGAGCATCACCGTGGCCGTGATCCCGATCGCGAGCAGCACCTCGATGAGGGTGAAGCCCGCCTCGGCGGCGCGTCGGGGTCGGGTCGTCATCACGTCTCTCATCGTCCTTCTGTGCCTCCTGGTTGACCGCCGAGGCCAGCGCCTGCTGCGGCGGGGTCGGCGGCGTCGCCGCTCGCCTGCTGGAGCGCGCTCGCGGCGTCCGGGGTCAGCCCCGAGATCGCGAGCGTCGAAACGCGGCTCTTGATCAAGAGGATCTCCTTCTGACCCTCGAAGTCCGGGTCGAACTTGGGGAAGTAGACGAGCACGGCGCACTCCTCGAAGTCGTCCGGGCTCGGCGGTGTCTCGGCGAGGCGCTCGTTGACGTCGTCGAGCTGGGAGTCCTCGTACTCCTGCGCCGTCAGCCCGCGCTCGCGCGCGCGGCGCATGTCCTCGCGGTTGCGGTCCCACTCGACGCGGTCGCGCTCCTCGGAGTCGTCGCCGGCGGTCTCGCTCGCGACTTCGCCCTCGGCGTTCGCGACCGCGCTCTCGCCGAGCACGATCTTGAACGAGAAGCCCTCGTACTTGTCGAGCGGGTACTCGGTCCCGGACTCCGGCGGCACCTCGTGCGCGCCAGCTTGCAGCGTCGAGAGCTTCTCCTCGGCGATCTCGCGCGCGAGGCGCCAGTTGCGGGCCCGGGTGGCGTCGATCAGCGCCGTGCTGCGGATGCCGATGTAGGCGATCGTCACCATCGCGACGATCAGCATCGCGACCAGCGCCTCGATCAGCAGCATCCCGGCCTCGTGCCGGCGGAGCGGGGCCGCGGCGCTCATCGGAACGCCCCCTCGCCGATGCGTACGGGCTGCACCAGCTCGCCTTCCTCGGAGCCCAGCGTGTCGATCTTGCCGGTGAGCCCTCGGATCGACAGGGACCAGACCATGTCGGGGTCGCTCTGCAGGCGCAGCGCGATCACCTGGTCGGCGGTGAAGCCGTACTCGTCGTAGACCACCCGGTAGAGGCCCTTCTCGACGAGGCCGGTGACCGCGCTGCCGGCGCCCGCGAACGCGACGTCGGTGTCCAGGTCGATCCAGTCCTTGCTCGCGTCCGGGAGCTCGTCGTCCTCGTAGACGATCTGATCGGTCGTCAGGCGCTCCTCGGCCGGCCAGATCAGGCGGTAGCGACCGCGGTCGAGGTCGAGCTCCATCTCCATCCGCTTGGCCTGGATGCGCGCTTCGGAGCGGATGGTCTGCAGCCAGCTGAGGATCTGCTTGCCCGAGCCCTCGAGGCGCGCCGACGGCACCAGGCCGCTGAGGTTGGGCGCGACCACGGCGATCCCGAGGCCGATCAGGGCGACAGCGACCAGGACCTCGACCAGCGAGAAGCCGTCGGTGTCGCGTCGGCGCGCGCGGCGGCGGCGCCCGTCGTGCGGTGCCCGGCTGGGGGGCACCGGCCTAGTTGTCCTCGCGGCGGGACTTGCTCGAGATGTCGTCTTCGGTCTCGGGCTGCTTGTCCGGCCCGCAGCTGATCACCTCGAAGTCGCGCGGGGTGTCGCCGGCGAGCATTTCGTACTCCGTGTCCCAGGGGTCGAGGGGCAGCTCCTCGAGCTCGCTGCGGCCCTTCTCGTCCTTCTCGGCGAGCTCATCGAGGGTCTCCGGGAGCGTGCCGTTCTTGGCGTAGAAGGAGCGCACGGCGCCGGCGATCATCTTCACGTCGGACTGCGCCTTGGTCTCGCGCGCCTCGTCGCTGGCGCCCATCACGTTGCGGGCGACGAGGGTCGCCAGCAGCCCGAGGATCACGATGACGACCATGATCTCGACGAGGGTGAAGCCGCTCTCGGACGAGCGGGCGGGGGCGGAGCGCGTGGGTTGGGTCTTGGCGTTCATGATGACGGGCTGATTCTAGCAGGGTGAGGCTACGAGCGGGCAATGGACGGCCCGTCGGCCCGGTTCTTCCTGGGATCCCGGTTCTTCCTGGTGTCTGGGCGCGAGCGGCGCGGCGCGGCCGGAAGCGCCCGCCTCATCGAGCTCAGCGCACCAGCCGACCGTAGCGGTAGTAGGTCTCGAGGGTGAGCGTCGCCAGGGCGGTGGCCCCGACGCGGCCGCTCAGCTCGCTCCAGACGCTGATCGGGTCCCACGAGCCTCCGGCGGCCCCGTCCTGGCGCTGGCCCGAGGTCAGGGCGGCGCGGAGCGCCGGCGCCCAGGCCTGCCACGCCTCGCCGCCCGTTTGGTAGAGCGCGAGGCTCGCCCAGTACCAAGCGTACAGGTCGATGTTGCCGGCGTCGGGCGTCCAGGCGGGCGGGCAGGTGTTGAGCAGGGCCGCGGCCTTCTGCATCACCGGGTGATCCGCGGGCTTCTGCCCGAGCATGAAGCGCGCGAACAGCCCCGCGCCGGTCAGCGCCTCGTTCTTCTTGATCGGGAACTTCGAGGCGTGCATGCCGGGCATCCGCGACGAGCGCTCGCCGCGCTTGGTGTAGCCGTGCCGGCCGGTCGCGGGGTCCGTCACTTGGTCGTAGTAGGTGGCGGCCAGCTTGAGCGCGTTGTCGTTGACGTCGAGCTCGAAGTCCCGGCCGGCGCAGTAGGCCATCACGCACCAGGTCGTGACCGAGGTGTCGTTGTCACTGTCGCGCGGCTGGTAGCGCCAGACCGCGTAGGGGTTGCGGTGCGACTCGAGGTAGTTGAGCGCGCGCTGGGCGTTGGTCCGGATCAGCTTGTAGTTGGACAGGCCGTAGGCCTCGCACAGCGCCCATGTCGCGATCGCGTGGCCGTAGATGAAGTCGTGGGACTGGGCCGTCCCGACCAGGCCGGACTCCGGGTCCTGCTGGCCGATGAGCCAGCGCACGCCCGCCTTGACCTCGTCCTTGTAGGGGCCCGCGCGCATCGTGTTGCCGGCGCCGAGGAAGGCGAGCACGGCGAGGCCGGTCGCGCCGACGTCGTGCACGGCGCTGCCGGCTCCCGCGGTCTCGGCCGCCGCGTCGCCGTCGTGCTTCATGAAGCCATCGCAGTCCCAGCGGCCGTCTTCGTCCTGGTGCGCGGCCAGCCACGCGAGGCCGCGGTCGACGGCGGTCTGCTCGGGCGGGCTGCCGGCGGGGACCTGCTCCCGCGCGGGCGCGGTGGCTTCGCAGGCGGCCAACAGGGACAGGGACAGGACGAGGAGCAAGGGGCGCATCATGAGGTCGTCTTGGGGGGGGCGGCGCGTATCGCGCCCGCGGAATCGCCGCAGGCGTAGCGCCCGCGAATGACGGACGCGATGATTCTAGCGATGCACACGCTCCGATGTCTCGCAGCAGCAGCGGTCGTCCTCTCCGGGCTCGTAGCCCAGAAGGTCCTGACGCCCGAGCTGCTCAACTCCCTCGGCCGCGTCGGCGGCCTGACGCTGGCTCCTGACGGCAAGCACCTGCTCTTCACGGTCAGCACTCCGGACCTCGCGGCCAACAAGGGCGCGACCGAGCTGTTCCTGCTGAACCTGACCGAGCCCGGTCTCGCGCCGGTCCGGGTCGGCCCGGGCCGCGCGCCGCGCTGGCTGCGCGGCGGGGTGGAGTTCGCGTGGATGGCCGACGGCGGGATCAAGGTCCGCAGCCTCTACGAGGACGGCCCGGACCGCGTGATCGCGCTCGACGGGCCGGTCGCGAACCTGCACTTCGCGCCGACGGGCGACCGCTTCTCGTTCACGCGCAGCGTCCAGCTCGAGGAGCGGGTCACCGACCGCTACCCCGACCTGCCCGAGGCGAACGCGCGCGCCTACGACGACCTGCTGATCCGCCACTGGGACCGCTGGCACGACGGCACCTTCAGCCACCTGTTCGTGCAGTCGGTGGACGCGGCGACGTCCGCGGACCTGATGGCCGAGGAGAAGGTCCACACGCCGCTGCAGCCGTTCGGCGGCGCCGAGCAGATCGCGTGGTCGCCCGACGGCAAGGAGCTGTGCTACACGGCGCGGCGGGTGCCGGACCCCGAGGCGAGCACCGACTCGAGCCTCTGGCTGGTCTCGGCGGACGGCGGCGAGCACAAGAACATCACCGAGGGGATGCCCGGCTACGACCTCGAGCCCCGCTACTCGCCCGACGGCCGCTGGATCGCGTTCTCCAGCATGGAGCGCGCCGGCTTCGAAGCCGACCGCAACCGGCTGCTGATCCACGACCGCCAGAGCGGCCGCAACGCGGAGCTGCTGCCGGACTTCGACGCGTCGCCGCACGACGTCGTCTGGTCGGCCGACAGCCGGCGGCTGTTCTTCACCGTCGACGTGCAGGGCACGACGCAGATCTACACGACGTCGCTGCGCGAGCCCGCGGCGCGGCCCGTGACCCAGGGCCGACACCGCCTGTCCGCGATCCAGCTGACGCCCGACGCGCGCACCCTCTACTGCCTGCGCACGACGACCGAGCGCGCCGCCGAGGTCGTCAAGGTCGACGTGGCGACCGGCGCGATCGCGGCGGTCACCGACGTCAACGGCGGCGCCTACGAGGGCATGGACCTGCCGCAGGTCGACGCCGAGTGGTTCGAGGCGACCGACGGCAAGAAGATCCACGCCTGGATCGTCAAGCCGCCCAACTTCGACCCGGAGAAGAAGTACCCGATGCTGCTCTACTGCCAGGGCGGGCCGCAGTCGATGGTCGGGCAGTGGTTCAGCTACCGGTGGAACTTCCACCTGATGGCGGCGCAGGGCTACGTGGTCGCGGCGGTCAACCGTCGCGGTCTGCCCGGCTTCGGCCAGGCGTGGAACGACCAGATCAGCGGGGACTGGGGTGGTCAGGCGATGGCCGACCTCTTGACCGTGTGCGACGCGGTCAAGGCGCGCGACTACGTCGACGAGGACCGCGTCGGCGCGGTCGGCGCCTCGTTCGGCGGCTACTCGGTCTACTGGCTGATGGGCAACGGCGGCGACCGCTTCGCGTGCATGATCTCGCACTGCGGGGTGTTCAACCTCGAGTCGATGTACCTCGCGACCGAGGAGCTGTTCTTCGTCAACTGGGACCTCGGCGGGCCGTTCTGGATCTCGCCGGAGGTGGCCGACACCTACCGCAAGTTCTCGCCGCACCGCTACGTGCAGAACTGGAAGACGCCGCTCCTGGTCATCCACGGCGAGCGGGACTACCGCGTGCCCTACGACCAGGGCCTGCAGGCGTTCACCGCGGCCCAGGTGCAGGGCGTGCCGTCGCGGATCCTGGTGTTCCCCGACGAGGGGCACTGGGTCCTGCAGCCGCAGAACGGCGTGCTGTGGCAGCGGGAGTTCTTCTCGTGGCTCGACCGGTGGTGCAAGGCCAAGTGAGCGGGCGCGCGACCCTGGCCCTCTGCGTCGCGGCCCTGCTCACCGGCTGCGTCGCGCCCCCCGAGTGGCAGTCCGACCTCGCCGTCGCCTTGAGCCCGAAGGCCCGCGGCGGGCGCGACCTGGTGGTGTTCTTCGCGCTGCCCGGGCGCGAGATGAGCGACCGCATGCAGGCGCGGCTCGACGACCCCGTGGTGATGACGGCGCTGGCGCGCGGCTCCTTCGCCGCGGTCACCTGCGACGGGGTGGCGCGCAAGCGCCTCTACGGGGCCTGGATCGGCGGCGGCGAGGGCATGGGGATCGCGGTGATCGGTCCGGACGGCCACTGCTACTGCGCCCGGCCGGGCCCGCAGGACCCCGAGCAGCTGGCGGCGCTGCTGGACCTGTGCGCGCGCGAGCGCGGCGCCCTGGGCGACCTGCGGCAGCGACAGGCCGCCGCGCCGCGCGATCCGCTGCTGCAGCACGACCTCGGGTGCCTCTACCTCAAGCTGGGTTGCCGGGTGCACAGCGAGCCGCTGCTGCTCGAGGCCGCGACCGCCGGGGTCGCCGAGGCGCGGCACCGCCTGGCGCGCCTCTACGCGCTCGACGGCGACGTCACGTCGGCGAGGCGGTGGCTCCGGGCGGCGCCGCGTACGCCGGCGGCGATGGCGACCGAGGGCTACGTGCTCTTCAAGGAGCGGCGCCACGTCGAGGCGGTCGCGGTGTTCGAAGAAGCGCTGAAGACCGGCAAGCTGGGCGCCGAGCGTCAGCGCGCCGAGCTCTACCTGGGCAAGTCGCTGCACGAGGCCAAGCAGGACGAGCGCGCCGTGCCGATCCTCGAACGACTGGCCAACGAGGGGACCGGCTCGACGTTCGAGGCCGCGGCGCGGCACACGCTGGGGCACATCTACAACCCCGACCACGGCCACACGCACGGAGTCGCCCCCGGTCCGGGCCGGCGCTGACCGGTGCGGGGCCGCGCCGGTCGCGGCGCCGCCCGCCCTAGCCGCCGGTGTTGCCGCGGCCGGTGTTGCCCTTGCCGGTATTGCCCTTGCCGGTGTTGCCGGCGCGGTTGTTCCGGCGGTTCGGTCTGCGGCCGCCGATCCGCTTGCTGCCGCGCTCGGGGAAGCGCATCTGCGCCAGCAGCTCCTGCTCCTTGTCGAGCAGCTTCTGCTCGGCCTCGCCGGCGGCCTCCAGCAGCTTGTTCGCCTTGTTGAGCTTGGCGCGCTCGCCGCCCGCCTCGGCCTGCGCTTGTTCGGCGGCGGCGCGCTCCTTCAGGACCTGCTCCAGGTCCTGGACGAGCTTGCCGTACTTCTTGGCGAAGCTCGGCAGGACCGGCTTGAAGGCGCCCTTCGAGGCGCGGTCCAGCAGGCTCTCCAGCGCGGTTGGGTTGGGCTTCATGCCGCGCATCGAGACGGGGCGAAGCTCCCTGCCCGACTTGTCAAAGGCCACGAACATCGGGGTCTTCTTGCCGAACCGCTCCTGCAGCGCCGGTTCGGCGCTGACGTCGATCTGCCCGCAGTGGAACAGCCGCAGCTTGATGCCCAGCTCGTCGCCGCGCACGTCGGCGCGGAACAGCGCCGACTCGAACGCGCGGACCGGGCGGTCCTCGAGCGAGCCGTCGTGCAGGTAGAGCACCGCGACCTGGTCGGCGGCGGCGGCCTCGCGGACGAGGGCGATCGTGTTGAGGTCTGCGACCTTGTCGCCGTCGGTCTCCGGGCCAGGGACCTCCCGGAAATAGACGGCCACCCGGTTGGTGATCTCTTCCGGCCGCCGCCACTGCTCGCGGTTGCGCCCGCGGCTGCGGCGCTGGGCGTCCAGCGTGTCGGTGGCCAGGAGGGCGAGGGCGACGGCGGTCAGCAGGGTGGTCTTGCGCATGACGTAGGGGAGCTCGAGCGGGCGAGGTTCCTACGCGCAGCTTCGAACGATCCCCACGGCAGGATTCCGCGCCGGGTGCATCAGGATGGTATCAGGTGGCTGTCAATCGTCGGTGGCCCCGCGCAAACTGCGGCCATGCGCTCGTCTCTATCTCCTCTCGCGGCGCTCGCCGCGCTCAGCTTCACGGCCGCCCTAGCCGTCGGTCAGGACTCCGAGAAGCGGTGGCCCGACGGCAAGACCTACGTCGGGGTCGGCGACTACCTGTTCGAGTGGGACGCGCGCTGGGGCCGCCCGCTGCCCGCGTCCTCGCTCGGCGCCGAGGGCGACGCGCCCGTCGAGCTCGGCAACACGCACGGCTGCATGGTCGTCGACCGCGCGGGCCACGTGCTGGTCAACACCGACAAGGCGCACGCGGTCGTCGCGTTCCGGCAGGACGGCACGGTCGCCGCTCGATGGGGGGAGGAGTTCCGCGGCGGGCTGCACGGCATGTGCCACCGCGTCGAAGACGGCCAGGAGGTGCTCTACCTCGCGCACACCCGCCGCCACGAGGTCATCAAGGCGACCCTCGACGGCGAGGTGCTGTGGACGATCGGGTGGCCGGAGGCGTCGGGCATCTACAAGAACGCCGGGCAATACGCGCCGACCGCGGTCGCGGTCGCGCCCGACGGCCGCGTCTACGTCGGCGACGGCTACGGCAAGTCCTGGGTGCACTGCTACGACAAGGACCGCAAGTACCTGAAGTCGTTCGGCGGCCCCGGCACCGAGCCCGGCAAGATGCGCACGCCGCACGGCCTCTGGATGGACACGCGCGGCGACGAGCCGCTGCTGTTGGTCTGCGATCGGGAGAACCACCGCCTGCAGTGGTTCACGCTCGACGGCGAGTACGTCCGGATGATGGACCAGGGCCTGCGCCGTCCCTGCAACGTCTGGCCGATGGCGGACGGCGGCTGGGTCGTCGCGGACCTCGCCGGAAGGATCAGTTTCCTCGACAAGGCCGACAAGGTGTACGGCCACATCGGTGACAACCCCAACCCGAAGCTGCGGGCGAAGAACGGCGTCCCGCGCGCGCAGTGGAAGGACGGCGAGTTCCTGTCGCCGCACTCGGTCTGCGTCGGCGGGGACGGCAGCGTCTACGTGATGGACTGGAACTCGCTGGGTCGGATCACGCGTTTGGCCCCGGTCACGCTGACCGGTGGCGCGGGCGGTCGACCCAGGCGCGGCAACTGAGGTTACATAGCGAGGAGAGGATGCAGCGTAGACTCGGTCAACGCGCGGTCACAGCCGCCGCGGCCGCCGCGCTCGGGGGCGTCGCGCTCGTCACCGCGTTGGCGAGCGGTCGCGGCGTCGACGCGCCGCTCCTCGCGGGCGAGATCGATCGCGCGCCGCGGCGGTCGCCCGCCGCTTCGCCTTCCGGAGCGCTGCCGCTCGAGCGGACCGCGGCGCCCGACGTGGCTCCGGCCGACGAGCTCCGCTTCTCGGGCGGCGCCCCTGCCGGGGGCGGCGGCGCGGCTGCGCCGTCTGAAGAGGTCGACGTCCGCGCGCTGATCGAGGACCTCCGCGACGACGACGAGCGATGCAACGCCTTCAACGCGATGCGGGAGCTGCGCCAACTCCCCGCTGGCGACGTCCCCGAGCTGGAGCGGGCGTTGGACGCTGCGGACCCGCAGCAGCGGATCATGGCGGCGCGGGTGTTGCGCGCGCGGGTGGCGGCAGGCCAGACCGAGGCGTCAGACGCCTT
Source organism: Planctomycetota bacterium (assembly GCA_049889335.1). Lineage (GTDB taxonomy): Bacteria > Planctomycetota > UBA1135 > UBA1135 > UBA2386. Next base: position 20,535 of record JBMHDP010000095.1, read on the forward strand.
GCTGGAGCGGCTCGTCGCGACCGCGGTCGACGACCTCGGGGATGACGACGTGCGCTTCAACGCGATCCACGCTGCCGACGACCTGCGCGGTTTGCGTGTGGGAGAGCAGCTCGAGCGAGCCCTGGACTCCAGCGACGCGCAGCAGCGCCATCTCGCGGCGCTGGTGCTGCGGGGCCGCGTCGAGGCGGGGCGCTCCGAGGCTTCGCCGCGGCTCTTGGAGGTTACGGTCGACGCGCTCGCCAGCGACATCTGCGAGCGCGTCCCCGGGCTGCTGCAAATGTCCGGCAGCAGCCCCGAGCCGTCGGCCGCGCGCTTCTTGGCGCCGCGGGCGCGGGCCGCGCGATCGGCCCTGGAGCGCGGACTCCAGGCTGCCGATGCACAGCAGCGCTTCCTCTGCGGTTACTTGCTCGCTCAGGGGGGGATGCGAGAACACGCGGTGCAAATCACCCACGAGCTGCTGCGTCACCTCAACGACAACGACATCACCGGGGACGCGATGATGGCGGCGCACGGGCTGTACTGCCTGGGGCAGGTCATCGAGCCCGTGTTGCTCGACAACTGGCGCTTCGTCGACGAGCAGGGGCGCGAGCTGATCCAGTTGATCCGCCTCGACTTCGAGCGGCCGCCGCGGAGCCGCGCCGAGCTCGCCGCGCGCCGCGGGATCGCGGACGTCTCGTGCCTCTATGACGACGCTGCCGTCGAGTACGACATCCAGCGCTCGAGCGTGCCGCGCTTCAAGCGCTAGCGCGGACGGTCCGCCGGCGCGAGCAGGGCGGGCGCCTGCGCGGCGTGCACCGCGGCGCCGTCGAACCGCAGATGGCCGTGCCGGCCCGTGCTCCAGACCTCGGCCCCGAAGCGTCGCGCGACCGCGCCGAGGGCGGTGTCCCCGTCGGCGCCGGCAGCCGAGGCGAGGCACGCGCGGGGTCGCACGACCGCGAGCAGATGGGGCAGGTTTCGGTTGGGGCGGCCGTGGTGCGGCAGCAGCAGCACGTCTGCCGGCGCGGCGATGCCCTGCGCGATCGCCGCGGCGACGCCCAGCTCCTGCGCGTCTCCGCTCAGGAGCACGTCTGCGCCCGGCAGCGAAGCGCGGACCCACAGGCTCCGGTCGTTGTCGCCAGCGCCCTCGGGTACGCGCGGCGCGCGCACGCACACGTCGCCCGCCTGGAAGGCGCTGCCGGCTTCGAGCAGCGTGACGTCCGACACGTGCGCGGCGATGCGCGCGTGCGCGGGCGAGCCGGCCATCGAGGCCGGCAGGACCGCGCGCCGCGCGGAGACGCGCTGCAGCAGGGCCGCGAGGCCGTTGTGGTGGTCGGTGTCCGCGTGGGTGATCACCAGCAGGTCGACGCGCCGCTGCGCCAGGGAGTCGGCCAGCGCGCGGGCGGCGCGCCGGCCGCCCTGCAGGCTGCCGCAGTCGACCACCGCCTGCGCGCCGCCGGCCGTGGCGATCACGGCCGCCTGACCGT
>JBMHDP010000096.1:0-4137 GCA_049889335.1 Planctomycetota bacterium
GCCCGGCGCGCGCCGGGAGCGAGCAGGCGTGAAGGGCGGCGCGCGGGGGCCCACGTTCGACAACCCCCGCACGGGGCGGGCCGTGGGCGAGCGCGGGCGCGCGCGCGGCCTGGACGTCCTGGTGGTCGACGACGGCAGCGGCCACGCGGGCCGCGCGGCGTGCGACGCGCTCGCGGACGCGGGGCTCGCGACCGTGCTCCGCCGCCCGGTCAACGGCGGCAAGGGCGCGGCCTGCAAGGACGGGTTCCGCGCGGCCCGTGAGCTCGGCTACACGCACGCCTTCCAGATCGACGCCGACGGTCAGCACGACCTCGACCGGATCCCGGCGTTCCTCGAGGCCGCGCGCGCCACCCCCGACGCGCTGGTGCTGGCCTACCCCGAGTACGACGCGTCGGCCCCTCGATCCCGCCGGATCGCGCGCGGGCTGACCGACTTCTGGGTCGCCGTCGAGGTCGGCGGTCGGGGCAAGATCCGCGACGCGATGATCGGCTTCCGGATCTACCCGCTCGGCGCGGGGGGCGTGCTGGACCGCGTCGGCGACGGGATGGAGTTCGACATCGAGGCAGCGGTCGCGCTGGTCCGAAGCGGCGCACCGACCGTCAACCTGCCGGTCGCCGTGCGCTACCTGGCGCCCGACGAGGGCGGCGTGTCCCACTTCCGCCCCCTGCGAGACAACCTCCGCTTCGCCTGGACGCACAGCAAGCTCTGCACCCTGGGGTGCATGCGCTGGACGGCGCGCAAGCTCTTGCCGCTCGGCGGGAGGTCTCGTTGAGCGCGCAGGCGGCCACCGTCAAGCGCCCGCGCGACGCCGCGTGGCTGAGCCAGCGGGAGCGCGGGACGCTGCTCCTGATCCACGCCACGTGCAGGCTCGCCCAGCTGCTCGGACGTCGCCTGACCAAGCCGCTGGTGCTCGGGATCGCGCTGTTCTACCGCCTCACCGACCGACGCGCCGTGCGCGCGTCGCGTCGCTGGCTCACGACCGCGCTGGGACGCCCGCCGACCTTCGGCGAGACCTTCCGCCACCTCCACACGTTCACCCAGGTGACGATGGACCGCGTGCTGCTCGTCTCCGGGCGCGCGCGCGCGTTCACCTTCACCCGGACCGGCAACGAGCACATCGCGCGGCAGTTCGCCTCGGGCAGGGGCGCGGTGCTGCTCGGCGGCCACCTCGGCAGCTTCGAGGCCATGCGCAGCGGCGGCGAGGAGGACCGCGTCCGCATCCAGGTGCTCGGCCACTTCGCGAACGCCCGCATGATCAACGCGCTGCTGGAGAAGCTCGACCCCGAGCGGGCCGCGCAAGTGATCCACATCGGCGACGACCCCATCGGTCAGATGGCGCGGGTGCACGGCCGCGTCGAGGCCGGCGACTTCGTCGCGCTGCTCGGCGACCGCACCGGCTTGAACGAACGAACCGTGACCGCGACCTTCTTCGGGCGAGCCGCGCGCTTCCCGGCGGGACCGTTCCTGCTCGCGGCGCTGCTCAAGTGCCCGGTCTACCTGACGTTCGGCATCTACCGCCGGCCCGACCGCTATGAGCTGCACTGCGAGCCGTTCGCCGAACACCTGCGGCTGCCGCGCCAGGACCGCGAGCGCGCGCTCGGCGAGGTCGTGCAGCGCTACGCCGAGCGGCTCGAACACTACGCGCGCTCCGCCCCCTACAATTGGTTCAACTTCTATGACTTCTGGCAAGACGGACCCGAACGTGACACCGCCGACGCAGCCGCCCGCTGACGGCAAGCCCAAGCGGCCGGAGCACGCGGTCTCGCTCACCTTCCGCGCGGGCCTGCACCAGTGCGACCCCCTCGCGGTCGTCTGGCACGGCCGCTACTTCGAGTGGCTGGAGCAGGCGCGCACCGAGCTCTTCCGCAGCGTCGACCTCGCCGTCCCGGCGATGATGGCGCTCGGGTGCAAGATGTTCGTCGTCGACGCCAGCTGCCGCTACATGGCGCCTGTGCTCTACGACCAACACGTCCGCGTGACCGCATGGTTCCGGCAGGCGGCGCCGCTGCTCAAGGTCGCCTACGACGTCTACAACCTGGACGCCGACCGCTGGAGCGCGCGCGCCGTGACCGTGCTCGCGACGACGGACGTCCAGGGAAACCTCCACAGCACGACCCCCGATGGCATCCTCGCGCGCCTGCCCGTCTCCTAGCGCCGCGGCGCTCGCGCTCCTCGGCGCGCTCGCCGGTCTCCCGGGCCAGGAGCGACCTCCGCGGCAGAGCCCGCGGCGGCCGACCTCGCCCCCGGCGCAGACCGGGCAGGAGCCCGCGGGCGTCCGCCCCGCGGACCTCGCGGCCCTGTTCCAGCGGCTCCGGACGATGCGCGGGCTGTCGGCGAGCTACACCGAGGAGAAGCACCTCAGCCTGCTCGCCGTCCCGCTCACCAGCAGCGGCAAGCTCTACTACCGCACCGACCGGGACGGCGCCAACGGCCAGCTCGTCCGCGTCGTGGAGAAGCCCGAGCCCAGCAAGCTGTCGGTCACCGCCAAGGAGCTGCGGATCTCCGGCGACCACGGCACGGAGGTCATCGACCTCCGCCAGAGCGACCGCGTCCGGCTGTTCGTGACCTCCCTGATGCAGGTGTTCCGCGGCGAACAAGAGGCGCTGCAGCGCCACTACGAGGTCCGCTTCGCGCACGTCGGAGAGCGGGGCGCGCGCTGGCGCCTCGACCTGACGCCGAAGCAGGCCCCGCTCGACAAGATCCTCCGCTCGCTCTCGCTGCGCGGCGCGGGCGACGCGGTCACGCAGATCGTCCTGACCGAGCCGTCGGGCGACCGGACCATCACGCGGATCCGCGCGGCCGATCCGCGGCGCGTGTTCACGCCCGAGGAGCAGCGGCAGATCTTCGGACTCCGTCCCCCCGCGCCGCGGAAGCCGCCGAAGTGAACAGCGAGCGTGGCTACCTGGCGCTGGGCGCCGCCCTGCTGGCGGCGTTGACGCTGTTCGTCGTCGTGCGCCTCGACGTCGCCACGGACATCACGCACTTCTTGCCGCAGGGCGGCGACCACGACGACGTGCTGATCGCGCGCGAGCTCGCCGCCGGCGACCTCAGCCGGACCATGGTGCTCGTCGTCGACGCCCCCGACGCCGCGACCGCCGCCGCTGCGAGCGTCGCCTTCGAAGCAGAGCTCCGCGCGGAGCCGGCGGTCGCAGACGGGACCGCGCGGCTCGTCGCCGGATCGGGCGCAGCCGTCGAGGACGCGATGTGGCAGACCTATCAGCGCCACCGCGTCGCGTTCGCCGCGCCGAGCGCGGCTGCGGCACGCGCGCTGCTGTCGCAGGAGGCGCTCGACGCGTCCGTCGCCGCGCTGCGACGCGACCTCGGGACCCCGATGTCGACGCTGCTGGCCAAGGTGGCCCCGGGCGACCCGCTGCGGCTCCTGCCGGCGCTGTTCGAGCGGCTGATGGCGGGCCGCGGCGCGGGCCTCAAGCTCGTCGACGGCCGGTTCGTGACCGACGCCGAGGACGGCGCCGTGCTGTTCCTCACCACCTCTCTCCCGATGACCGACGCGACGGCGACGCGGCCGCTGCTCGCCGGCATCGACGCAGCGTTCGCGCGGACCGCCGCGCGCTGCGACGGCGCCCTGCGCCTCCACCAGAGCGGCGCACACCTGTTCGCCGCGGCCGCCGAGCGGGGTATCCGCGCCGACATCCAGCGCGTCAGCGTCGGCTCGGCGCTCGGGCTGACCACGCTCTTCTTGGTGATGTTCCGCTCGCTCCGGCTGCTGGTCCTGGTGCTGCCCGTGCTGGCCGCGGGCTTCCTCGCGGGCGCGACCGCCTGCCTGCTCTGCTTCGGCGAGGTGCACGGACTGACCCTGGCGTTCGGCGCGGCGCTCATCGGCGTCAGCGTCGACTACGGCGTCCACTTCCACTGCCACCACCTGTACGCAGGCCCCGGCACCCGGCCGCGCGCGTCGCTGCGACAGGTATGGCCCGGACTCGGACTCGGCGCGCTGACGACGATCACCGGCTTCTCGGCGCTGACCGTCTCGAGCTTCCCCGGCCTGCGGCAGCTCGCCGTGTTCGCGACCGTCGGCGTCGCGGCGGCGGCGCTGTCGACCTGGCTGTTCCTGCCGGCGCTGGCGCGCCCCGGGGACCGCCCGACCCGCGCCGCCGACCTGCTGGCGCGCGCGCTCGC
>JBMHDP010000097.1:0-5352 GCA_049889335.1 Planctomycetota bacterium
CCCCCGGCCCCCCCCCCCGGCGGGCCCCCCCCCGGCCCCCCCCCGCCGGCGGGCGGGGGCGGGCGGGGCCCCCCCGCGACCGCGCCGTCGACCAGGTCGAGTCCGGCCGCTACGACCAGCAGCGACCAGCAGGTCCACGGCAGGTCCGCGAGCCCGAACGGCGCCGCCAGGACGACGGCGACCACCGCGCCGCGGCCGAGCGTCACCAGGTCGGCGAGCGTTCGCGGCGCGCCGACGACCAGCGCCAAGCTGAGTATGCTCAGCCCGACGCCGAGCGCGGCGGCGCCGCGCGCGTGCTCGACGGGAGCGCCCCACGCGAACCAGACCAGCGCCGGCAGCCACGCCGAGGCCTGTATCCGCGTCCACGTGCTCAACGTCCCGATCTTCACGGAGCAAGCATACCCTTCCGTCACATCGCGGATTCGTCGGCGGCGGCCGCACGGCGCTGTCGCCGCCATCGTCCGCGGATGCGCGCACGGCTCTTGCCAGGACTCCCTCGACCGCAGAGGCTAACGGAGGCGGCGACGCCGCCTTCCTACCGCCCCTTGACGTGATCCATGCCCTGCGCGCTTCCTGACGACCTGCCGTGGCCGGCGTTCCTCGCCGCCCGCGAGGCGCTCGCCGACGGGGCCCGGACGCTGGGTCTCATCTTGCGAGACTCCTGGAGCTGCGTCCGCGAACCGCAGGCCGTGCCGACGGACGCGCGCGCTGCGTTGCTCGTCGAGGCCGAGGACGGCGGCCTCGACGCCGGGCTCGCGGCGACCGCCGACGGCGTGTGCCGGCTCGACGCGCGCGGGCTCCTCGAGGTCCGGCAGCGCGCTGACGCGGCGCTCGATCCGTCGCTCGTGACCGCCGCGCGGATCTACCTGCCCGTGCTGCTCGGAGCTGCGCACGCCCGGCGGGCCGGGGGGAGCTTCGTGGTCGGGCACGTCACGCAGACGCTCGACGGGCGCATCGCCTGCGAGAACGGTCAGTCCCAGTGGATCGGGAACGACGCGGACCTGCACCACTCCCACCGCATGCGCGCGCTCCTCGACGGCGTCATGGTCGGCGCGAACACCGCGCTGCATGACGACCCGCAGCTCAACGTGCGCCACGTCCGCGGCGGCGACCCGCGCCGCGTCGTGATCAGCGGCCGCGGGCGGGCCCTGACCGAAGGCGCGCACCTCAAGGTCATGCAGGCGCCCGGCTGCGAGCTCTTCGTCGGCGACCGCGTCGCGGCGACCGCGGCGCCCGAGGACGTCCAGGTGCACGGGATCCCGTCGACCGAGGGCGCCCTCGACCCCCGGGCGATCCTGGAGACGCTCCAGGGTCGTGGCGTGCACTCCGTCTACCTGGAGGGCGGCGCAGGCGTGCTGTCGTCGTTCCTGCAGTCCGGCGCGATCGACATCCTGCAGATCCACGTCGCCTCGCTGCTGCTCGGCTCCGGGCTGCCGAGCTTCGCGCTGCCCGCGGTCGAGCACGTCGACGACGGCATGCGTATGGAGATGGACCACGCGATCCTCGATGGCCACGTCCTGCTCACCTGCCGTCGACGGACATGACGCTCGGGTACTGGGTCGAGGAGCCGGGCCGGGGCGCGCTCCGTGAGGTGGAGCTGCCGGGTCCGGGGCTGCACCTCGACGCGCTCTGCACCGGCGTGAGCCCCGGGACCGAGCGCCTCGTGGGGCTCGCCAAGGTGCCGGCGACCCTCCGCGCGAGCATGGCGTGCCGGGGCATGCAGGGGTCCTTCGCGCTGCCGCTGCTCTACGGCTACAGCTTCGTCGGCGTCGCGCGCGAGGGCGAACACGCGGGCCGGAGGGCGTTCGTGATGCGCCCCCACCAGCAGCGCGTCGTCGTCGACGACTTCGGCGAGCTCGTGTGGCTCCCCGACGAGGTCCCGTCGCCGCGCGCCACCCTCTTCCCGAACCTGGAGACCGCGCGCAACGCCGTCTGGGACGCGCAGGTCGCGCGCGACGACCGCGTCGTCGTCTACGGCGCGGGGCCGGTCGGGCTCCTGTGCAGCTACGTGCTGACCCGCGACCACGGCGGGCGCCCGCCGCTGGTCGTCGACCGCTCGCCCGAACGCCGCGCCCGCGCGGCGGCCCTCCCCTGGGTGGACGAGGTCGCGACGCCCGACGGAGTCCCCCCGGCGCGTTCGACCGCGCGCTCCACACGACCGCGACCGGCGCCGGCCTGCAGGCCGCGATCGACGCCGTCGGCTTCGAGGGCGCCGTCGTCGAGCTGTCGTGGTACGGCGACGAGGCCGTCACGCTGCACCTCGGCGGGACCTTCCACTCGATGCGCAAGCGCGTGCTGTGCTCGCAGGTCGGCGCGGTCGCGCCGAGCCACCGCGCCGCGGGACACGACGGCCGGCGACACGCCGTGCTCGCGCTGCTCGCCGACCCGCAGCTCGACGCGCTGCTGGAGGAGCCCACGCCGTTCGCGCGCGCCCCCGACGTCTTCGCCGCGCTCTACCGCTCCGAGCTCGCCACGCTCTGCCCCTACTTCACCTACTCCTAGCCCCTGCTCCGATGTCGCAGCCTTCTTCGTTCCGCGTCGCCGTCAAGGACCACGTCATGATCGCCCACAGCCTCACCGGCGAGGTCTTCGGGCCGGCCCAGCGGCTGCACGGCGCGACCTACGAGGTCATCACCGAGTACGTCGTCCCCGACGTCGACGACGACGGCATCGTGGTCGACATCGGCCTCGCGACCGACACGCTCAAGGCCGTGCTCGACCCGCTGCGGTTCACCAACCTGGACGACCTGCCGCAGTTCGAGGGCCAGAACACGACGACCGAGTTCCTCGCGCGCTGGATCCACCAGCAGGTCTGCAGCGCCTTCGCCGGTCGCTTCGTCGGCGGCCTCCGCGTGACGCTCGAAGAGAGCCGGGTCGCGTGGGCGAGCTACGAGGGCCCGATCGGGTGATCACGCTGTTGGAGCCGCCGCGACCGCCGGGGCTGCCGTCGGGCGGATTCCGCTACCAGGAGCGCGTGGTCGCAGCGCTCGGCGACGACGCCACGCGGATCTCGGTGCCGCCCGCTGAGCTGCACGACAAGGTGCGCGAGCTCGGACGAGAGACCCCCGACGCCCAGGTCGTCGTCGACGGCTGGTTCGCCGACCTCGCCGACGGCCCGCTGCCCGACGACGTCATCGCGCTGCTGCACATGGTCCCCGCGCGACCCGACTGGAGCACGCGACCGCTGCACGTCGTCGTGACCGGACAGCGGACCGCCGACGCGGTCGCGGGGCAGGCGGCGAGCGTCACCGTCGTGCGGCCCGGCGTCGACGCCTGCTTCTCGGCCGGGCCGCGCGCGGGCGACCCGACGTTCGCGATCGTCTGCGCCGGCACGATCTGCGAGGCCAAGGGGCAACGGCGCCTCGTCGGCGCGCTGCGCGGGGTGCGCGCGCCGTGGCGGCTGACGATCGTCGGCAGCACGACGCACGCGCCCGACGAGGTCGCAGCGCTGCGCCAGGAGGCCGAGGGGCTGCCGGTCGACGTGCGCGACGCCGTCCTCCCCGAGGCGCTGGCCGCGCTCTACCGGGAGCACGACGTGTTCGCCTCGCTGAGCGAACGTGAGTCCTACGGGATGGCTGCAGCCGAGGCGACCGCGGCCGGGCTCGCGCTGTTCGGGCTCGACGTCGGCGAGCTGGCGTCGTTCGGCGATGACGACGCGAGGTTCCTGCTGCCGGTCGACGCCTCGGACCAGCAGCTCCGCGACCAGCTGGAGTCGCTGGCCGCGCGCGCCCCGCGACGGCAGGTCAGACCGCGCAACGCACGCACGTGGGCGCAGGCCGGGCGCGAGCTCTTGGCCGCGGTCACCGCCGCGGGCTGAGCGCGCGCTCGAGCCAGCCCAGCGCGCGGTCGGTCCCGAGCGCCAACAGCGCCGCAGGGACCGCGCCGATCAGCAGCAGCGACGTGTCGTTGAGCGCGAGGCCGTCGACGATGAAGCCGCCGAGGCCCCCCGCGCCGATGAACGCGGCCAGCACCGCGAAGCCGACGCTGATCACCGCCGCGGTGCGAACGCCCGCGAGGACCGTCGGCAGCGCCAGCGGCAGCTGCACCCGCCAGAGCAGCTCGCGGGACGTCATGCCCATCCCGCGCGCCGCGTCGACGAGGTCGGCGGGCACCCCGAGCACGCCGGTGCAGGTGTTCCGCAGGATCGGCAGCAGCGCGTAGAGGAACAGCGCAGCGACCGCCGACCACGCGCTCAGCCCGAGCAGCGGGATCAGGAACACCAGCAGCGCGAGGCTCGGGATCGTCTGCACGACCGCGGCGAAGCCGAGCGCGCAGGCGCGCAGCCGCGCGCGCGACGCCATGCGCACGCCGAGCGGGATCGCGACCGCGGCCGCGAGCCCGACCGCGGCCAGCGTCAACAACAGGTGCTGCAGCAGCCGCACCGACAGCTTGGACCACGAGCGACCCAGCGTCTCCAGGAAGCCCGGACGCGCCGCCGCCGCGGTCGCCGCGTCGGGCGGCGACCTGCGCACCCGCCGGAGCGCCGCGCGCGCCTGCTCAGCCTCGGCCGACGCGCGCACACCGTCGACCAGCCCTTCGACCTCGAGGAAGGCGCGCGCGACCGCCCGCGGCGTCATCCCCTCCGCCTCGACCAGGTAGTTGAGCGCCTGCGCGTCGTGGTCCTGCAGCCGGAAGGCCAGCGCCTCCAGCGCACGCTCCACCTCCGGATGCGCGCGCAGCACGGCGGCGCGCGCCACCGGCGCGGCGTGATACGGCGGGAAGAAGCGTCGGTCGTCCTCCAGCACGCGCAGGTCGAACCGCAGCAGCTTGCCGTCGGTGGAGTAGACGTCCATCACGTCGATCTGTCCGGCGGCGATCGCGTCGTAGCCGAGCGCGTGCTCCATCACCCGGACATCGCCCAGCTGCAGGCCGTAGCGCTGCGAGAGCCCCCGGTAGCCGTCGGCGCGCTCGCCAAACTCACCGCCGAAGCCGGCGCGCAGCCCGCGCTGGTGAGCGAGCAGGTCCGAGATCCGCCGCACCGAGAGCTCCTCGGCGCGGTCTTCTCGCATCGCCAGCGCGTAGGTGTTGTTGAGGCCGAACGGCTCGAGCCAGCGAACGTCGTGCTCGTCGCGGCAGGCCCGCTGCACCTCGAAGAACGTCTGGAGCGGGTCCTTTGCAGCGTCGGTGCGGCCGAGGATCGTCGCCCACGCCGTGCCGGTGTACTCCGCGTAGAGGTCGATCTCGCCCTGACGGAGCGCCTCCCAGCAGAGCATCGTGCCCTGGAGGTTGAGCCGACGTTCGACGCGGAGCTCGGTGCGCTCCTCGATCACCTGCGCCATCAGCTCGGCGAGCACCGCGGACTCCGCGAACTTCTTGCTGCCGACGCGGATCGTCGTCTGGGCCAGCAGCGAC
>JBMHDP010000098.1:0-5135 GCA_049889335.1 Planctomycetota bacterium
ACGTCCCTGGTGACCCTGTCCGCGACCCGCGCGCTCGCGCTCCTGCTCGGCGCCGCGCTCACGATCTCCGCCGCGGCTGCGGCCCAGTCCCTCAAGGAGCTCCGCCTGAAGGACGGCCGGGTGCTGGTGGGCAAGGTCCGCGCACGCGCCGAGAGCTATGAGGTCGAGACGTACGAAGGGCGCGTGACGGTGCCGAAGCCCGACGTCGAGCGCGTCCGGACGCACGAAGAGCTGCGCGCCGCGCTCAAGAGCAAGGCGAAGAAGAGCGGCGACAGCGCGTTCGCCTGCCTGCAGCTGGCCCAGCTGGCGCGCGAATACGGGCTGGAGCCGGAGATGTGGCGGCTGCTCGACGAGACCGTTGCCAAGCTCGAGCCCGGCGACGGCCGACCGCGCGCCGCCGTCACCCGACGCCTCCGGGAATTCCTGGCGCAGCTGGAGCCCGCGCTGCTGCCGCGCGCCGCTCGGCAAGCGCCGACCCCGAAGCGCGTCCAGATGATGCTGCGCGGCTGCCACGCGAGCACCAAGCCGGGCAAGCTCGCCGCGCTCGTCGAGCTGATGGTCCGCGAGCCGAACGCCGACCCGACGCTGCGTCAACAGGCGCGCCGCAGCGGGAGCTTCCGACAGCGGATCGCGGCGCTGTCGGCCTTGCAGCGACGCGGGACGACCGGCAACGAACGCTTCGTGCTACGGACCACCGTGCTCGACCGGCGTGACGAGGTCCGCGCCGCCGCCGCTGAGCTCGGCCGACCGACCCTCGACGCTGCCGACGTCACCTACATGGCAGGCGGCCTCGGACACCGCGACCCGAAGGTGCGCGTTCGCACCGCTGCCGCGCTCGGACGGCTCCGTCACGACGCCGCGATCGACCTCCTGGTCCGCGCGGGCCCGCACGCCGCGACCGGGCTGCGCCGGGCCTCGAACGACGCCGGCGCCAGCCGCGGCCACGTCGCCTTCCTGAACCAACAGGCCTACATCCGGGACTTCGACGTCGACGTCGCGCAGGCCTCGTTCATCGCCGACCCGCAGGTCGACGTGCTGCAGAGCGGCGCGGTGCTGGACGCGACCGTGATCGGCGTCACGGAGATCCGCCGGATCGTCTATGCCTACCGCGACGCGTTGAAGCTGCTCACCGGGCGCGACCCGGGCGCCGACCCGCGGTCCTGGGCGACGTGGCACGCCGACCTGCCGCCTCGCGCCGCGCCCGCGAAGACCCCTGGGCGCTGAGCCGAGAAGCGTCCGGGCCTGGGTGCATGCGGCGCGGCGCGCGGTAGCATCTCCGCGCACGAGCTCGGCATGCAAGACACCTCACAGATCTGCGTCGTAGGGCTGGCCGTGATGGGCCAGAACCTCGCCCTCAACATCGCCCGCAACGGCTTCCCGGTGACGGTCTGGAACCGCACCGAAGACCTGCTGGAGTCGACGCTCGCGCGGTGCGAGGAGGGCTACCGGATGTTCGGCGCGAAGACGCCGGAGGAGGCCTGCGCCTCGCTCGTCCGGCCGCGCAAGCTGCTGCTCTTGATCAAGGCCGGCGAGCCCGTCGACGTCACGATCCGGCAGTTCCTGCCGCACCTGCAGTCCGGCGACATGATCATCGACGCGGGCAACAGTCACCCGGACGACACCGAACGCCGCTCGCGCGAGCTCTCCGAGCAGGGGCTCCGCTTCGTCGGCATGGGCGTCTCGGGCGGCGAGGAGGGCGCGCTCAACGGGCCGAGCATGATGCCGGGCGGCGACCAGAGCGCCTACGACGAGCTCGCGCCGATCCTGACCAAGATCGCCGCGGTCGTCGACGACGGCCCCTGCGTGACGCACGTCGGCAAGGGCGCAGCAGGTCACTTCGTCAAGATGGTGCACAACGGCATCGAGTACGGCGACATGCAGCTGATCGCGGAGTGCTTCGACCTGATGAAGAACGTGCTCGGGATGGACCACGGGCAGATGGCCGCGACCTTCGCGGAGTGGAACGAGGGCTTCCTCGAGTCGTTCCTGGTCGAGATCACGGCGCGCATCCTCGAGGCGAAGGACGCCGAGACCGGCGCGCCGATGGTCGAGGTGATCCTCGACAAGGCCGGACAGAAGGGCACGGGGAAGTGGACCAGTGAGATCGCGCTGCGCTACGGCGTGCCGGTCCCGACCATGCAGGCCGCGGTCGAGGCCCGCTACCTGAGCGCGATGAAGGCGCAGCGCCTCCACGCGAGCGAGCACCTCGCGGGGCCGACTTCGACCGACCCGGTCGACGGCGACATGCTCGCGGCGCTGCGCGACGCCCTCTACTGCAGCAAGATCTGCAGCTACGCGCAGGGCCTGGACCTGATCTCGGCAGCGAACGCCGACAAGGGCTGGGGCGTGGACCTGGGGGAGGTCGCGCGCATCTGGAAAGGCGGCTGCATCATCCGCGCGCGCTTCCTCGAGCGCATCCAGGCCGCATACCGCGCCGCGGGCGTGCTCCCCAACCTGCTCCTCGACCCGACGCTCGGCGGCTTCCTGCAGGAGCGCCAGGCGGCGTGGCGACGGGTCGTGGCGCTCGCCGCGGAGCGCGGCGTCCCGGCGCTCGCCATGGGCGCCAGCCTCAGCTACTTCGACAGCTATCGACGCGCTGCGCTGCCGCAGAACCTGACCCAGGCGCAGCGAGACCTGTTCGGCGCCCACACCTTCGAGCGCACCGACCGACCCGCCGGGGAGTGGTTCCACCACGACTGGCAGTAGCCGCCGGTCGCGGGGCAGGTCAGCGCAGCGGCAGCCGCGCGGTCTGCACGCCGCCGTCGGTCCAGGCGAACAACAGCGCGCCGTCGAGCGCGAGCAGCTGCGGGAAGCCGTGGCCCCGACCCGTGCCGGTCCTGGCGACCACGCGAGCGTCGGAGACGCTGCCGTCCGGACCGACCCGCCGCAGCAACACGACCCCCTCGTCGCCGTCGCGCCCCAGCCAGCAGAGCCACGCTGCGCCGTCGGTCGCGAGCGCGACTTCGACGCGGCCCGGCGGGTTCTGGTCGTCGAGCACGAGCGGCTCGCCGAAGGTCGCGCCGGCGTCCGAGGAGCGGGTCAGGCGCACGCTGGCCCGACCGGCGGCCGCGGTGAAGTAGGCGACGACCACGTTGTCGCCGCGCGCGGCGACCGACGGCCCGTTGACCGGGCAGCCGCCGATCCGCCAGCGCTCCGACGAGACGGCGCGCGGCGCGGTCCAGCGGCCGTCGACCCGGCGCACGCAGGCGATGTCGCGGACCTCCTCGTCCGAGCGGTCCCGGTAGACGACGAGCGGCCCCTGGGAGGTCCACGCCATGGACGTCTGGCAGCACTCGCACACGCGCGGGTCCAGCAGGGACTCGGACGCGAGCGCGCCCGCGGCCGTCAGCTCGGCGTAGCGCAGCGTCATCGCGCCGTGGCCGCCCGCCGAGGGCTTCATGGCGCGGCCGTCGAGCCACGCCAGCGCCAGGCCGTCGCGGCCGACCGCCGCCGTGGAGACGAAGCCGTGCTCGGCCTGGACCCCGTCCCGGTGCGGTCGCTGCGGCGCGCCCCAGGTGACGCCGCCGTCCTCGGACCGCGCGACCAGCACGTCGTAGTCGTAGGTGCCCGCCCCGCTCATTTGTCGCCAGTGGGCCACCATCGCGCCGCTCGGCAGCACCGTCAGGGACGGGAAGTCCGCCCAGTTGACGAACCACCGCTCGCCCCGCGCGATCTCCTGCGGGCGGGACCAGCGCCCGTCGACGAGGCGCGCGAACCGCAGCGCGTGACCGCGCTCCAGCTCCTCGACCCAGCTGAGCCGCGCGACGCCGTCCGGCCCGACGCACAGATCCGGCTCGCCGCTCTCGGCGCCCGCGACCGCCGCCAACCGCTCGACCTCGGGCCCGCGGCCGCCGCGGTAGACCCCGTCGGGCAGCCGCGTGGGCAACCGGTAGCGCGGCGAGGCGATCAACGCGTAGACGCCGGGGTCACGCTCGGCCACCAGCGCCGCGGTCGGTAGCCGCCACTCGTGCGCGATCTCCCGGCGCCGGCGCGGCGCCTCCTGCGCCCCCATCACCGAGGTCACGGCCCAGTAGAGATACTCCGCGCACTGGCAGCCGTAGTCGCAGGTGGCGTCGTCGTAGGTGAACCAGGCGCCGTCTGGGTACGAGGTCGGCACCCGCTCGAACCGCCCGCCCCGGGCGCGGTCCAGGCAGCGCCCGAGCTCGCTGTCCGCCCGCTCCCCGAACACCTCGGGGTAGGCGTTCGCGTAGCCGACGTGGGTGACGAGGTGGAGCACCTCCTCGAGCGTGGCGTCGAAGCGGCCGCCGCCCGGCGCCGTCTCTTCGACGAACTGACCCTGGCCCGCCGTGAAGCCGGCCGCTTCGACGCGCTCCCAGTCGAGCCGCTCCATCTCGCGCTCGCTGCCGAAGACCGCCATGAACGCGTCGCGCGCCACCATCGCCTGGAGCACCGCCTCGTTGTCGACGGCGCCGTCCTCGTCGTTGTCGAGGTACTCCGCGAGCACGGTCGCGACGTGCAGGAGCTTCGATCGGGGCACGCGCCGGGTCCCGAACACCTTCACGCCGAAGACGTCGACGTGCTGCGCGAAGCTGCGCTGGAGCGGCGCGTAGCGGCCGCCGGGCACCGCGGTGACGACGAGGTCGGGCGACTCGGGCCCCTGCAGCGCGCACGCGAGCGCGAGGGTGACGTGCATCATGGCTCTGCCTCTCTCTCCTGGACCTGCTGGTTCGGGGCCTACGGCGCCTGGCCTACTTCTTCGGGGTCGCCGGCGCCGCGGGCGGCGCCAGCACCTTGGCGGCTGCGGCGACGAGCGCTTCGGCCTGCGCGATCGAGCCGCCCGCGGCCTGGAGGTCCTGCAGCTTCTTCTGCAGCGCAGCGAGCTGCGGCTTGAGCTGCGCCTCCTGCTGCGCCGCCGCCTCGGTCGCCTTCGCGACCTCGCCGGCGAGCTGCTTCACCCGCGCTTCGGCCGCGAGGATCTGGGCGTCCTGATCGCGCAGCTGCTGCTCGAGCGCGCGGAGCGGCGCCAGCTCCGCCTCGACCTCACGAGCTCGCTTCAGCGCGGCCGCCAGCTCCGCCTGCTGCCGGGCGAGGCGCTGCTGCTCGAGCTGCAGCCCGGCCCGCGCCGACCGCAGCGCGGGGGGCTGCAGAAGAAGCTGCAGGACCTCCAGGCCGCG
>JBMHDP010000099.1:0-6121 GCA_049889335.1 Planctomycetota bacterium
GACGGCGCGCTGCACGTGCGCGGTGCGGGTGAACGCGGCGACGTAGGCGTCGGCCTGCGGCACCGCTTGCACCAGGTAGGGGTTGCCGAACGAGACCAGCACGACGTCCTGCTCGTCGCGGAGCGCGTCGAGCACCGGCTGCAGGTTGGCGGGCACGCTCAGCCCGCCGGTGAACTCGCGCACCTTGACGTAGACCGCGACCACGACGTTCTGAGCCATCGCGATCTTGGCGACCGCCTGCTCGACCTCTGCGGCCGTGCTCGCGTTGGACAGCTGCACGCTCGCGCCGCGGCCGACCGCGACCGGGCCGTCGAGCGCCTGCGCGAACGCGTCGCCCTGTCCTTCCTGCTTGTCGACCAGCGTCACCAGCATCGCCTGCTCGTCGCCGGACTGCAGCGCGGACTGGACGGCGCCGTCGCGGTCGCGGACCAGCACCGGCCCGCGCGCGGCGATCTCCTCGGCGAGCGCGACCGACTCCGGCCGCCGCAGCGCCGCCTGCCAATCCGCAGCGACCTGACCGCCGCCCGACAGCAGGCCGACCCGCGCCTTCATCGCGAGGATCCGCTCGACCGCGTCGTCGAGCCGGGCCATCGGCACGCGGCCGCTCTTCACCGCGTCGACCACCGCCTGGCGCGCAGCCAGCGGGTCGGGCGGCATGAGCAGCACGTCGGCGCCGGCGAGCAGCGCGCGCACCGCCACCTCGCCCGGCGACAGCTTGTTCTTGACCCCGCCCATGTCGAGCGCGTCGGTCACGACCAGGCCTTGAAAGCCCAGCTCCTCGCGCAGCACGTCGTGCAGGATCCGCCGGGACAGCGTCGCGGGCACGTCTTCGGCCTCGCCGAGGCCCGGCACCGCGAGGTGGCCGGTCATCACCGACTCGAGCCCGTCGCGCGCCGCGTCCTCGAAGGGCCGCAGCTCGACCCGGCGCAGCCGCGCGGCGTCGCCGGGCACCGTCGGCAGCTCCAGGTGTGAGTCGCTGGCGACGTCGCCGTGGCCTGGGAAGTGCTTGCCGCACGAGATCAAGCCGGCGCTGCGCACGCCGCGCGCGAACGCGGTGCCGAGCCGCGAGACCAGCGCCGGGTCCTCGCCGAAGCTGCGCACGTTGATGATCGGGTTGGCGGGGTTGCTGTTGACGTCGAGGACCGGCGCGAACACCCAGTGGAAGCCGAGCGCCTTGGCCTCCTCGCCGGTCACCCGCCCCATCGCTTCGGCGAGCGCGGCGTCGCCGGTCGCGCCCACCAGCATCTGGTTGCCGAGCTCGGTCGCGCCCCGCAGCCGGAACCACACGCCGCCCTCGAAGTCGCCGGCCAGCAGCAGCGGCACGGCGGCCTTGGCCTGCAGCTGCGGGATCAGCGCCGCGGCGTCGCCGACCTCACCGAGGCTCAGGATCACGCCGCCGAGGCCGACCTCCTCCACCCACCGCATCAGCTGCTCGTGGTTGCCGCCCGACGGTCGCGACAGGCTCCAGCTGACGAACAGCTGTCCGGCCTTCTGCTCCAGGCTCAGCGAGTGCAGCGTCGCGGCCGCGCGCTGCGCGCGGAGCTCCTCGGCGCAGGGCAACAGCGCGGCCAGGACGACGGGGAGGACACGTGCGCGGCGGACGATCACGCCGTCATGCTACGCCCGACGCGGCGCGATCGCTCGCTCCCTCGCCCGCGGCCCCGGCGAACGAGTCGGCGGTCGAAGCTCGCTGGCGAGGTCAGCTGGCGCTCTCGGCCGCGGCGTCCAGGCTGCTCGCCGCTTCCGGGTCGAGCAGGACCAGCACGTTCTGGTGGTTGCGCAGCGCCGAGGCCGGGCAGCTCTGGCTGACGTGGCCCTGGAGCATCGCCTTCACGGCGTCGGCCTTGCCGCGACCGAACGCGCAGAGCACCACGCGCTCGGCACCCAGGATCGACTGGATGCCCGAGGTCACGGCGCGGCGCGGCGGCTCGTCCGGGACGAAGGTCGGGGCCGCGTCGACGCGCCTCGACTCGGCGAGCTCGGTGACGTGGAAGCCCGCCTCAAACGACGCGCCCGGCTCATTGAACGCGACGTGGCCGTTGCGGCCGATCCCGAGGAACTGGAGCTTGATGCCGCCCGCGCGGGCGAGGCGCTCTTCGTGCGCCCGCAGCGAGCCCTCCGCCCCGTGGCACGGGACGGGCAGGAACGAGCCGCGGGCCAGCATGTCGCGCATGGCGGGACAGCGGAGGGTCAGCTCGTGCACCATGCCGCCGCGGCGGTTGGGCTCGAAGGCGATGTATTCGTCCAGGTGGGTCCCGATGAACCCCGAGCTGTCGATCTGACCGGACTTGAGCTCCGCGTCCAGCGAGCGGAAGAACGCCGCGAAGGTGCCGCCGGTCGCAAAGCTGACCAGCGGGCGCGGGTTGCGGGCGACCACCTCGCGCAGCTCAGCGAGCAGCAGCGGCACCGCGCTCTCGGCGGTGTCGAGGACTCTTACTTCTGGACCGGGGTGTGCCTGCATCGCCATATAACTTTGCCTCCAAGCGCGCCTCAAGACAAGACGTGAGGACCGCGGCATCCGACGCTCGAGACTCCTCAAGCCTCCGCCGTTTCTATCGTTAGGACGACCTCGACGAAGAAACGGCTCTAGTTCGTAATCTGTCCGTGAAGAAGGCCCACCGACGTTGCGCAAGGCCGTGCGAGCCAAGCAGCTACGGCGCAGCGATCGGGCTCACGCGCGCCAGACGACGCCGCGACGATAGAGGGCGCGGAGCACGACGAACCACGCCGCGACCCAGAGCAGCGCGAACGCGAGCGAGGCCGCCTGCGCCGGCAGGAGCGGCTCCAGGACCGTCGCGAAGAACCACGCCTTCACGGGCACCGCGCCGCCCGCCACGTCGACCGTCAGCAGCGAGCCGACGAGCCGACCGACGAGGCCGCTGCCCACGAACACCAGCAGCGCGTTCGTGCCGTAGACCTGCAGCGCGTAGGCGGAGCGCTGCCGCCCGGGCGGCTCGAAGCAGGTGACCGCCAGCCCGAGCCCCGCGCACGCCAGCCCCGCCGTCCAGACCGCGTAGCTGCTGGTCCACAGGTACTTGTTGACCGGCATCAGCCAGCCCCAGGCCGCGCCGAGCGCCATCAGCAGCAGACCGCGCCGCATCAGGCCCGCAGCGCGCGCCGCGGCGTCGGGCGTCGCCTGCATCCACCGCCCGGCCTCGACGCCGAACAGGCACGTCGCGAGCGCCGGGATCGTGCTGAGCAGGCCCTCGGGGTCGTACTTCCCCTTGACCCAGATGTGGTCGCCGAACACTGCGCGGTCGACGTAGCCCTGCAGCGTGCCCATCGGGTCGCTCAGGTCCGGCGGACCGAATCCGGGGACCGGCGCCAGCGTGATCAACGGCCAGTAGAGCAACAGGCAGGCCCACAGCACGCGCCGCTGGGTTCGCGCGGACGTGAACAGGAACAGCAGCGCGGCGACGCCGTAGCAGACGCCGATCCGCTGCAGCACGCCGGGGACGCGCACCCCGAGGAGCGGCGCGAACAGGTCGCGGTCCGGGGCGAACGTCAGCAGCGGGAACGCCGACAAGAACATGCCGAGCAGCGCCAGCTTGGCGACCCGGAGCAGCAGGCCGGGCACCAGCGCGCCGGGCGGGGCCCCGCGCGCCAGCTTGCCGCCGAGCGCGGGCACGATCGCGACGCCGCAGCAGAACAAGAACGTCGGGAAGACCAGGTCGGTGAACGTGCAGCCGTGCCAGTCGGCGTGGCGCAGCGGCGCGTACTGCCACTCGGCCCCCCACCGACCCGGGTTGTTGACCAGGATCATCGCCAAGATCGACGCGCCGCGCAGCGCGTCGAGCCCGACCCACCGGCTGCCGCTCGCCGCGCTCACGAGGTCGGCGCCTCGAGCGCGCGGCGCACGCTGCCGTCGTGGGTGAACAGCAGCGTGCGGGCGACGTGCGGCTCGACCTGCTTGAGCCGGGCGACGATCGCGCACTTGACCTCGCCGTCGGCGGCTTCGAGCAGCGGCCGGGCCTCCTCGAGGCTGCAGCCGCAGGCGTCGGCGACGATCCGCACGCTGCGCGCGCGCAGCTTCTGGTTGGTCGCCTGCAGGTCGACCATCAGGTTGCCGTAGACCTTGTGGAGCCGCACGAACGCGCCGGTGCTCAGCATGTTGAGCACCATCTTGGTCGCGGTGCCCGCCTTGAGGCGGGTGCTGCCCGTGAGCACCTCCGCGCCCGTCGCGACCTCGATCGCGTGGTCGCAGTCCCGACCCGCGGCGGAGCCGGGGTTCATCGTCACGGCGACGCGCAGCGCGCCGACGGCGCCGGCCCGCGCGAGCGCGCCCAGCACGTAGGGCGTCCGGCCGCTGGCGGCCACGCCGACCACCACGTCGCGCGCGACGAGCCCGAGCGCGTCGAGGTCCGCGGCGGCGAGCTCCGGGTCGTCCTCAGCGCCTTCGACCGCCTTCACGAACGCGCGCTCGCCGCCGGCGATCAGGCCCAGGACCTGCGCCGGGTCGGCGGAGAACGTCGGCGGGCACTCGACCGCGTCGAGCACGCCGAGCCGACCGGAGGTCCCCGCGCCGACGTAGACCAGGCGGCCGCCCTTGTGCATGCGCGCCGCGATCGCGTCGACGGCCGCGGCGATCCGCGGCAGCTGCGCCTCGACCGCGACGGCGACCCGGCGGTCCTCGTCGTTCATGGCCCTGACGAGCTCGAGCGTGGACAGGGCGTCGAGGTCCTGGCTGCGCGGGTTGCGGGCCTCGGTGCTCAGCTGCGTGAGGTCGACGTCGCTCATGGCGGCATGATCCCGGAAGCGGCGCCGACGCGCCACGGTTCGCGTGACCGCCCCTTGGAGCGGCGGTAAGGTCGCTTCGATGCCGGTCGCCACGCTGGACCTCGTGCTGCTCGTGCTCTACGTCGCCGGCACCGTCGCGTTCGGCCTGTGGATGGGCCGCGGGCAGAAGTCGGCGCAGGACTACCTGCTCGGCGGCCGCGACCTGCCGTGGGGTGCGCTGCTGCTGTCGATCGTCGCGACCGAGACCAGCACGGTGACGTTCTTGAGCGTGCCGGGGATCGCCTTCGGCGGCGGGCTGGGCCCCGGCGACCTGCGCTTCTTGCAGCTGCCGCTCGGCTACCTGGTCGGCCGGATCGCGGCGGCGACGCTCCTGGTGCCGCTCTACTTCCAGGGCCGGCTGTTCACCGCCTACGACGTGCTGCGCGACCGCAGCGGCCCGCAGGTGCGCACGCTCGCGAGCGGGCTGTTCTTGGTGACGCGCACGCTCGGCGACGGCCTGCGGCTGTATCTGACCGCGATCGTGCTGCAGGTGATGTTCGGCTGGCGGATCGAGGTCGCCGTCGTCGCGGTCGGCGCTGCGACCGTCGTCTACACCGTGATCGGCGGCATCAAGGCCGTGGTCTGGACCGACGCGATCCAGTTCTTCGTCTACATGCTGGGCGCTGCGATCGCGTTCGTCGTGCTCGGCCGGGAGCTCGACGGCGGGCTGTCCGGCGCGCTGTCGGCAGACGGCATGCAGGAGCGGCTGCGCGTCTTCGTCACCGACTGGGACCTCGCCCAGCCCTACACGCTCTACGCCGGCCTGATCGGCGGCGCGGTGGTGTCGATCGGCAGCCACGGCGTCGACCAGCTGATCGTGCAGCGCTACCTGTGCGCGCGCTCGCAGCAGGACGCGCAGAAGGCGCTGATCTGGAGCGGGCCGGTGGTGCTCGCGCAGTTCGCGGTGTTCTTGCTGCTGGGGCTGTGCCTGTCGGCGTTCTACGCGCAGCAGCCGCCGGCGCAGCCGTTCGAGAAGGGCGACCGCGTGTTCGCCGACTTCATCGTGCACCACCTGCCGACCGGCGTGGTCGGCATCGTGCTGGGCGCGCTGTTCTCGGCGGCGATGTCGACGCTGTCGAGCTCGCTGTCGGCGTCGGCGTCGGCGCTGGTCAACGACTTCGTGCTGCCGCTGACCGGCCACCGCCCCGACCAGCCGTTCGCGCTGCGCGCGGCCAAGGTCGGGACCGTGGTGTTCGCCGGCCTGCAGATCCTGGTCGGCGTCAGCGGCATCGGCGGCGGCTCGATCATCGGCCAGGTGCTCGCGATCCAGGGCCTGACGCTCGGCGTGATCCTGGGCCTGTTCGTGCTCGCGCTCGGCGAGCGCCGCGCGCCGACCGCGTCGCTG
>JBMHDP010000100.1:0-6624 GCA_049889335.1 Planctomycetota bacterium
GGCGCGGCGCCGCGGCGCGCCAGCAGCGCGAGGTCGACCGCGGCCTCGGCGCCGGACGGCGCTTCGACCCACGCGTCGGGGAGCGGGGCGGCCAAAGGAGCGCTGTCCTCGACGACGACGACGAACGGCCGCTGGTCGCGGCCGGCGGCCGTGACGGCGGCCTGCGCCGCGTCGCTGTCCCCGCCCAGGACCACGACCAGCGTCGCCTCAGGGTGGGCGCGCAGGCTGTCGGTGAGCGCCTCGGGCGCGCAGACGGCGAGGACCCGCAGCGCGCCGTCCGGCGTCGCCGCGGGCGCGCAGGCCCAGAGCGCGCACGCGAGGATCGGGAGCACGGATCGCGAGGGCGGCATCGCCTCCGATCATGGCGCGCGGCTGCCGGGCTGCAACGGCCGGCGGAGTTGCTCAGGTCCGCGGGTTGGCGAAGAACTCGAGCACGGCGGCGTGGACGGCTTCCGGCGCGAGCCTGCTCGGCCGTAGGTCGCGCGTGATCTCGCCGTACTCCTGCTCGGACCAGGGCCCGAAGTACAGCTCGGGGATGGGCTGGTCCGGCGGGTCGGCGTGCCAGCGCGCGCCGTCGCGCCCAGGCTCGAGCGCGCGCAGGCGGTCCCGCAGCAAGCGCAGGTCGCGGCGCGGCGGCGGCTGGATCGTCACGAGGTCGAACCAGCTCTCGGTGCGGTCGTGGTAGCGGTAGCGCACGCCGTCGCGGCCGTCGATCACGTGCAGCACGCGCCACGCCCCGGCGAGCGTGTTGAGGGTCATGCGGTGCCGCGGGCCCTCGGACCGCAGGACGCCCAGTCCGACCTCTCGCTCGTGCGCGACCTGGACGGCGCCGCGGAGCCCCTGGTCGAGCTCGCCCTGAACGGCGGCCATCTCCTCTTCGTAGAGCGCGCGGAAGCCCCCGGTGTTCGTCAGCACGGACTCGGCGTTGTCCAGCAGCCACCGATAGCGCGCGAGCGACAGCGCGGCTTCGCCCTCCACCCCGTGGAAGGCGCCGCGCACCGGGGAGTCGGGGTGCGCGAGGTTCTTGACGATGCGGTCGATCGCGAACCCTCGCCACGTGTGCCAGACGGCGAAGTCCCCGACCGCCGCAGCGGACATCAGCGTGTCCTCGGTGCGGAAGGCGACGTCCGGGCGCAGCACCGCCAGCAGCGCGCCGAACCCGTCGGTGTCGTAGTGGTCGTTGACGACGTGCTGGACGTCGCCGAGGAACGCCCGCTGCTCGGTCGCCGAGGCGCGCGCGAAGTTCAGGGCGATCCCGGTGCTGAGGTCGGCGCGCCACGCCGGCGGGGTCCGGTTGCCGGGCCAGTGCGAGAGGTTGGGGCCGGCGGCGGTCATCCCGTCGACGGAGAGGACCGGAGCGTCTCCGTCCCCCGGCGCGGCGTATCGAAGCTCGAGCTGGGTGGCCGGTCGATCGGAAGAACTTGGCAAGAACATGCGCCGGATCCCTTGTGGGTCGGATCAGGTGGCCTAATCAACCTGGTGGCGAGGCAACGGCGCTGCCACCGAGGCCTTCGGGCCGAGGGAGCGCGCCGCTTCGCCACGAGAGAGCGAAGAGTGGATTGGCCGGCGGGGTGTGAGCCCGCCGGCCGTCTTTATGTCCGGGCTGCCCCCGCGCCACCAGCGACCGTCGCCAGATTTGGCGCGGCTAAGGGCTTGCAAAGCCGTGCCTTCCCGGTAGCTTCCTCGGCCCCCATCGGCGTGGGGACGTAGCTCAATTGGTAGAGTCCCGGACTGTCTATCCGGTGGTTGCGGGTTCGATCCCCGTCGTCCTCGCCAACGAAGCCCTCCGGAGCCCAGCTCTGGAGGGCTTCTTCTTTTTTCGGCCGCTCGTTATCTGGCCGACTCTTCCCTCGCGCTCGCGCTGGCTCTTTCGCTGGCTGCCTCGCTGGGGCCAGCGCGCGCGGCCGTCGCGCGCTACTTGTCCGCGAAGTCGAAGGGGATCCGCTCCACGCGGTTGTCCTGATCGCGCCGGAGCAGCAGCAGCCCGTCGCGCTCGGCGGGCAGCGCAGACATCTTGGCGGTCGTGAACGCGACCGTCTTGCCGTCGGGGGACGGCGACGGCTGCAGAAGCAGCGGCTGCTTCAGCTGGTAGACGACGCCGCCGTCCTTGCGCATCTGCTCGTGGACCGGCGCCCGCAGCAGCGGGGTCTCGCGCTGGAATGAGCCGCTGAAGTTGGTCTCCAGCAGCGAGAAGCGGTCCTCTTCGTCGCCCGGCCGCAGCACGGTCGCGCCGATCGTGACCGCGTCGAGCCACGCGATCGGGCCCATCGACCGCTCACCTTTCAGCTCGACCGTCGTGAGCAGCGCGTCTTCCTCGAACACCAGCACGGCCCACGTGAGCGCGTCGAGCCCCGCGCGGGGATCTCCGCGCGCTGCGACGAGCGCGCCGCGCGCCCCGGTAGGGTCGAATCGCGGCGCGCCCATGATCTTCCAGTCGGTGCCCTGCGGGCGCGTGATCCGCGGCTGCAGCTCCAGCGTCTCGGGGTCCAGCCGGCCGACCTCGAACTCGCGCCCGCCCGCGACGTAGCCGACGCCGTCGCCCCAGCGGAAGGCGACCAGGCCCGTGCGCTCGAGCTTCTTCGTCTCCCCGGTGTCGAGGTGGACGCGGTGGATCGTGCCAGCGGTCAGGAAGACGTAGCCTCGCGCGACGACCGGCTCCGTCAGGATCGCGGTGATGTTCCTGCCGCCGGGGCGGACCTCGATCGCCTCGCTCTCGTCGCCAGCGTCGTCACGCGTCCGCACCTTGACGAGCGCGTCGTCCGCGCCGTCGGCCCAGACGATCACCCAGCGCGGCCGGTCCGGGTCGCGGACCATGTCCATGGCGCCGTCGTTCAGGCCGATGTCGAAGAGGTGCTCGGCGCGGCCGGTCGACACGTCCAGCGACGCGATCAGGTGACGTCTGCCGTCACGCGCGGCGTAGGTCAGGCGCGCGCCGTCCGCAGACCACCGCGGTCGGCAGCCGAGCGCCGCGATCGTCAGCAGCGCGCCTGCGCACACGGTCAGTCGGAGCCATGCGGTCGCCGCTCGAGTCTTCATGTCCTGACTTCTAGCAACTAAGCTTTGCATTGCAAACTGGAAGCTGGGCGCCGGCTCGGCTCAGCGGGACGTCTTCTTCTTGCCGCGCTTGCCGGGGCGTCCGGAGAGGGCCTCCGGGCCGGCGGCTTTCTGCATCGACATCTCCGAGAGCGCCGCCTGGCTGCGGATCGGCAGCTCGCCGACCTGGCGCGCGATGCGCTCGCTCTGTCCGCTCGGGAGCACGCGGCGCGCCTTGACGTTGTCGCGCAGCGCCATGCCGAGCACCTCGTCGATGACGCGCTGCTTCAGGTCCGGGTCGAGCACGGGCGCGGCGACCTCGACGCGGCGTTCGAGGTTGCGGATCATCCAGTCGGCCGAGGACAGGTAGACCTTGGGGTCGCCCGCGTTGTGGAAGTAGTAGACGCGGCTGTGCTCGAGGAAGCGATCGACGATCGTCGTCACGGTGATGTTCTCGCTCAGGCCCGGGACGCCTGGACGCAGGCAGCAGACGCTGCGCACGCTCAGCTCGACCTGTACGCCGGCGCGCGACGCCTCGTAGAGCGCGAGGATGACCTTGGGGTCGGCGAGGTTGTTGAGCTTGGCCTTCACGCCCGAAGGACGGCCGGCCTTGTGGTTGGCGATCTCGCGGTGGATGTCGGCGATGACTTGCTTCTGCATCGTGAACGGCGACACCAGCAGGTGCTCCATGTCGGGCACGCGCGTGTGGCCGGTGATCATGTTGAAGGTCTCGGCGACCTCCTCCCCGAGCTCGCGGTGGGAGGTCATGACCCCGACGTCGGTGTAGAGGCGCGCGGTCGCCGGGTTGTAGTTGCCGGTGCCGATGTGGCAGTAGCGGCGCAAGCTGTCGTCGTCCTCGCGCCGCACGACCAGCGTGCACTTGGCGTGCGTCTTCATGCCGACGATCCCGTAGACGACGTGCACGCCCGCCTTCTCCATGCGTCGGGCCCACTGGATGTTGGCCTCTTCGTCGAAGCGCGCCTTCAGCTCGACGATCGCGGTGACCTGCTTGCGCCGCTGCGCGGCCTCGATCAGCGCCTCGACCATCACGTTCTTGCTGCCGGCCCGGTAGATCGTCTGCTTGATCGCGAGTACGCGTGGGTCGCGCGCGGCCAGTCGGAGGAAGTCCTCGACGTTCGAGAACGAGTCGTAGGGGTGGTGGAGCAGGATGTCGCCGTCGCGCAGGTCGGCGAACATCTCCTCGGGCGCGCCCCACCGACGGAGTCGGCGCGGCTGCGCCGGCGGCTCCTTCATGCCGGGGCGCTCGATCAGGGAGTAGAGCTCCATGATCCGCCCGAGGTTGACCGGCCCGTCGCAGAAGTAGACGTCGTCGCTCTCCAGCTGGAAGGCCTTGAGGAAGCGCTCCAGCACCTCGGGGTGGGCGTCGCTGTCGATCTCGAGCCGCACGGGCTCGCCGCGCCGTCGCTTGATCAGCTCCTTCTCGATCGAACTCATCAGGTCGGTCGCCTGGATCTCGTCGACTTCGAGGTTGCCGTCCCGGGTGACGCGAAACGTGCTGGTGTGCACCACGTCGAGGCCCGGGAACAGCGACTGCAGGTTGGCGCGCACCACGTCCGCGGTGAAGACGTAGGCGCGGTGGCCGTCCTGCTCGGGCAGCCGGAGGATCCGCGGCAGCGTGCGCGGCACCTGGACCACGGCCATGCGGTGCGTGCGGCGGTCCGACTTGCTCGGCTCGTGCAGCAGCACGACGACGTTGAGCGACTTGTTGAGCAGGACCGGGAAGGGGTGCGCCGGGTCGACCGCGAGCGGCGTCAGGATCGGGTAGATCTCGCGCTGGAAGTAGGAGTCGACGTAGTCCTTCTGGGCGCCCGTCAGCTGGCGGACGGTGGGGAAGCGGATGTCGGCCTTGACCAGCTCCGGCAGCAGGCGCTCGGTCCAGGTCTGGTGCATCGCGGTCGTGAACGCGTGCGCGTCGGCGCGCACCCGCTCCAGCTCTTCGGGCGGCTTCATGCCGTCGTGGCTCTCGGTCTGCATCTCGGCGTCGACCATCTCCATGACGCCCGCGACCCGGATCTCGAAGAACTCGTCGAGGTTGGTGCTCGCGATCGCCAGGAACTTGACGCGCTCGAGCAGCGGGTTGTTCGGGTCCTGGGCCTCCTCCAGCACGCGCCGGTTGAAGGCCAGCCACGAGAGCTCACGGTTGACGAACAGCGAGGCAGGAGGGAGCGAAGCGAGCGGCGTGTCCGCCGGGACGGGCGAGAGCTCGGCGGCGCCGCCCGCCCCCTCCGGCACGCGATGCAGCCTGCCGAGGCTGTCGGTGGGGGAGCGCTTGGCGTGGAGGTCAGGAGCTTCGGTCATGGCTGCTGTCGATGTCATCGGCGCGCGGGCAGCAGCGGCATGGGGAATTCCCGACGCGGCGAGCGTCTCGCTGTGGGCCTCTGCGGCGCCCGCCCTCGAGGCAGACAGGAACGATACCGATGGAGTGTGAAGATCAGGGGCGGATTCGCGCTCCGGGAGGGTGGCTGGCGATGACGTTTCGAATGGATGACCTGCTGCGGGTCATGGTCCGGGAGGGGGCCTCCGACCTGCACGTGAAGGCCGGCAGCGCGCCGGGCCTCCGGATCGACGGGGAGGTCCAGCCGCAGACCGCGCTCGGGCCGCTGTCGCCGGAGGCGACCGCCCAGCTCGCGCGCGAGCTGATGTCGCCGGAGCAGTGGGAGCGCTTCCTCGAGGAGAAGGACATCGACTTCTCGTACGCGCTGCCGGACTGCGCGCGCTTCCGCGTCAACGCCCTGCACCAGCGCAACGCGGTCGGGGTCGTGATCCGCCAGATCCCCGACCAGGTCCCGGACCACCAGGCGCTGCAGCTGCCGCAGATCGCGCTCGACCTCGCGGCCAAGCCGCGCGGCCTCGTGCTGGTCACCGGGCCGACGGGGTCGGGCAAGTCGACCACGCTCGCGGCGATGATCGACTACATCAACCAGACCCAGTCGGGGCACATCCTGACGATGGAGGACCCGCTGGAGTTCGTGCACGAGGACAAGCAGTGCTTCGTCACCCAGCGACAGATCGGCCAGGACTGCGCGACGTTCCGCGAGGGGCTCCGCCGCGCCCTTCGCCAGGACCCCGACGTCATCCTGATCGGGGAGATGCGTGACCTGGAGACGATCTCGATGGCGATCTCCGCCGCGGAGACGGGCCACCTCGTCTTCGGGACGCTGCACACCACCAGCGCGATCTCGACCGTGGACCGGATCATCGACGTCTTCCCGACCGACGCGCAGCAGCAGGTGCGCGTGCAGATGGCGTCGACGCTGCAGGGCGTGATCTCCCAGACCCTGGTGCCGAAGATCGGCGGCGGGCGCGTCGCCGCGCGCGAGGTCCTGGTCGGCACCGACGCGGTGCGCTCCCTGGTCCGCGAGGGCAAGTCGGCGCAGCTGCTCAACCTGATGCAGACCGGCAGGCAGTACGGCATGACCACGCTCGAGGACGAATTGCTGCGCGCTTACGGCGAGGGCGCGATCGAGGCGGACGCCGCCGTCGCGAAGGCCAACCGACCCGACGACGTGCGCCGACGACTGGAGTCCGTCCGGCCGCCGGCGAGCGCGCGCGCCGCGGCGGGCGACGGGC
>JBMHDP010000101.1:0-2754 GCA_049889335.1 Planctomycetota bacterium
GAGAGCTCGGTGGTCGCGGTCGTGAGGTCGAGTTCGACGGCGGGTCGCAGCGGCAGGTCCACGAACGACAGCGCGCCCGGGCTGTGCTCGACGTCGACGTGGTAGCCGCTCAGATACGGCATCGTGTGGAAGTACTCACCCTGCGGCGTGTTCACGATGTAGTGGTTGCGGACGCGGAGCTGCAGCCGGGCGCCTGCGGGGACGACGACGTCGAGCAGGTCGAGGCCGATCGACAGGGTCGTCGGCGACGGGCCGCTCGGTTGGCGTTCGCCCGTAGCGCCTCGCCCGACCGTCACGGCGCCGCCGCTCGGCGGGAGCAGGTCGAGCCGCGCCGCGACGAAGAACCGCGGGTGCCCGGGCGTCACGGCGAGCGCCAGGGTCGGGACGCCCGCGATCTCGAAGGGCTCGGCGAACGGCGCGCTCGTGTAGACGTGCTCGGACAGGGGCGTCACGTTGAGCGTGGGCGCGACCGCGGTCCCGCCGCCGCTCTGGCCCCACTGCAGCGCCGTGTACCCGGCCGGCACCTGGTGGGTGATTCGCTGCGGGGGTTCGCTGGTCGTGGGAGCCTGCGCCGACAGGGCGCCGCCTGCCCGGAGGAACAGCCGGCTGGAGCTCGAGACCTGCGGGGGCAGGGAGTCGTCCGCCCGGTGTCGCCAGCGCGACGTCGGGTCGGTGTAGGTCGTCGCGTCCGCGGGCAGTGCCGCCGACCGCACCAGCGGTCCGTCCTCGATCGGCTCGGGGTCGCCCTTGAGGAAGCGCGCGAACCAGCGCTCGCGCATCCGCAGCTGCTGGTCGCGCTCGTAGTCGTTGACCGGCGTGTCGTGCTGGCCGGTCGTCACGTAGAGCCGCTTGGGAGTCGACGCCGGCATCGACTCCAGCGCCGCGAGCGCGGAGTCTGCCCCGGCGCCGTTGTCGCGCCAGGACATCGTGACGAGGGTCGGCACCGCGCTCTGCTGGAGCTCCGCGGAGAAGTCGCGGCCAGGGTCGCTCTTCAGCCAGAGGTAGTTGCCTTCGGGGTCGTCGTTGGCGAGGAACGTGCGCCAGGGCAGCTTCACGGCCGGGTCGACGGCCAGCATGGGGCCGGTGGGGGCGTACGCGTAGCGCGCCCAGATCGCCTTGAAGCCGGCCCCCTCGAGCGTCGCCGCGTCCGGGTGGCTCGGCGGCATGGCCGTGGCCGCGACCGCGTCCACGGTCGGGAACGGCGTCGAACGCCGCGGGTTCGGCGGCGGCTGACGACCGGACCACGCGGCCGCCGCCCACGCGTGCGCGCCGCCCTGGCTGACGCCGAAGACCCCGACGCGTTGGTCGTCGACGAGGCTCGGGTAGGCGGAGCGCGCCCACTCGATGACCTCGAACATGTCGATCCACTCCTTGAGCGACATGATGCCCGAGCCCTTGCCTGGGTTCAGCGCGATGCCGGAGCCTTGGCCGCGCACGTCGTAGGCCACGACGACGTAACCGCGCTGCGCGAGGTCTGCGGCGCGCGCCGCTGCAGCCTGCTTGTTCGCGGGGAGCCCGTGCACGGCGATCAGCAGCGGCCACCCACAGGGGCCGGGTGCGGAGATCGGGCGGTAGACGTCGGCCCGCGTGCGGTAGCCGTCCGTGTAGGTCAGCAGCTGATTGGACGTCGTCGCGATCGCGAAGCCGCTGGCAGGAGTCGCCGGGTCCGGGCACTGGGCGGGCAGCCCGCCGCACGCGAGCGCGATCGTCACGGCGAGAGAGCGGACAGCGGTCTTCATGTTTGCACGCGCGCTTCGGGGCGATGCGTCCGACCCGCGCGCAGGACAGTATACGCGCCGCGCCGCGCGTGGGGCTCAGGCCCCGGGCCCGAGCTCGACCTTGTGCGCGGCGCCGACGACCTCGCGCACGTAACGCGGCACGCCGAAACCCGGCAGGCGACCGCGCAGCGCGGCGATCAGCTCGTGGCCGCGCTCGACGGGGACCTCCCAGTGCTGAGCGCCGCGGACGGGGTCGAGCTGGTGCAGGTAGTAGGGCATGACCCGGGCGTCGAGCAGGCGTCGGGAGAGCTCGGTCAGCGTGTCGGCGTCGTCGTTGACGCCCCGCAGCAGGACCGTCTGGTTGAGCACCGGCACCCCGCGCTGCACCAGCCGCCGCAGGGCGCTCGCGCAGTCCTCGTCGATCTCGTCGGGGTGGTTGCTGTGGACCACGACCGTCGGGGCCAGCCGGGTCTCGCCGAGCCACGTGAGCAGGGCATCGTCGACGCGGTCCGGGATCACCACGGGCAGCCGCGTGTGCAGCCGCAGCCGCCGGAGGTGCGGGATCGACTCGAGCTGTCCGACCAGCTGCGCCAGCCAGTCGTCGGGGCGCATGAGGGGGTCGCCGCCGGACAGCAGGACCTCTTCGACGTCGTGGCTGTCGCGGAGCACGTCCAGGGCCGGTCGCCACTGCGCGAGCCCGGACGGCCCGTCCGCGTAGGGGAACTCGCGGCGGAAGCAGTAGCGGCACGCGACCGCGCACACCCCGGTCACGATCAGCAGCGCGCGCCCGCGGTACTTCTGCAGCAGGCCCGGCGCGCGCAGCGCCTCGGCGTCGCCGCACGGGTCTGCGACGAAGTTCGGCGGCGCGGGCGCCAGCTCCGCGCCGACCGGGAGCACCTGGGCGAGCAGCGGGTCGTTCGGGTCCCCGTGCCGCATCCGCGCGACGAAGGCCTCGGGCGCGACGAGCCCGAACGCGCGCGCGGCGTCGCGCGCCGGCGCGCGCAGGCTGTCGGGCAGGCCGAGCCGCGTAACGAGC
>JBMHDP010000102.1:0-16267 GCA_049889335.1 Planctomycetota bacterium
GGGCCGCCGACGACGGCCAGAGCTTCGCCGCCGCCAGCCGGGCAGCCCTCGCCGCCGCCCCGGCGTCGGCGGCGCCCCCGACCACGCAGGTGCCGGCGCGCGAGGTGGCGCAGATCCGGCCACGCACGCGACAGGAGTACGTGCGGATGCTGCCGGCGCGCACGGCGACCGGCTTCTCGCCGCCGCAGGACGCGCCGATCTACGTGGTCGCAGGCAGCGACCTCGTCGCCTTCGACGTCGCGGGCGCTTCCCCGACGCAGCTGTTCAGCGAACCGGTCGAGTTCCTCGAGCACGTCATCCTCTGCGGCGAGGTCCTCATCGTCCCCGACATGGAGCGACTGTTCGCCGTCGACTACCGCTCGGGCGCGCTGCGCTGGGAGCTCGAGTTCGAGCGCCCCCGCCTGGTCGAGAGCCTGGGCGTGACCGAGGGCGTGCTGCACGTCTCGGCGCAGCCGTCGATCCCGGACGGCAACAGCGAGCTGATCGGCGTCGAGCCGCTGACCGGCGCGCGGCTGTTCCAACGGGCGCTCGGCAAGCAGCAGCTCAAGCCCAAGCCGCTGGCGCACCAGCTGCTGGTGATGACGGTCGCAGACGAAGCGGCCACGATCGAACGCGTCGACCCGGTCACCGGACAGACCGTCGCCGAGATCGACTGCCGGGCGGCGCTGCTGCCCGGTCGCCTGTCGCTGCGGGCCGACAGCCTCTCCACCCGCCTCTACCCCCAGTCCATCAGCGGCGACAGCGAGCACATCTACCTACCGGTGGACAGCCGCGACCAGCCGGAGCCGCGGCCGCAGCTGCTCGCGCTGAACGACGAGGGCGAGGTGGCGTGGACCTGGGAGGGCACGCCGGGCACGACCCTGCTGATGGCGCAAGGGCGCGACGGCCGCTTCGTCGTCGCCGAAGCCGGCGATCAACGCAGCTGCCGCATGGTGCTCCTCGACAGCGCCGACGGCGCGGTGCTGCGCGAGGTCGACATCGGTCACGACGCCGCCGTCCTCAACTGGGAGCGGTCGTGGCTTCACAACCCGGCGCCGCCCATCGTCGCCGTCGGCTCCGAGATCGATCGACAGGAGCATCAGCGCCAGCTGGTGTGCTTCTCGGTCGACGACGGCCCGTCGTTTGCGGTCCCGCTCCGTCCCACCGACGGAGACGTCGAGCGCGAGCCGCTGTTCGGCGACGGCTTCGTGACCTTCGGGGTCCGACCGCGACGCGCCGGTGCGCCCTTCCGTATCTACGCCCTCGACCTCGAGAGCCGACGCGGGGCGTTCGCGGGGGAGACGCGGGACCGGCCGGTCCGGAGCCGCGGCGTCCCCCATGGGATGGCCCGCGCCGGCGCACTGACTGTACTGTCCACGACCCAGGGCCTGTTGGTCCTTGGAAAGGCGGCCGAGGAGAGCCGATAAGACCGAGATGACGCGCTCCCACCTGATGCGAAACGTGACGCTCGCGCTGGCGGCGCTCGCCGGCCCGGCCGTGGCCCAGGAGACGCTGCGCCGCGGCGCCAGCAACGAGCAGCTCATCGACGACGACCTCCGGCAGGCGGTGTCGCGCGGCCACGAGTGGCTCGCCGCCCACCAGCACCGCGACGGCTACTGGGCGGAGCTCGTCGGCTACAAGCTCAACACCAGCTACGAGGCGCTCGACGAGCGACCGCTGCCCCACGTCGGCGTCACCTCGCTGGCGCTGATGAGCTTCCTCGCGGGCGGGCACCTCCCCGACCGCGGGAAGTACGGCAAGGTGATCAGCAGCGGCCTCGACTTCGTGCTCCGGAGCTCGCAGGACGACGGACAGATCATGTCCAACGGCACGCGGATGTACAGCCACGCGTTCGCCACGCTGTTCCTGGCCGAGGTCTACGGCATGGTCGAGCGGGACGACGTCAAGCGCGTGCTGCAGCGCTCGGTCGACCTGATCGTGGACTCTCAGAACGCCGAGGGCGGCTGGCGCTACCGGCCGTTCGCGCGCGAGTCGGACATGTCGATCACGGTCTGCCAGGTGCTGGCGCTGCGCTCCGCGCGCAACGTCGGGATCCACGTGCCGATCTCGACGATCAAGAACGCCCAGAGCTACGTCTACCGGAGCGCGGTCCGGAGCAACGACCGCAGCTACCGGTTCCGCGGACACGGCGGCTACGGCGACCAGGGCGGCAGCTTCCGCTACCAGAACCGCGAGCACACCCGGGCGACGTTCCCGCTGACCGCAGCGGGCGTGACGACGCTCTACGCGGCAGGCGAGTACGACACGCCGGTGATCCGCGACGCCCTCGACTACATGGACCGCCAGGTCAACAGCTTCAGCCGGGACTGGCGCGGCCACTACTTCTTCTTCTACGGCCATTACTACGCCGTCCAGGCCTACTACATCACCGGGGACCCGAAGTGGCAGCGCTACTTCCGCACCGTCAAGCGCATGCTGTTGGACAGCCAGCAGGGCAACGGCAGGTGGCGCTGCTCGGTCGGGCCAGGTGACGCGTTCGGCACCGCGGTGGCCACGCTCATCCTGCAGATCCCGCTCCAGTACCTGCCCATCTTCCAACGTTGATGGCTGACGATTCGACCAACACGGGGCGCCCCGTTCTCCCCGGCGACGACCCGGTCGGAGCGCAGCTCCGGCCGCTGCTCGCCGGCCAGCTCACCAAGCTGCGCCGGCGCTACGTCCGCTACGGGATCTCCAAGGCGCTGCTCTGGACTGCAGCGCTGGTCGCGCTGTTTTTCGCGCTGGACCGCTGGCTGCAGCTGCCGACGCCGGTCCGCCTCTTCCACACCGTCGCGACGGTCGCCGTGGGCGCCTTCGCCCTGCAGCGCTACGTGCGGTACCCGCTGAGCCGCAGGTTCTCCGAGGTGGACGTCGCGCTCTGGATGGAGAACACCTACCCCGAGCTGCGGCAGCGCATCGTCAGCGCCGTCCAGCTGCACGGCGCCGACCCGGCGGCGCTGCGCAACCAGTCGCGGGAGATGATCGACCAGCTCTGGTCGGAGACCGCGAAGCAGGCCCGCGAGCTGCGGCTCGAGGACATGTTCGACAACCGCGCGCTGGCGCGCGTGGCCGCCGGCAGCGGGCTGCTGCTGGCGCTGCTGGTGACCGGCGCCTACAGCGCTCCGGAGACGGCGCACATCTTCCTGCTGCGCCACCTCGGCGCCCAGGTGGACTACCCGCGTGAGACCAACCTGGTCGTCGAATTGCCGCCCGGTGGCCCGGACCTGCAGCGCACGGACGACGGCGACACCACCGAGCTGGTCCTGCCGGCCGGCGCCGACCTGCACGTCAGCGTGCTGGCGAACGGCGTCGTGCCCAAGGAAGCGTTCCTCGACCTGCGCTCGCTGCGTGACGACGGCGAGCCCGAGTCCCAGCGGAGCGTCCCGATGACGCCGCGTCCTGGCGACCGGTTCCGCCACGTATTCCGACGCCTCGCAAGCTCCTTCGAGTTCCGCGCGCGCGGCGGGGACGACGACCGTGGCGACCGCCTGGTCGTGGTCCGCACCGTGCGTCCCGCCCAGGTCGCGAGGCTCGCCGCCGTCGTCACCCCGCCGGCCTACACGGGGGTCGATCGCATCGAGCAGCAGGGTGGCGCCGTCGAGGCCCTGATCGGCAGCGAGGTCGAGCTGAGCGTGCAGGCCACGGCGCCGGTGCGCGAGGCGCAGCTGGTCTTTCTGGAGAGCGGCCGGACGGTGCCGCTTCGCGCGGTCACCCTGCAGGACGACGGCGGCGCGTCGACCGAGTGGCGCGGCGCCTTCACGCTCGACGGCTCCGATCGCTACCGGGTCCAGCTGGTCGCGCAGAACGGTCTCCGTAACCCCAACCCGGGCACCTACCCGGTCTCGGCGCTGCAGGACTACGAGCCGGTCGGCCGCTGGCTGCTCCCCGAGGACGACAGCCTCGCGCTGCTCCCCGACGGCATCCTCTGCCTGCGCGTCGACGCCCGCGACGACTTCGGGTTGACGGCCGTCGACCTCACCGTGGAGCGGGGCGGCGAGGTCGTCCTGGAGCGTCCGCTGCTGCCGCCGGCCTCACCCGCCGCAGACGGCTCGTCGCCCGCGCCACGCAAGCGGGTGTTCCCGACCCGCCTGTTCGAGGTGCGCGAGCTCCTCGGCTCGTCCGAGGGGAGCGAAGGCCTGTTCGCCCAGCTCCGATTGCGTGACAACCGCGCGCCCGAGGCGGGCGCCAGCGAGCTGCCTCGCCGGATCATCCAGATCGTCGACCCCCAGCAGCTCGCCGGGCTGATCGCCAAGCGCTTCCGCCGCCTCCGCGAAGAGGTCGAGCAGGCCTACAGCATCCAGAGCGACCGGGCCGAGCGGCTCGACGAGCTGCTGACGCGCGTCACCGGCGAGCAGGACGCGCCGAGCTCTGGCGAGATCGCGCAGGTGTTGACGGGGCTCGAGGTCGGCCAAGGGCGCATCCAGAGCTCCGTGGAGCGCGTCGTGCTCGGGCTGATGCGCGCCTTCGACCTCCACCTCTGGAACCGCCTGGAGACCAGCCAGCACGCCGCGGCCGTCGTCGAGCTCTTCGAGCAACACGCCGCCGCGCTCGAAGCGCCCGTGGCGCTCGACCCGACCTTCTACCGCGACCTCGTCGCGCGCCGCAAGGCGGGCACGCTGGGCGCGATGGAGACGACGCTGGACCCGATCCTGACCATGTTCCGGTTGACCGACGACCTCGCGACCGGCGACGCCCGCGGCGTCACGCGCCTGCTGGCGAAAGCGCAGGTCGCCCGTGGGGACGAGGACCGCACCCCGTTGCTGGTCGAGGTGCAGCAGCGTCAACAGAACATCCTGAAGGTGCTCGAGCAACTGCTGCTGCGCCTCGAGGAGTGGAACGACTACCAGGACCTCGTGCAGGAGGTGCGCGCGCTGCGCGACCGCCAGCGCGACCTGCAGAACCGGACCGAAGAAGCGAGAGGCAAGTGATGGCTCTGACCCCGAAGACACTCGCGACGGCGCCGCTGCTGCTCGCCGCGCTCGCTACCTCGTCCCTGGTCCCTGAGCTCCGGGCTCAGGAGCTCGACGCTGCGACCGTCGAACGTCTGCGACGTGACCAGGACGAGATCCTGCGCAAGGCCGAGCGACTGCAGAAGCTGATGACGCGCCTCAAGGTGCGCTACGAGCGCGAGGGCAAGGCCGAGCAGGTCGCCTACCTCGAGGAGGGCCTCGCGCACCTGGAGCGCTCCGGGGTGCTCCGGGACGTGGCCAGCATCCGCGAGAACATCGAGTCGACGGCCTTCACCGAGGCGCTGCGCAAGCAGAGCGAGGTCGTCGCCGACCTCGAGCGCCTGCTCAACATCCTGCTCGCGCGCAAGTCCATCGAGGCCCTCGACGACCAGATCGAGCAGGTGCAGCGCCAGGCCCGCACGGCGTCCCAGCTCGAGCAGCGCCAGCGTGAGCTGATCGATCAGGCCCAGCGCACCATGCAGCGCGAGCTGAGCCCCGCGGAGCAGGAGCTGGCCGACGCGCTCGCCGAGATGCGCGACGCGGAGCAGCGAGAGGCCGACCGGAACGCGCAGCAGGCCGGCACCCGGCGTCCCTTCCTGGAGAGCGCGCTGCAGCGCGTCCAGCAGCTGCTGCGAGCGCAACAGCAGCTCGAGGACGGCCTCGACGACGAGCGCGCCGGCCGCACGCCCGCGGCGCAGCGACAGGCCTTCGACCTCGGCGACCTGACCGAGAAGGTGCGGAGCCTCCAGCGCGAGGTGAAGGATCAGCAGCAGCAGCAGCAGCTCGGCGCGGCCGGTGAGCAGCTCCAGCAGGCTGCCGAGGCGGACGACGTCAACGCCATGCAGCAGGCGCGCGACCGCATGCAGCGCCTGCTCGAACAGGCCCCCAAGAAGCCGGGTACGGTCGCCGGGGACTTCAAGGCGCGCGACGAAGAGTGGGCGGAGGTGCGCGACGAGGCGCAGGCCGCGCCGGACCCCGACAGCGAGGCCGGCCGCGAGGCGCTCGGCGAGCTCGGCGAGCGCGCCCAGCAGCTCGCCCAGCAGCGAAACAACGAGGCGCAGCAGAACAACCGGACCCAGGCCGCCCGCTTGACCGAGGGCGCAGACGCGCTCGCAGAGCAGCTGCGCGCAGCGGCCGAGGACGCCGCAGCCGCGACGCCGGCAGGTGCGCAAGAGCCCCCGCAGCCCTCCGGCGCCGAGCCGTCGTCCCCCGCTGACGGCGACGGGACAGACGATCGCCCGACCTCGACGGACGCCGTCACCGCGGCCGCCGAGAAGCTCGCCGAGGCCCAGGCGGCGATCGAAGCCGGTCAGACGGCCGCCGCCGGGGAGAAGCTCGACGAAGCCCTCAGCGCGCTCGACGAGGCGCGCCAGCGGCACCGACAGGAGAACCCCGACGCCGCCCGCAACGCCGGCCAGATGGCCGCCGACGCGCGCGCGGCCGCCCAGGAGCTCGCCAACGCCCCCACCCAGGAGGACGCCGAACAGACCGCGCGCGGCGAGCTCGACGAAGCCGTCGAGGCGCTCCGCCAGGTCGAGGATCAAGTCGAGGCGGCGCGCGCTGAGAGCCAGCGTCCCGACGCGCGCGCGGCCGCAGCCGAGTCACGACAGTCCCTCGAGGCGGCTCGCGACGCCCTGAGCGACGCGCTCCGAGCGGCCGCGGAGGGCAACCAAGCCGAGCTGTCGGCGGCCCAGCAGCGCCAGGAGCAGCTGCGCGAGCAGGTCCAGCAGGCGCGCGCGCAGCTCGACGCCGCCGCCCAGAGCGGCGACATCAACGAGCAGCAGCGCGAGCAGGCGCAGCAGGCCATGCAGCAGGCGCAGCAGAGCATGCAGCGCGCCGCGCAGCAGCTGCAGCAGGGCCAACAGGCCTCCGCCAGCCAGCAGCAGCAGCGCGCCGCGGAGCAGATGCAGGACGCGATGGACGCGCTGCAGGAGAACCGCGAGCTCGACCAGCAGCAGAAGGACCAGCTCGCCGAACAGGCGGCGCAGCAAGAGCAGCTGACCGAGGACATCATCCGCCTCGCCGAGGAGCTGGAGCAGCGCGAGAACGAGGCGGCGCAGCGCGCCGTCGAAGAGGCGGCCGAGGCGTCCAAGAAGGCCCAGCAGGCCATGGAAGCGGGCGACCCCGAAGAGGTCGAGAAGCAGCAGGAGGAGGCCCGCAAAAAGCTCGAGGAGGCGATGGACGAGCTCGAGGAGGAGCAGGACCGCTACATGGATCTGCGCCAGGAGGAGCTCTTGTTCCGCATGAAGGACGAGCTCACCGCCTTCCTCGAGAAGCAGCGCCCGATCACCGAGTTGACCAAGCAGTACCAGGAGTCTGCCGCCGGCGGCCGCCTGGCCCGCAGCAAGCGGCGGAAAGTGAACGGGCTGGGCGAAGAGGAGCAGGCGCTCGCAGGCAAGCTCGAGCTGCTCGTCGGCGCGCTGACGGAAGAGGGCAACCTCGTCTACCAGTCGGTGCTCAACGCCAACCTCGAAGACCTTGGCGAGATCGCCCGCCGCCTCGCTGGACGCTCGCCCGACGTGGGCAGCTTCACGACCCTGCTGCAGGACGACGTCGAGCGCCGCAGCGAGCAGCTGCTCGCGGCGCTCGAGCGCGAACAGCAGCGGCGAGAGCAGGAGCGCCAGCAGGAGCAACAAGAGCAGCAGCAGCAGCAGGAGCAGCCCGAGAACAAGTTCAACCAGCAGCGCGAGAAGCTGGTCTCGCTGATCGCAGAGCTGGAGATGCTCAAGCAGCTCGGCACCGACACGCGGGAGGCCACCGACAACCTCAAGACGTTGGTCGAGGTCCGCGGGGACGAGACGATCAGCGAGTCCGAGGTCGCCCTGATCCAGCGCCTCGCCCACCGCCACAACGAGATCACCAAGCTGTTCGAGCAGATCAAAGCCGGCGTCGAAGAGGCGCTCGGGGCCATGCAGGGCGGCGAAGCAGGAGGAGACGGCTCCGGCCGTTAGGACCACGACCATGACGACCCGTATCCACGTGATGTTCTGGGCGCTCGCCCTGGCGCTGCCGGCCACCCAGCTGCGCGCGCAGTTCGGCGGCGGCAACCCGATGGAGGAGATCAAGGAGATCGCCGACGCCGTCGACAAGCAGCTCAAGGAGATCGACCGGCTGCTGCTCGAGTCCGGCAAGAAAGGCCAGGCCCGCAGCGGCCCCAAGGAGATGCTGGAGCAGGCCGCCGAGTCCAGCCGGATCGCCGAAGACGGCATCGAGCAGCTGATCGAGAAGCTGAGCGAGATGAGCCAGCAGAGCTCCAGCAGCTCGAGCAGCTCCAGCTCCAGCCAGCAGCAGCAGCAGGATCAACAGCAGCAGCAGAGCCAGGGCCAGCAGCAGAACCGCCGGGAGAACCAGACGCCGGAGTTCGTGCAGCAGCCGCAGCAGGAAGGCCAGGAGCAGCAAGGCCAGCAGCAGCAGGGCCAAGAGCAGCAGCAAGGCCAAGAACAGCAGGGCCAGCAGCCGCAAGAGCAGCCGGGCGAGGACGGGCAGCCGCGCGGCGGCCAGGAGCGGCGCGACGGCGGCGAGAATCGGACCGGCGACGGCCCGCCGCCCAGCGAGACCGACGCGGCCAAGCCCGGCGTCGGGACCGGCGAGTGGGGCGGACTGCAGCCCTACCTCAACTTCTTGAAGAACCGCGGCGCGAGCCCGAAGGTGCCGGAGAAGTTCCGCCGTTACTACGAGGCCTATCTCAAGAACAAGGCCAAGGGCGGCAAGAAGTAGGCGCGCGCCGACGACGGGCCGGATTTCGCGGAACCGGGCGCGCCGGTCCGGCAACCTGACCGGTGATGAGCTCTGCACTCTTCGCCCTGGGCCTCACCGCCGGCCTGATGACCGGGCTCTCTTGCCCTGCCTCGATCGTCCGACCGCTGCAGGCGGCCCCCCAGCAGGCGTCCGCTCCGCAAGGCGGGGCGCCGCTGGCGCAGGCGCCGAAGGTCGTGACGGTCGGGACCCACCTGCGCCTGACGCTGCCGCGCGAGGTGCAGCGACTCGCCGTCGGCGACGAGTCCGTGCTCACCGTCGAGCTGCTGGCGACCCAGGAGGTGCTGGTCCTCGGCAAGAAGACCGGCACGACGACCGTCCTGGCCTGGTTCGTGGACGGCACCTACGAGCCGCTCCTGTTCCGGGTCCAGCAGGACCTGTCGCTGCTGCAGTCGGCCCTGGACGACATCTGCCCTGGCGTGACGGCGCAGATCGCGCCGGACCGGGACGCCCTCGTCCTGACCGGCACGGTGCCAGACGAGCAGCACCGCCAGGCCGTGCTCCGGGCCGCCCAGAGCTACCTGACCGCCACACCGAGCAGCTCCGTCCAGGTGGCGGCCCGCGCCGATGACGGCGCCGGCGCGCCGGTCGCCGTGCAACGCGACGCGGAAGCGGCCGGCCAGCAGCAGGTGATCGACCTGCTCCGGCTCGCCTCGCTGCCCGCCTCGCTGGAGGACCGCATCCTCGCTGCGATCCAGCCGATCGCGGGCGACGACGTCCGGATCCGCCGGCTCCAGCGCAACCCGCTGTCCGACGACGAGCAGGACGTGCTGGTCCTGGAGGGGACGGTGCCCGACCAGATCGCGCTGGTCCGGGCCATGCAGCTGGCGGCGCGCCTGTTCCTCGGAGACGACGCCGGCGGCGGCGCCAACGGCCGCGCCATGAGCGACATCCAGGTGCTCGCCGACGAGGCGGGCGCGCTGCTGACCGGCAGCGGCGGCCGTCAGGGCCAGGGCGGCGGCCAGGGCCAGGGTCAGGGCGCCCGCGGCGGCGGCTTCGGCGGCGGCGGCGGCGCCCAGGGCGGCGGCTTCGCGGGCGGCAACGGGCTCTTCGTCCAGCGGAACGAGGTGCAGCGCAACCTCGGCCGCGCCACCGTGCTGTCGATGGCCCGCGGCAGGGTCCTGTCCTTCCTCGACATCCGCGACCGCCCCCAGGTCCGGGTCGCCGTGCAGCTCTTCGAGATCGACCGCGACCGCCTCTTCAAGCTGTCCTCTGAGCTGCAGGTGCAGGGTTCGGATTTCGACCAGCCGGCCTTGGGCGACAGCCGGATCGGCGCCCGCGTCCAACCCAACCCAGCCTCCGTAGGCGCGTTCTCCGACACCGACGTGCAGGCGGGCATCGCCTCGCTCGCCGGCGCGTTCGGCCAGCAGGTGCAGATCAGCGGCGAGCGCATCGCGCTGGACACCCTCCTGCAGGCCCTGGAGGCGCGCGGCATCGCGCGGCGGCTGTCGAGCCCGGTCCTCACGGTGCTCAACGGCGAGACCGCGCGCTTCCAGGTCGGCGGCGAGATCCCCGTCCCGCAGGCCTTCACGCCCGCCGCGGGCGCCGGCGCCGGCATCGGCACCTTCGCTTCGGTCGACTTCCGCTCGTTCGGGGTCGGCCTCGGCGTGCGGCCCTTGGTCGGGGAGCGCGGCGACGTCACCCTCGACCTCAGCTCGATCGTGTCCCAGCCGGACGACGCGCTGACGACGATCGTCCGGGACTCGACCGGGACCGCGCCGCAGACGACCGCGTTCGCGACCCGCGCGCTGCAGACCAACGCGCGCCTCCAGGACGGACAGAGCCTGCTCGTCGGCGGCCTGGTCTCGCGCGCGCTCCGCAACGACACCTCCAAGACCCCGCTGTTCGGCGACCTGCCGCTCGTCGGCTGGCTGTTCCGGAGCACCAACGACAACTTCAGCCAGTCCGAGCTGTTCGTCCTGGTCAGCCCGTCCGTCGTTCGCCCGCCGGTCTCCGGCCGCGACCTCTGGCTGCAGCCCGGCCTCGACGAGACCCTCCGGGCCTGCGCGCCGGGCGCGCTCTAGCGGGCGGCCTCAGGTCGCCTCGCGCGCCAAGGGCGGCGAAGCCAGGTCGTCGCCGACGCTGGCTCCGGCTGCGACCTCGCACGCCATGCCGTCCTGCCCGTCGTCCTCGTCCGCGAGCCACGGAGCGAACGGATCGACGTAGTTCTTCCATGCGTCGGGACCGCGCGCGAGCTCCTCGTCGTCGAGCAGGCAGGCGTCCAG
The DNA here is from genome assembly GCA_049889335.1 of Planctomycetota bacterium. Lineage (GTDB taxonomy): Bacteria > Planctomycetota > UBA1135 > UBA1135 > UBA2386. The sequence continues at coordinate 10,910 of JBMHDP010000102.1, forward strand.
CCGCGCCCGGAGCGTCGGTTCGTCTACGGCGCGGCCGATCACGACCAGCTCTTGGCGTCGATCCCCGTACTGTCCCTCGCAGTTGCGCTCGAGCTCCTGCAGCGCCTCCTCGTCCTGCGGCCACTCTTCGCGAGGCGCCGTCGCCCACCAGGTGCCCGCGCCCGAGAGCGCGCAAGAGCCGCCGGCCTGATGCCACATGCCGACGTAGTCGTGTCGCGAGGCGAGCCAAACGAAGCCCTTGCTCCGGAGCACCCCTGGCCAGTCCTCCTCCACGCACGCGTAGAGGCGCTCGGGGTGGAACGGTCGGCGCGCGCGGTAGACGAAGCTGCCGATCCCGAACTCGTCGGTCTCGCTCGCCTCCTCCCCGCGCAGGACCTCCAGCCACCCGGGCGTCGACGCAGCCCGCTCGAAGTCGAAGCGACCGGTCGCCAGCACTTCGCCGACGTCCAGCCGGCCGTGCTCTGCGACCACCTGCTTGGCGCGCGGGTTGAGCCTCGCCAGGAGCGCGCGTAGGGCAGCAAGCTCCGCGGGCTCGACGAGGTCGGGCTTGCTGACGACCAGCACGTCGGCGAACTCGACCTGCTCGACGAGCAGGTCGTCGATCGTCCGGTCGTCCTCCTCGCCCAGCGCGAGGTCGCGGTCCCGCAGCTCGTCGCCGGCGCCTAGGTCCTTGGGAAAAGCCGCCGCGTCGACCACGGTGACCATGGTGTCCAGCTCCGCGAGGTCGCCGAGCCCGCTGCCGTCCTCGTCGACGAACGTGAACGTCTCCGCGACCGGCATCGGCTCGGAGATGCCCGTGGACTCGATCAGCAGGTAGTCGAACTGCCCGCTGCGCGCGAGCGCGGCCACCTCCTTCAAGAGGTCCTCCCGCAGGGTGCAGCAGATGCAGCCGTTCTCCATCTGCACGAGCTTCTCCTCGGTGCGATGGAGCGCCGCGCTGCCGTCTCGGACCAGCGCAGCGTCGATGTTCACCGAGCTCATGTCGTTGACGATGACCGCGACCCGGAGGCCCTGGCGGTTGTGCAGCACGTGCTGGAGCAGGGTCGTCTTACCGGCGCCGAGGAAACCCGAGAGCACCGTGACCGGCAGCCGCTTCCCGTCCATGCGGGGGACGTCGATCATCGCGCGACCTCCTCGCCGACGCCCGCGCGCTGGCGCAGCATGTCGACCCGCAACAGCACGCGCGGCGCGCCGGCTGGGTCGGGGGATCGGTGCACGGCGCCGCGGCCCGCCGCGCCCGGCCAGGCCTCGCCCTTGAGCAGCGCGACCGAGAACGGCGCGACCGCGCGCACCGTGGCGCCGGGGCGCATGACGCCGTTCTGGTCGTCCTGCCGTCCTTGGCCGGGCTCACCCAGCCACGCCCGGTCGACGTCGGACTCGGCCAGCCACTCCGTGCCGGGCCCGCTGTAGGTCGTCAGCAGGCGGATGCCGACGCGGTCGACGTGGAACCGCGGGCAGGTCGCCTCCGCCGGCCCCTCGAGGCTGATCATCAGCTCTGCTGCCTGCACCAGCTCCGCGAACGCCTCGCAGAGCCCGACGACGTCGTCGCGCCACGCGCTGGCCGCGGCGGCGTCCCGCGCGAAGGCCGCCGCCGGGATCCGCGCCGTCACCTCCGCGCCGAGGTCGTCTTCGTCGCACCGCACGACGACGCGGGCGTCGGGACCCAGCTCTTCGGCGACCGCCGCGGCGACGGCCTCGATCCGCGGGTCCCGCGGCCGCACCCAGGTGGCGAGCTGGACGTCCCGATCGAGGATCGCGCCCAGGTCCGAGAGTTCGGCGACGGCGACGGCGCCCGCAGCGGGGACCTCCACTTCGGTGCAAGGGATCACGCGGTGGAGGTGCCGGTCACCGGCCGCCAGTTCCGTCGACTCAAAAAAATGCGGTTCCGGGGAACTCCTGGGACCCGAGCGGCACCGGTCTTCTGCACCCCTAAAAGGAACCCACCATGTACAAGCTGCTCAAGAACAAGAAGGGCTCGGCCCTCGTCGAATACGGCCTCCTCATCGCTGGCGTCGCCCTCGTCGGCGCCGCCGCGGTCTCCGTCTTCGGCCACAAGACCAACGACCTGATCGCCGCGACCGCGACGATCCTCCCCGGCGCCCACAACGACGACAACGGCTCGATCGTCAGCGGCAAGCTCGTCGAGACGGCGATCGACGCCAACGGCGAGATCCGCGTCGACGCCCAAGGCATCCAGACCAACACGGACACGGCTCGCCTCGGCAACAACCTGTTCGGCGCGACCTACAACGGCAACACCGAAGGCGGCGTGCTCGGTACCCTGGTCGTCGAAGCCAACGGCTGATCGCTCCATGAGAGCCGACCTCCGTCGGAGCGCAACGGGGCGCGACCCCACGGCGCCCCCGACGGTTCGCATCTCGCGGTCCCCCACGCAGTGAGGGGCCGCGATTTGTCGTAAGGTGGCTCCGGCGTCGTCTCCATGTCCCCTCCACCGCTCGTCGCGCTGCCCGCGCTGGCCCTGCTCCTGATCGCGGTCGCGCACGACCTGCGGTCCCGGACCATCCCGGACGCGGTCTCCGTCGCGCTCGTCGCGCTCGCCGCGGTGGCGACCTCGTGCGGATGGCACGACGTCTCGTGGTCCGCGCTGCTGGGCGGCGCCGCCAGCGCGTTCGCGCTCGGGGCGGCGCTGTTCTACCTGGGCGCGATGGGCGGCGGCGACGCCAAGCTCTGCGCGGGCATCGGCGCCCTGTGCGGCTGGCCCAAGGCGTTCGAGGTCCTGTTCGCGACCGCGCTGTGGGGCGGCGTCGTCAGCCTGATCGCCAAGCGACGCGGCGCGACCGCCGTTCCGTACGCGCCCGCGATCGCCGCAGGCTACGTCACGACCGTCGCCGTCCGCTGGAGCGCGCCGCCGCGCGCGGGCCTCTGGGACTGGATCACCGGAGTGTCGCTGTGACGGCGCGACGTCCCGCCCCGCAGCGCGGCGCCGTGCTCGTGGAGTTCGGGCTGATTTCGCTGGCGCTCTACCTGCTCCTCGGCGCGCTCCTGTCCTACGGCAGCATGATCCAGGCCGCGCAGGTCGCGCAGGACGTGGCCCGCCTGGCCGCCCGTGAGCTCGCGTTGACGCCGCTGCCTGCCGCGCTGACCTTCGAGGAGGCGCTCGACGCGACGTCGGACCGCCTCTTCGACCCCAACCAGCTGGTCGTCGACCTCGACGCGCTCGCCTCGCAGGGCCTCAGCGTGGACGACTACTTCGCCGGGCTGCCGCTGGTCAACCGAGCGCTGCGCCCGGTGTTCGTCTTCGACCGCGTCGCCGGCCTCCGCGTGCTGCGCTTCCCGGGCGCGGTCCTGCTCAGCCCGGCCCCAACGCTGTTCAACGCGGGCTACACGGTCGGCGTGCCGCAGGTCGTCCAGCGGATCGCCGGCGGCGGCGAGCAGGTCCGCTGGCTGCCGATCGTGGAGGAGATCCGCCCGGACCCCGCCGACCCGTCCAGCGGCTCGTTCTCGGCTGCGGCGACCGGCGCCGACCGTGGCCTCGTCGCGCTGCGCGTCAACATCCCCGCCACCGCCGCCGCGCTCGCCAGCTACCCCGCGCCGACTGCGTGGCCGCCGGAGCCCAACGCCGGGCAGCCTCACCTCGCCGGAGCGGTCACCAGCGCGCCCGGCTCCGCCCCGCCGTTCGGCAGCGTGATCCCTGAGCCCGTCTCGGCGGGCGTGCTCGGCGGCGAGCAAGGCCTCGGAGAGATGGGCGCGCTCGGCGCCACGGTGCGCCCTTTCCGGCGCGTCTTCGCGGGCCAGGCGCTGTTCCGCCGCGAGGTCTACCAATAACCCACCCTGCACCCGTGAGATCGACATGGTAACCCGTATCCGCCCCGCGCCCGCACGGAGCGCACGCAGCGTCTCTTCCCGCCTGCTGACCGCGACGCTCGTCGCGGGACTCCTGATGGTCTCTGGCGTCGTCTACACGGTCGTCAACGGTGAGCTGCGCCTGCCGTTCACCGGCGTCGTGTTCGCGTTCGGCGACGCAGCGGAAGAGTCGGCGCCCGCGACGGCCGGCGGCCTCCGCGTGCCGGACGGCCACGTCCCGGTCTACGCCAACCCGCGCGCCCTGCCCGCCTACACCAAGATCACGCGCGACCACCTGCTGGTCGCGGGCGACCTCTTCACGCTCCCCGTTCCCGCCGCCGCGGTCGCGCAGAGCGCGCTCTACCGGTCGGGCAACCCCGACCTGCAGCGGCTGATCGGGCGGGTCCTCAAGCAGGAGAAGCCGGCGCTCTACGCGTTCGCCGAGAGCGACTTCCTCCCCAAGGGGACGCGTCCGGGCCCCGCCGCGGGCATCCCGCCCGGCATGCGCGGCGTGTGGGTCGACGTCCGCGAAGTCACGGGGCTCGCGGACCTTTGCGCAGGGGACCTGGTCGACGTCGTGGCCGCGACGGCGGACACCGCGCCCCGCGAAGTCGACACCGGCGTCCTGGGCAACGTGACGGACACGATCCTGAAGGCGCGCATCGAAGCCGCCGCCAACCGTGCGCAGCAGGCGCGCTCCTCGAGCTCCTGGGTCGTCGCCCGCGCCGCCAGGGTCATCGCGCCGATCCGCAGCCGGCCAGCGCCCGGCGGCGCAGGAGCCCGCCGCGCCGGGGAGACGATCGACGAGGTCTTCCTGGCGATGGAACCCGCGGACGTCGCCCGGTTCGGGCAGGCGCTCGCGCAGGACGTCACCCTGCTCGCCGCTCCCCGCTCGAGTCAGCCGACGGACGCGCCGGTCGAGATCGCGGACGACCGCCCCGCAGACGCCAGCGAGGCCTTGCGCGCGCTGCTGATGGGCGACGGACAGGACGCGCCGGGTTCCTTCGGCATGGTCGAGCTGATCCGCGGCGACACCCGCGAGACCGTCACCGTGCCGCGCACGCAAGGGCAGCGTTGACCGAGCCGCGTAGATTCCCTGCGCCCGCCGCGCGAAGGCCGCGCGAATCGGGCACGGTGCTGATCCTGTTCGCGCTGCTCGTGGTCGGGCTGTTCGGGATGCTCGGCGTCGTCGTCGACGGCGGACGGCTGCGCGTCACCCGCCAGCAGCTGGACGCCGGCGCCGAGTGCGCCGCGCTGGAGGGGCTGCGCTTCAAGGACGTGGAGGGCGACGCGGCGCGCCGGGACCGGGCGGCCCAGAGCCTCGCGTGGTTGTTCGACGACGACCTCGACGCGGCCAACGGCGACCGCATGGGGCTCGGCGCGGGCACGCTGCCGATCGTCACCGGCGCAGCGCCCGTCGGCGGCGCGGTCGTGCTCGACACCGGCCCGGCCGCCCGCGCGTGGAAGCCCGGTGACGCGCTCGAGCGGAACCTCCCCAACGCCGCGCACGGCGACCTCGTCGCCGGGGTGCACGTGCCCGGCGGCCCCGCGACC
>JBMHDP010000103.1:0-11133 GCA_049889335.1 Planctomycetota bacterium
CGCGTCGTCGCTCAGCGTGTGCGCGTGGAGCGGGATCCCGGGCAGGTCTGCGTGCTCGACGCCGACGGGGCACGCCTGGCGGGCGCGGCAGCCGTCGACGCAGCCGCCGGTGAAGCGGTAGTCGGCGCAGCGGCGCCGGTCGCTGCTGCCGTCCCCGGCGATCGCGCGCGGCGGACACGCGGACACGCAGGGCCGGTCGCAGCCCGAGCACGGCTTGAAGTGCGCCGGCAGGGACGCCTCGGGCGCGTCGCCGAAGGGCGCGCCCTCCAACAGCAGCGCGGCGCGGACGCGCAGCCAGGGGCCGAAGTCCGGATGCAGCAGCATGCCCGAGACCGGCGAGACGACCCCGAACCCCGCGGCTTCTCCGAGGGACTCGAACGACAGCCGGCCGTGCTCCGGGCCGAGGCGGCGGGCGCGAATGCCCAGGCGCCCGAGCTCGTGGGCGATCCCGCGGACCGAAGCATCGACCAGCAACTCAGCGGTGCGGGCGTCCACCGGGCGCGCCAGGTCCCCGCGCTGACGGCAGAACTCGAACGACGGCCGGGCCCCGCCGGTCCCTAGGACGAGGATGCTGCCACAGTTAGGGAAGACACCCGCGCTCCGCAGCTCCGGCGGCTGGGCGCGGTCGAAGGAGACGGCGTCGACCAGCCCGAACAGGTTCAAGCCGTTTCGGACGGCCAGGGCGCGGAGAGGACGGAGGTCGTGCATGAGGCGTGGGACGCGTGGCCGTCTTTTCGGATGCGGGCGCTTGCAGCGCAAGACCTTGCTCGCCTCCTGTCGCGCACCTACGCTTCGACGGCTCCCAGCGGGGAAGTCCGGTGCGACGCCGGCGCTGTCCCGCAGCTGTAACCGAGGACGACCGCCCGATCACCACTGACGCCGCCGCGTAGGCGCGTTGGGAAGGTGGGCCAGTAGGAAGATCCGGAAGCCAGAACACCCGCCGGGAGTCAGGTCCGCGAGGGCCTGTTCTCCCTGCTTCGTGGCGCGTTGGACGCCGCGTCGTGCGTCTTCGCGAGCTGGTTCGCGACGATCGCGTCGGCTGCCGCGGCTCCTCCGCCGCGCAGGCGCGCGCCCGTCGCGCGATCGTGAGGCCGGGCAACAGCGAAGCGGGTCCTCTCCGACCCCGGTCGGGCCCCACGACTCCCATGCTTCGTATCCTATCTCTGGCCGCCGCGGCGTTGGCCTCTCCTCTCCTCCGTGCACAGCAAGCGAGCGAGGGCTACGGCGGCGCCGTGACCGCGCTGCCGCCCGGCGCGAACAACGTGCTGGAGACGGCCCAGGGCACGCTCTACTTCGACGGCTTCCAGCTACAGCTCGACGCGGGCAGCGGCAGCGTCCCGCTGCTCACCTTCCCGTCCTTCACGTTCGGCTCGTTCTCGGCCCCCATCGGCGCGACCGAGGTGCTGTTCGGCGAGAGCAGCAACGGCGGCATCTGGAGCATCCCGCTGAGCGGCGCGCCGGCGCAGCTGGTCGCCAACGTCGCCTTCAACTACGACGCCGTGCTGCTCGACGACGACCGCGCGCTGGTGTCCGCCAAGACCGGGGGGTTCTCGGCGCCGGACAACGACGTCGTGTTCGTCGACCTGCTGACTGGCCAGACCCAGCTGCTCGCCCAGTTCGCGGGAGCGTCCGGCCCGCTCGCGATCGACGCTGCCGGCGACGTCTACTACGCGACGGCGCCCGCGACCTTCCCGGCGCCCTCGGGGACCGTCGAGATCTGGCGCCTGCCGCGCGCCGTCGTCGACGCCGCGGTCCTCTCGGGCCAGGTGCTCGGCGCCGCCGACGCCACGCTGGTCGTGCAGGGGCTGGACGCCGCCGGCGACCTCGCCTTCGACGACCAGGGAGACCTGCTCTTCGTCGACTGGTACCAGGGACGCATCGGGCAGGTGACCGGCGCGGACGGACCGAACCCGACGCTCGCGCCGACGGTGATCGACTACGCCGGCAGCAGCGTCAGCGCCACCACCCTGCAGTTCGACGCGGCGGCGAGCGCCGGCGGCGCCGTGTTCGACGCCTTCCAGCCACAGGCAAGCTCGCTGCGGATCCACGAGACCGACTACGTGTCGGTCAGCCAGGTGCGCGCGATCTCGGCGGCGCGCCCTGCGCTGGCGGCCTCGGCGCCCTCCCCGGTCCCCGCCGGCACATTCTCGCTGTCGGTCGCGGCGGGGCCCGCCGGCGGGATCGGCGTGCTGCTGCTCGAGACGGCGGCCAGCGCCGGCCCCGTGACGCTGGCGGTGCCGGGCCTCCGGCAACCGCTGTTCCTGGACGCCGCCCTCGTCGCAGCGCCCGCGCTCCTCCCGCTGGCCTTCGACGCGACCGGGGCAGCCTCGGTCGCCCTGGTCAACCCCGGCTTCCCCCAGGGCCTCGATGTCACGGCGCAGGCGGCGTTCGTCTCGGCGGCCGGCGTGCTGGGCTCGTCCACGGCGCTCGTGCTCCAGGTCGGGCCCTGAGGACCGGCGCGGTGCAGAGGTGTTACAGCCTCTTGCTGTCGGCAACTCCGCGGATCGGACGTATGTAGGCCGCGCGGCGAGCCTGTCGTCGCTTCCGTCATGCAAAAGCAAACCGTCGTCCTCCTGCTCGTCGCCCTCCTCGGCGTCGGCGCCGCTGTCTTCCTGGTGCCCGGCCTGTCCGGGGAAGCGCCGGCCCCCGTCATGCAGTGGGACACCGGCGACGAAGTCGACGGCGCGACCGAGGAAGCGCCGGAGAACGGGGAGGTCCAGACCGCAGAATTCGACCGGACCGAAGCAGCGGTCACGCCCGGCGCCCCGGTCGCGGCAGACCCCGGCGAGCGGATCGACGCGCTGCTCCGCGGTCGGGTCGTCGACAAGTTCGGGGCCCCGGTCGCCGGCGCGAAGGTGTGGATGGAGATCGGCCAGAGCCGTCAGCGGGGTCGGGCGACCGGCGGTCGCGGCGGGCGCGGCGGCGGGCGCTCGCGCCGGATCCCGGAGCCCGTGGAGACCAACGCGCAGGGGCTGTTCGCGTTCCAGGGCCAGGCCTTCCGCAACCTCCGGGTCACGCTGCAGGTCAAGAGCGCCCAGCACGCCGTGGGGCTCTTCGAGAAGGACATCGGCGACATCCGCGCGGGCCAGGCCTCGGCCGAGGTCGAGGTCGCGCTCGGAGACCTGCAGCTGAAGTCCGGAGGCCTGGTCCGCGGGCGCGTCACCGACCTGGGCGGCAACGCCGTCATGGGCGCGGCCGTCACCCTGGAGCCCGACTTCCGGAACCGCCTGCGCTGGCAGCGGAACCGCGGCGACCTGCTGCCGCCGACCACCACCGACGCCAACGGCTACTACGCCTACGCCAACGTCCCCGAAGGGCGCTTCGCCGTCACGGTGCTGGCCAAGATGCACACGCCGGGCCGCTCGGAGACGTTCGAGGTCGCAGAAGAGGCGACCGTCGAGGTGCCCGACATCGCGCTCGGCCCGGGCTACGAAGTGACCGGGATCGTCCGGGACGCGCGCGGCGAACCGGTCGCGAAGGCCAACGTGCGGCTGCGCGCGTCGCTCAGCCAGAACGCGGCGGCCGGCGCGCGGGCGGGCGGTCGCGACGAACGCGGACGCGGCGGGCGCGAGACGCGCGGGCGCGGCGGCTTCCGCGGGATGTCGATGTTCGGCGGACGTGACCACCGCACGGAGACCGACGAAGAAGGCCGCTTCCTGCTCGAGCACCTGCCCGGCTCCCTGATGGAACTGGAGGTGCGGGCCGACGGGTTCTTGACCTACGAAGAGGACGAGATCGACCCGCGGACCGGCCGCCCGATCTACGTCACGCTGCAGGACGGCCTCCGCATCACCGGCCTGGTCCAGACCCCGGACGGGCTGCCGCTCACCAGCTACGCGGTGCGAGCGCGGCGCCTGCGCGGGCTGCCGGACCCCAACCAGCCGCAGATCGACTTCAACTCGCTGTGGTCGAAGATGAGCAACCCGGACCTGTCCGAGGACGCTCGCCGCGACCTGATGCGGCAGATGCGCAGCGCGCGCGACCAGTTCACGCGCCAGTTCGTCGACCGCGGCGGCCGCGGCGGCGGCCGCGGGAGTGATCGCGGCGGGCGCGGTGGAGACCGCGGCGGCCGCGGGGACATGGAGCCCGAGCCGCACGACGGCGGTCGGTTCGTCGAGGACGGCCTGCTGGAAGGCGTCTACGAGGTGCTGGTGGAGGCGCCCGACTACGCGCGCTACCGCTCGGCCGAGGTAGAGGTCCGCCGCAGCGCGGCCCCCGCGGATCTGACGATCACGCTCGACCGCGGCGTCTACGTCGGCGGCGTGGTGCTCGACGCCTACGGCGCCCCGATCGCCGACGCCGAGGTGACGGTCCGCTCGGCCTCGCTGGACGAGAACAACCCGCCGACGCCGTCGATGTTCGGCGGCCAGGCGGGAGGGCGAGGCCCAGGAGGCCGCGGCGGGTTCGACATGAACCGGATGGCGCGCGACTGGATGCGCGGGATGTCCGCGCCGCAGCTCCGCCTGCAGGCGCGCACCGACGAGGACGGCCTGTTCATCGTCAAGAACGTCCCGCGCGGCGTCTACGCGCTCGCGGCCTCGGCCGAAGGCTTCGCCCAGGGAGACGTGCCCGCGTTCCAGCTCAACGGTGACCGCTCGGACTTCGAGCTGCGGCTCGAGCCGCTCGGCGTCATCTACGGGGAGGTCACGGGCTTCCGCCCGGAAGAGGCCGGCGAGGTCCAGGTCGGGGCCGTGCTCCTCCCCGAGGACGGCAACATCATGGGCGCGATGATGCGCGGCGGCTTCGGCCGCGGCGGCCGCGGCGGGCGCGGCGGCGGACGCAGCATGAGCACGGCGCGCGTCGAGGCCGACGGCAGCTACCGGCTCGAGGGCCTGACCCCCGGCGACTACCTCGTCCGCACCTGGATCGGCGGCACGCGCGAGATCATGCGCATGATGCAGCCGATGATGATGAGCGGAGAGCTGACCGCCGACGTGGGCGTGCAGGCGGGCACCGAGTCGCGCTGGGACATGCAGGTCCTGCGACCCCAGGTCGGCGACGTGACCGGCAGCGTCATGCACAACGGCGACTACGCCAGCGGCTTCCGCGTCGAGCTGCGTCAGCAGGACCAGGGCAGCGCCCAGGGCGGCGGCGGCCCGAACGACTGGATGGCGCGGATGGCGCGCTTCGGTCGGAGCCAGTCGGCGACGGTCAAGGCCGACGGCACCTTCGAGATCAAGGACGTGACCGCCGGCGCCTACACGCTGCGGATCAGCGCGAGCCGCCGCGGCGGCACGCTCTACGAGGAGCCGGTCCAGGTCCTGGCGGACGCCACGGTGCAGCGCAGCTTCGCGCTGACGACCGGCTCGGTGCAGGGCACGGTCACCACCGACGACGGCGCCGACGCCAAGGAGGTCCGAGGCCGGGTGACGCTGTTCGCGGACCTCGTCGAGGTCCCCGAGAACCTCCGGCAGGCCCAGCGGGAGACCCGCTCCTTCGACGCCCGCATCAGCGACGGCGCGTTCGAGATCGCGTCGATCCCGGCGGGCACCTACCTGCTGGTCGCGCAGCCCCGGGACCGTGAGCAGACCAGCCAGACGGTCGTCGTGACCGGCCAGGAGCAGGTGACGGTGCCGCTCGGCAAGTCGACGCAGCAACAAAACGGCGGTCCGCCGAAGTAGGATCGGGGCGCCTCCACCGAGCCGCTCCTATTCGCACCCTCGCGACCGTCCTGATCTCCCTGCTCGCCGCGCTCGCCGCGGCGACGGCGCTCTATGCGCTGCTGTTGACCTTCGGCAGGGACCCGCTGCCCGGCGCGGCGCGGCGCTACGAGGCACCGGCGCGGACCTCGCTCCCGGGCCCTGCGAGGCTGACCCCCGTCCCGGAGCTGAGCGCCCTGCAGGCCGACCCGACGCCGAGCGGACGCGCGCAGACGCAGCTCCTCGTCGAGGTCCGCGACCTCGACCCGACGCTGCGCCGAGGAGCGGCCGGCGTCTCGACGTTCCGCGCCGAGAGCGGCGCCGACTACCGCTGGCAGCCGCTCGCAGCAGGTGCGGCCGCGGCAGACGGCGCGTGGCGGTTCTCCGTCCGCGCGGAGGTCGGCGCCGAAATGGTGGTCACGCTCGCGTCCGCGAGCGACCGCGCCCGGCACGGCTACCTGACGCGCCGCGTCGTGGTCGTCGAACCGGGCGCCACGGTGCAGCTCTCCGGCGCGAGGCACGAGGTCCGCTTCGACCTCCCGCAGGGAATCGACCAGGCGGGCCCCCTCCGCCTGCAGCGCGTCGACGACCGCGACTGGCTGCCCATGGAGGCGGCGCCGTCCGGGCTCAGGCTCCGCAGCGGGACGACGACGACCCTCCGCTTGGGGGCCGGCCGCTACGAGCTCCAGGACCCGCTCGCGCCGTCCGCGGTCCAGCCGTTCGAGGTGCCCGCGCCGTCGGGCGCGATCGTCCTCAGGCGTCCGCTCGCAAGGGCTCCAGGCGACCGTCGGTGACCCGGAAGACCTTCGCTGAGACCGGGTGCGGCGCGCGCTCGGCGAGCCGCGCGGTGGTGCGCATCAGCTGCGCGAGGTCCTGACCTTCGGCTGGTCCCGCCCAGAGCACGTCGCGGTCGGGCACGGACACCAGCAGGTCGTCCTGTCGCTCCAGCAAGAGGAGCCGCGCCGCGTCGAAGCCGTCGCCGGACTGCAGCAGCACGGCCTCGGTCCCCGCTCCGTCGAGCCCGGCGTCGCCGGACGCCGCGAGGTTGGCGAGCGCGAGGTGGTGCACGTCGACGACGCTGCGCCCCCAGCGCTTGACGTGGGCGCGGCAGACGAACAGCAGGCTCGAGACATCGTCGACGACGTAGACGACGACGAGGTCGTCGTTCAGGGCCGTGTAGACGAGCCCGGAGTCACCGAACGTGCCCTGCTCCTCCAGCCACGCGCGGCTGCGGACCTGCGGCATCAGGAGCTCCGCGGCGACGACGAAGTCCAGCTCCTCGGCGCGGTCGAGCCCGACCTCGCGCACGTCCTGGACCAGCTCGGCCACCGTCGCCGCGAACGTCTCCGGGAACGCCTCGACGCGGTCATGCGTCCCCCGCAGACCGACCGGCGTCTCCTGTCCGTCGACGGACAACAAGCAGGCGAAGCGGTCGGGCAGCATGCCGAGGAAGCGCACGCCCGGATGCGCGCGCCCCAGCTCGTCCTCCAGGCGCAGGACGAAGGCCATGACCTCGGGCGGGTAGCGCGACGAGCGCTGCCGCGCGAGGTGGTGCACGGCCGCCGCGACGAGCGCGACCCCGATCCAGCCCGCTGCGATCCAGTACCACATGGCGTCCTTATCGTCCTTCCGCGGCCGCAACCGGAGCCGCCGGGCGGCCGCGGGGCAACAAGGCCCTAATCCCCGGCGAAGGCTGGCGTTGCTGCAGGGCGGCGCCGGCGACGCGCCGCGCGCCGCGCGCTCACAGGAGTTGCGCGCTGCGGCTGCAAACGGGCCGCCGATCCGCGATGATCCGGCGATGACGGGCGCCCGACGCATCTACCTGGACAACGCCGCGACCACCCGCACCTCGCGCCGCGCGATCGAGCGCATGGCCGTCGCGCAGCGCGACCTCTACGGCAACCCGAGCAGCCCGCACGCGTTCGGGCCGCCGGCCAAGCGCGCGCTCGACGACGCGCGCGAGTTCCTGCGCGGCTCGCTGGCGGCGCACCGCGTGGTCTTCACGTCCGGCGGCAGCGAAGCCGACTACCTCGGCGTCGTCGGCGCCGCCGCGACCCGCGCGCCCGGTCGCGTGCTGATGAGCAAGGCCGACCACCTCGCGCTGCTCCGGTGCAGCGGCCTGCTGGCGCGCTACCGCCATCACGTGACCGAACTCGAGGTCACCGAGGACGGCGACATCGCGCCCGAGACCCTCTTCGACGCGCTCGGCGGCGACGTCCGCGTCGTCGCGCTGATGTACGGGCACAACGAGCTGGGCACCCTTTGCAAGCTCGACGAGCTGGTCGAGCTGACCCGCCGCGCTGCGCCCGAAGCCCACATCCACGTCGACCTGGTGCAGACCTACGGCAAGCTGCCCTTCGACCTGGACACGTTCGACGTCGACTCTGTCGCGGTCTCGGGGCACAAGCTCCACGGCCCGCGCGGCGCCGGCCTGCTGGCGCTGTCGGCGGACGCCAAGCTCGCGCCGCTGCAGGAGGCGGGCGGCCAGGAGCAGGGGCTGCGCGGCGGCACCGAGAACGTCGCGGGCGCGGTCGGGCTCGCGACCGCTGCCGAGGAGGCGTTGACGCACCAGGCAGAGACCGCCGCGCACACCTCGGAGCTGTGCGAGCGCGTCTTCGACATCGTCGCGGACGCGGTGCCCGACGCCGAGCGACTCGGTCACCCCGACCGCAGGCTGCCCCACATCCTCTCGCTGCGCCTGCCGGGCGTCGTCGGCGAGACGCTGATGACCCGCTGCGACCGACGCGGGGTCGCGTTCTCGACCGGCTCGGCCTGCCACGGCGCTGCGCCGGCGAAGGGCGCGGCGAAGCGGTCGCCGCGCGGCGGGCGCGCGCCGGACAACCACGTGCTCGCCGCGATCGGCCTGAGCTACGCCGAGGCGAAGGAGGTCGTGCGGCTCTCGTTCTCCGGGGAGACGTCGGTCGAGGAGGCCGAGGACGCCGCAGACGTCGTCGCCGAGGAGGCCGCGCGGCTGCTCGCGTCGGCGCCCAGGCCGCGCCGCGGCGCCGCGCAAGGACAGGACCGGTGAGCGGCGCCAAGGCGAAGGGCAAGACGCCCGCGATGAAGCAGTTCGACGCGGCCAAGGAGCAGCACCCGGACGCGATCCTGTTCTTCCGGATGGGCGACTTCTACGAGCTGTTCCACGACGACGCGAAGGTCGCCGCCAAGGCGCTCGGCATCACCCTGACGGCCCGCGGTAAGGGCGAGAACGCGATCCCGATGGCCGGCGTGCCCGTACGCGCGGTCGACGGCTACCTGCGCCGCCTCGTGCAGATGGGCCACCGCGTCGCGATCTGCGAGCAGATGCAGGACCCCAAGGAGGTCAAGGGCGTCGTCGAGCGCGCGGTCGTGCGCGTCGTCACCCCCGGCACCCTCACCGAGGACAACCTGCTCGACGGCCGCCGCAGCAACCACCTCGCGGCGGTCTGCTTCGGCAAGGAGCGCTGCGGCGTCGCGTGGGTCGAGCTGTCGACCGGCGCGTTCCTGGTCGTCGAGGTCGCGCCCGACCGGCTGGCCGACGAGCTGGCCCGCATCGAGCCCGCCGAGCTGCTGCTCGCCGAGGACCAGCGCGGCCAGGACCACCCCTGGCTGCCGCAGACGCAGACGCCGATCGCCTATCGCGCCGGCTACGACTTCGGCGCCGAGGGCGGCGCGCGGCTGCTGCAGGACCACTTCGCGGTGAAGACCCTGCGCGGCTTCGGCGTCGACGACGCGCCGCTGGCCGTCGGGGCAGCCGGCGCGCTGCTCGCCTACCTGCAGGAGACGCAGCAAGGTGCCCTGCCCAACCTGCGTCGCCTCGAGCTCTGGCGCGACGGCGCCTTCCTCGGCCTCGACCGGACCACGCGACAGAGCCTCGAGCTGGTGCAGACCATGCGCGGCGGCGAAGGCACGCCGCTGCTGTCGATCCTGGACCGGTGCGACACGCCGATGGGCGCCCGCCGGCTGCGCGCGTGGCTGCTGTCCCCGCTCGCCGAGCTCGGCGCGATCCAGGCGCGGCAGGACGCCGTCGCCGAGCTGCACGCCGACGGTGAGCTGCGCGGACTGGTGCGTGACCGGCTGGCGCAGGTGCTCGACCTGGAGCGGCTGTCTTCCCGCGCCGCGTTCGGCCGCGCCAACGGCCGCGACCTCGTCGGCCTGCGGCTGAGCCTCGAGCAGCTGCCGAGCGTGCGCGAGCGCTTCGCGACCTGCGCCAGCCCGCTGCTGCGCGAGCTCGGCGGAGCCCTCGACCCGCTGCCGGAGCTGAGCGCGGCGATCTCTGCGGCGATCGTCGACGAGCCGCCCACGACCATCAAGGAAGGCGGCCTGATCCGGCGCGGCCACCACCAGGAGCTCGACGAGCTGCGCGACCTCGCCAAGGACAGCACCGAGTTCCTCGCGCGCTACCAGCAGCGGCTGATCGAGCAGACCGGCATCCCGACGCTCAAGGTCGGGTTCAACCGCGTGTTCGGCTACTACATCGAGGTCACGCACACGCACAGCGACGTCGCGCTGCCCGACGACTTCGTGCGCAAGCAGACCACGAAGAACGCCGAGCGCTACATCACCGACGAGCTGCGCGAGCTCGAGACCAAGATCCTCAAGGCCGAGGAGAACAGCAAGGCGCTCGAGTACGACCTCTTCCAGGAGCTGCGCGAGCAGGTGGCGCAGGCCGTCGACCGGCTGCAGGCCACGGCGAACGCCGTCGCCGACGTCGACGCGTGCTGCTCGCTCGCGACGGTGGCGATCGAACGAGACTACTGCCGCCCGACCTTGGACGACTCGACCGCGCTGCAGCTCGAGGACGCGCGCCACCCGGTGCTGGAGGCCACCCACGCCGCCGGTTCGTTCGTCGCCAACGACACGGACCTCGCGCCGCCGGAGCGGCGCCTCGTCCTGCTGACCGGCCCCAACATGGCGGGCAAGTCGACCTGGATCCGGCAGAACGCCCTGGTGGTGATCATGGCGCAGATTGGCAGCTTCGTGCCCGCGAAGCGCGCGCACATCGGGCTGTGCGACCGCGTCTTCACGCGGGTCGGGGGCGCCGACGACATCAGCCGCGGCGCGTCGACGTTCATGGTCGAGATGACCGAGACCGCCAACATCCTCAACAACGCGACGGAGCGCAGCCTGGTGGTGCTCGACGAGGTCGGCCGCGGCACCAGCACCTACGACGGCATGTCGCTCGCCTGGGCAATCGCGGAGGACCTGCACGAGCGGATCGGCTGCCGCGCGCTGTTCGCGACCCACTACCACCAGCTGATGGACCTCGCCGGTCCCGAGCGTGGCATCGTCAACTGCCGGGTCGCCGTGCGCGAGTGGGGCGACGAGATCGTCTTCCTGCACCGCATCGAGCAGGGCGGCACCGACCGGAGCTACGGCCTCCACGTCGCGCGGCTGGCGGGGATCCCGCGGCCGGTGCTGGAGCGAGCCCAGGCCGTGCTCAGCAAGCTGGACGACGAGGGCGACGAGGTGCGGGAGGCGCTCGTCGCCGAGCCGGAGCGCGCCCGCCCCGGGC
>JBMHDP010000104.1:0-5187 GCA_049889335.1 Planctomycetota bacterium
CGTGCTCAAGGACGCCGAGGTCGGCGAGGTCGTCTCGCCCAACGCGCAGGGCGGCAGCAACGCCCGCGGCGCCGTGTGCACGATGGTCGACTTCGACTCGCTCGAGGTGCAGGCCAACGTGCCCGAGAACACGCTGAAGTCAGTGCGCGTCGGCGCGCCGGCCGACGTGTTCCTCGACGCCTTCCCCGACGACCGCTACGCCGGGACCGTCGACCGGATCTGGCCGACGGCCGACCGGCAGAAGGCGACCGTCGAGGTCCGCGTCAAGTTCGCGCAGAAAGACGAACGGCTCCGACCCGAGATGGGCGTGCGCGTTGTCTTCCGAAGCGACGACCAACCCGCGCCAGCAGCCGTCGATCGCGAGCCGCGGATCCTGATCCCGCAGGAAGCGCTGGTGCGGATCGACGGCGAGGCCGGCGCGTTCGTCCTCGAACGCGACGTCGTCCGCTTCACCGCGGTCCGGACCGCCAGCACCAAGGGCGGCCGGGTCGCCGTCGAAGCGGGCCTCGAGCCCAACCAACGCATCGTGCTCGCGCCGCCGCCGTCGCTGCGCGACGGCGATCGGATCCGCCTCCGCAAGGACTGACCATGACCGCTGCGATCCAACTCCGCTCCGTCACCAAGAGCTACTCTCGCGGCGGGGAAGCCCTGCGCGTCCTGGACGAGCTCGACCTCGACATGGAGGACGCGACCTTCTACGCGCTGATGGGGCCGTCCGGCTCGGGTAAGACGACCCTGCTCAACCTCGTGGGCGGCCTCGACCAGGCCGACAGCGGCGTGGTGCGCATCGGCGACGAAGACCTCGCGACGATGGACGGCGGCGAGCTCGCCGTCTGGCGATCTGAGCACGTCGGCTTCATCTTCCAGGGCTTCAACCTCCTGCCCGTGCTCACCGCCCGCGAGAACGTCGAGCTCCCGCTGCTGCTCGCGCCGCTGTCCAAGCGCCAGCGCCGAGCGCAGGCCGAGCGCGCGCTCGAGCTGGTCGGGTTGCGGGACCGCATGGGGCACAAGCCCAGCGAGCTGTCCGGCGGCCAGGAGCAGCGCGTGGCCATCGCCCGCGCCATCGCCACGGACCCGCGGGTGATCCTCGCCGACGAGCCGACCGGGGACCTCGACCGAGAGACGGCAGACGCCGTGCTGCTGCTCCTCCAGCGCCTCAACCGGGAGCTGGGCAAGACCGTGCTGATGGTGACGCACGACCCGCAGGCCGCCGGCTACGCGGATCGGACCATCCACCTCGACAAGGGCAAGCTGGGCCGGATCGAAGAGAACCGGGCGGCCCGAGGAGCCGACTGAACATGCCCTGGAAGCTCCTGATCCGGAACGTGCTCGGGCACAAGGTGCGCTCGCTGCTAACGGTCGGCGCGGTCTTCGTCGCGGTCTTCTTGATCTGCATCCTGCAGGCGCTGACCAGCGGGCTGACGCGCACGCTCGACGCCTCGGCGGCCAACCGCCTGCTGGTGCAGTCGGCGGTCAGCCTCTACGTCAACCTGCCGCTCTCCTACCAGCAGAAGCTCGCCGCCGTCGACGGCGTCGACGCGATCTGCAAGTGGCAGTGGTTCGGCGGCCGCTACGAGCAGGACAAGGGCGGCTTCTTCGCCCAGTTCGGCATCGACCCCGCGCCGTTCCTGCCGAGCTACCCCGAGATGAGCATCGTCGAAGGCAGCTACGAGGAGTTCACCCGGACCCGCACCGGCTGCGTCATCGGCCGCCAGCTGGCGGACAAGTACGGCTGGCAGGTCGGCGACCGCGTGCCGATCAACGGCACGATCTTCACCCGCGTCGACGGCAGCCCCTGGGAGTTCGAGGTCAACGCGATCTACGAGAGCTCGTCGGCAGCGTTCGACGAGCAGCAGATGTTCTTCCAGTTCGCGTACATCGAGGAGTCGCTGGAGCAGGGCGGCGCGACGGGGCCCGACGGCTCGGGCCTGTTCATGCTGAAGTTGGCCGACGGCGTCGACCCGATCTCCGTGCAGCGCGCGGTCGACGAGATGTTCACCAATGGCCCGCAGCGCGTACAGACCACGACCGAGGCGGAGTTCAACCGACAGTTCATCTCGATGCTCGGCGACGTGCCCCAGCTGCTGCGGTTGATCGGCGGCGCGGTGCTGTTCGCCATCTTCTTCGCCGTGCTCAACACGATGCTGCTGACCGGCCGGGAGCGCACCCGCGACCTCGGCGTCATGAAGGCGCTCGGCTTCGGTGACGGGGTCGCCGCCGGGCTGCTGATCGGCGAGTCCCTGCTGCTCTGCGCCGCGGGCGCAGGGCTCGCTGTCGGCGTCGCGCTCGGCCTCGAACAGAAGCTCGCCGCGGGCACGGCGGCGTTCATCCCCGGCTTCGCGATCGACCGCGACACGCTGCTCCTGGGCGGCGGCGTCGCGCTCGCGGTCGGCCTCGTCTCCGGCGTGCTGCCCGGCCTGCGCGCGGCGCGCATGAGCAGCACCCAGGCGCTGCAGGAGGTCGTCTGATGGCGCTCGTCCCGATCCGCTACAACGTCCGCAGCCTGCTCGTCCGCTGGTCTTCGACGCTGCTGACCGTCCTGGCCGTCGGCGCGACCATCGCGGTCTTCGCGGGCATGCTCTCGCTGCAGCAGGGCTTCTCGGTCCTGTTCCAGGAGCGGGGACGGACCGACCTCGCGATGTTCCTGCGCAAGGGCGCGACCTCCGAGGGCGAGTCCGGCGTCACGCTCGAGCAGTGCAACATCCTCAAGAAAGAGGTGCCGGAGATCGAGCGGCGCCCGGACGGCCGCCCCCTGGCGAGCGCCGAGATGTACCTCGCCGTGCGCCTCCGCAAATTCGACGGCGGCGAGACGAACGTCGCCATCCGCGGCGTCGAGCCGATGTCCTTCGAGATCCACGGGGACGACGTCCGGATCTCCGACGGCGTCAACTTCACGCCCGGCAGCGACGAGCTGATCGTCGGCGAGGGCCTGCTCGGCCGCATCGCCGACTGCGCGGTCGGCGACACGCTCCAGATCAACACCGGGACGTTCCGCATCGTCGGGACGTTCGCGGGCAAGGGCGGCTACCAGAGCGAGATCTGGGGCGACCTCGAGCGCCTGGCCGACGCGCTCGAGCGCCCGGTCCGCAGCCGCGTGCTCGCACGCGTCTCGCCGGACGTGGACCTCGAGGCGATCGAGGCCCGCTACGACGACGACCTGCGCCTGCAGCCCAAGGTGCTCAACGAGCGGGACTACCTCGCGAGCCAGACCAGCTCGCTCTCCAAGCGGTTCCTGTTCGTCGGCGGCTTCCTGGCGCTGATCATGGGGATCGGCGCCGTGTTCACGGGCACCAACTCGATGATGGCGACCATCGGCGCGCGCACGCACGAGATCGGCATCCTCAAAGCCGTCGGCTACAAGCCGGCGTCGATCTTCCTCTCGTTCGTCGGGGAGTCGCTGCTGCTCGGGCTGCTCGGCGGCGCGGTCGGCTGCCTGCTGGTGCTGCCGTTCCAAGGCGCGGAGACCGGCACGATGAACAGCACCTTCTCGGAGGTCACGTTCGCGTTCCGCACGACGCCGACCGCGATGACCGCTTCGATCCTGTTCGCCGCCGGGCTCGGGGTCGTCGGCGGCGTGCTGCCGGCGTGGCGCGCGGCCCGCATGACGCCGACGCAGGCCCTGCGGCGAGGATGACCTCGCGGCGCGCTCAGCCGCGCGAGAGCGCGGCCAGCGGCACCCGCGTCGCGCCGCCGCCGCAGAACCACGTCGCCTCGTCGTAGACCCGCAGGTCGTCGCCCTTGAGGTGAAACTGCAGCGTCACGACGCCGTCGCGCCGCTCCTCGTGGTCCCAGAAGCGGTCGTTCGAGAGCACCAGCCCGTCCTGCGCCCGCGCGTGGTCCAGCAGGTAGGCGTCCGCCGACTCGCGGTGCGGCGTGACGACGTAGCGCGGTCGCCCCTCGGTTACGTCCTGGCAGCGCGCCCGCAGCACCTGCTGCGCGTCGCGCGGACACGTCACCGCCGTCGAGTAGTCGAGGAACACCCACACGGGCAGGTCCGGACGCCACGCAGCGCTCCAGCGCTCGGCGAGCGCGAGCCGTTCGAGCGGCCGACGGCGGCTCGACGCGATGACGTTCGCGCCGTCGACGACCACCGCCCGACGCGGCGGCGGCGACGGCGGCGGCGACGGGCGCCTGGGTCCCGCCACGTCAGCGGCCCTCACCACCGAACCGGCGGCGCAGCGGCGCGAGCGGCAGCGCGCGCACGGTCCGCCCCTGGCCGGTGGTGGTCGTCGCCGCACACAGCGAGTCGAGGATCGCCTGCTCGGTCGCGTCGGCGACCGCCACGAACAGCGGCGAGAGGCTGCCGCCGCGCAGCGGCGCTGGGCCGAACCCCGCGGTCGAGAACGCGATCGCGTAGTCTCCGCTGCCGTTGCTGAAGGAGGCGCCGGTGCGCGCCATGCCGACGAACGCCCGACGCGCCAGCCGCTCCAGCGCGCGCTGGTCCATGGGCGCGTCGGTGGCGACCACGATCATGCACGAGCCGTCGTGGTCCGCGCCGACCAGCTCCGACATCGGCGCGCCGTCGACGACGAGCCGGCCGCCGAAGTTGGTCTGCACCAGCACGCCGACGGTGTGGTCGCCGACCCGCCGGGAGCTGGTGCCGACGCCGCCTTTGTAGCCGAAGCAGACGGTGCCGGCGCCGGCGCCCACCGCCCCGACCGGGACGGCGCCGTCAGAGGCCGCCGCGATCGCCGCCGCGACGTCCGCCGCCGCGAGCGGGCGGGCGCGGACGTCGGACAGCCGCCCGTCGTTGGTCTCCCCCACGACCACGTTGGCGGAGCGGACCTGCTCGTTGCCGGGCTGCGCCAGCAGCCACGTCAGCAGGCCGTCGGCGACCCGGTGCACGTTGAGCGTCCCGCACAGCGCGATCGGGCTCTCCAGCTCGCCCAGCTCGAGCAGCTGCGTCGCGCCGACGAGCTTGCCGAAGCCGTTCTGCACGCACAGGCCGGCCGGGAGCTTCTCGACGAACGGGTTGCCGCGGCGCGGGAGCACCACGGTGACGCCGGTGTGTAGCCGCGCGCCCTCGTGCAGGGTCGCGTGGCCGACCGCGACGCCGTCCACGTCCGTGATCGCGTCTCGCGGGCCTGCCGGCAGCCCGCCGATGTGGACGCCCAGGTCGCGCGCGCGGGCGCGCGGCTGCGGCCCACGCGGCTCCGCAGGCTGCTGCGGCGCGAGCGGCAGCGCGGC
>JBMHDP010000105.1:0-3424 GCA_049889335.1 Planctomycetota bacterium
TGGCGCGCCGCGGGCTCGCGTCGCGCCCGCCGCCCCCCCGCTCCCGCGGCGGCTCGGGCACCAGGACGACGTCCCCGACGCGCAGGCGGCGGTCGCTCACACAGCTCTCGCCGTTGACGCTTACCTCACCGCTGGCAACGAGTTGGCGAAGGTCAACGCGGCGGACACCCGGCCACGCCCGCGCCAGGAGGTCGTGCAGGCGGACTCCTGCCAGGTCGCGCTCGACGACAAGGACTGCGGGCTCGGGCAAAGGCACGGGGCGAGCAGGATACGAGCGGCGGACCCGCACTCAAGAGGTGGAGGCCGCCGCCCTCCCCCTGCACTGCCACGTGCTCCACCAGCCGCGCGATCCCACGACCCATCCCATTCCCAGGAATGAGATCTGAGACCGGACAGTTACTGGATCGTAAACCTTTCCCCGATCAACACCTACAAGCTCGCAGACGACTTGGCACGGGATTCGCATCAAACCGGACATGTCGATGCACGTCGTAGCCAACGCTGGAATCGAACGCGCGCGCTGCGCGCGCTCGGCCCCGCCGCGTCGGCTGCGCGCTTGCGGAGAGGTGAGCAGAGAGCTGTGCCGACAACACAAGGCACGGACGAGCAGGATTGGCTATCTCCGCTCGTCTTGTGTCGGTCCTCGATCGGGAGGGGCTCCAGTGGCGAGTTGGAGCTCCGCCCACGCCCAGCGTCCCAGGCGCTGACGCGGTCGAAGACCATGGATGAGGGCATCCCCCTTATTCCGCTGCCCGGCGCCCGATAGGACGCCGGGCAGTTTTTTTTTGTCCTCCCAAGCGCCGATGAGACCGGCATGACGTGCTCGGTTGTCATCCCCTGCTTCAACGGCGTCGCGTGGACGCGCCGGTGCGTCCAGAGCCTGCTCGAGCAGACGGAGCCGCCCGGCGAGATCCTGATCGTCGACAACGGCAGCGACGACGGCACCGCGGCGCTCGGCGAGGAGTTCGGCGCGCCCGTCCGGGTCCTGTCCCAGACGCGCAACCTCGGCTTCGCAGGCGGCGTCAACGCCGGCCTGCGCGCCGCCGCTCACGAAGAGGTCCTGATCCTCAACAACGACACCTGCGCCGCGCCCAACATGCTCGCCGCGCTGCGCTGCGCGCTGCACCACGCGCCCGACATCGGCGCCGCCGCGCCCGTCAGCAACCACGTGAAGGGCGAGGGCCGGCTGCCGATCGGCGACCACGGCGCGCGCCCCGAGGGTCGCCGCGAGCTCGCCGACGCCCTCGCCGGCGCGCCGGTGGTCCAGGACGTCGAGACGCTGGCCGGCCTCTGCCTGTTGATGAGGCGGACCACGCTGGACGACGTCGGGGTGTTCGACGAGCGCTTCGGCCACGGCAACTACGAAGACGACGACCTGTGCCTGCGGCTGCGGCTCCGCGGCTACCGGCTCGTCCTCGCGCGCCGCGCGTTCCTCCACCACGAAGGGCACGCGACGTTCCGCGCGATGGGCCTGGACCTGGCCGAGCAGCTGCGCGTGCGGCTGCGCCTGTTCCACGAGAAATGGTGCGAGCACCCGGCCGGGCTCGCGACGCTCGCGCACCTCTACGGGCGCCCCCGCGTGGCGGCGGCGGCGGCCGAAGAGGCCCTGAGGCGCTGCCCGACGTGGCCGGACGCGTGGCTCCACCTCGGCCGCTTCCACGAGCGCCACGGCGACGCCGAGCGCGCCGCGACGTGCCTGCGCGCCTACCTCGCCGCCCACCCGGAGCACGTCGACGCCGCCCTCAAGCTCGCGCTGGCGCTGCTGCGCGCTGGGCACCGCGTGCAGGCCCAGCGGCGCCTCGACCGCACCCTCGCGCGCCACCGGCTGACCCCGGCGCAGCACAGCGACCTGCTCGAACGGCTCGGGCAGCTGTGCCTCGACCAGGGCCTCCACGAGGTCGCGCTCGGCCACTTCTCCGAGCTCGCGGCGGCGGCCCCGGACCACGCCGAAGCCCACCACGGCCGCGGCCTCGCGCTGCTCGCGCTCGCGCGACTCGAGGAGGCGCGCGACGCGTTCCGCGCCGCGATCGACCGCGGCCACGCCCTGGCCTACACCAACCTCGGCGTCTGCCTGCACCGACTCGGCGACCAGGACGCGGCCGTCGAGAGCTTCGCGCAGGGCGCGGCCGCGCTACCGGACGACCCCGTCGCGCAGGCCAACTACGAAGCGGTGCTCGCGGCGCGCGACGCGGCGACCTGCTGAGACGCGGCCTCGCCGCGCGCGGCCGCGACGACGTCGGCGACGATCCGGGCGAGCGGCGTCTGCGGCACCCACCCGTTCGACGCGCGCAGCCGCTCCAGCGACGGGACCCGCCGCACAGGATCCACGAAGCCCGCCGGGAACACGTCCCCGTAGGGGACGCGGCGGATCGCGCCGCGGCCGCCCACCGTCGCGACGACCAGCTCGGCGAGGGCGCTGACCGAGGTCTCGACGGCGCTGCCGACGTTGACGACGCGCCCCGGCCGGGACGAGGAGCGCGCCAGCGCCGCGAGCGCCCGCGCGACGTCGCGCACGTGGGCGAAGCAGCGGGTCTGCGCGCCGTCGCCGTAGACCGTGAGGGGCTCGCCTCGCAGCGCCTGGTCGACGAAGCGCGGCAGCACCATCCCGTGCTCCCCGCGCTGCCGCGGCCCCACCGTGTTGAAGAGCCTGGCGACGACGACCGGCAGGCCGGCGCGCTCGGCGTGCGCGCACGCGAGCCACTCGCTCATGGCCTTGGCGCACGCGTAGCCGCCGCGCAGCCCCTCGGTCGACCCTGGCGCGACGCCGGCGTGCTCGACGAACGGCACCTCGCCGTCGCCGTAGACCTCGCTGCTCGAGCTGAACAGCACCGGCACACCGAGGTCCGCGGCGGCCTCCAGGACGACCTCGCTCGCCCGTAGGTTCGCCTGCATCACCTTGAGCGGCGCGCGCGCGAGGCGGCGGACGCCGACGGCCCCCGCGAGGTGGAACACCACGTCCGCCGCGGCGAAGGCGCTGCGGGCGATCCGCGCGTCCGCGACCGAGCCGACCGTCACCTGCAGGCGGTCCTCGGCTCGGACGGCGTCCAGGTTGTCCAGTCGCCCGGTCGAGAGGTCGTCGATAACCTCGACCGTGAAGCCCTCCTCGAGCAGATGCTCGACGAGGTGTGAGCCCACGAAGCCTGCCCCGCCGGTGACCACGGCGCGCCCCGGTCCCGCGCACAGCGGCGGAAGGGGCGTGGGGTCAGAGGCGGGGGTGGTCCGGGGCATGTCGGCGCGAGAACATACGAGGTCCGTCTCGCGACGTCGCCGGTCCAACGCGTGGGGCGGGCAATTCGTCGCGAGCGCTCCTCTGCGCTTTGGGACGCGACGCAGCCGCGGCTATTCCCGGCGGCCGCGCAGCCGCTCGAGCAACCTCCGCAGCGCGGCCAGCTCCGCGCGCAGCGCGCGGACCTCGGCCTGGACG
>JBMHDP010000106.1:0-3320 GCA_049889335.1 Planctomycetota bacterium
CAGCGGGTGGCTCAAGACCTGAGCACCGAAGTCTCGACAGGTGCTTCAACCGGGCACCTCCTGGAACAGCGCCAGGACCGGCCGGTCCGACCGGGCGGCGGCGCGCTGCGCGGCGGCCTCGTCGCGCCACCATCGGACCGCGCCGAGCTCGCCGGGCTGCGCGGAAGGGTCGGTCTGCTGCGCGGGGAGCGCGAGCGCGCCGGCCAGCAGCGACAGCAGCGCCGCTGGCGATCGTGGGGAGTCGGTCATGTGGGGATCCTTGTCGGTTGCGGATACGCCGCGACGCCCGCGAGGTTTCGCGGCGCGCGCGCTACGGCCCCTGTGGGTCGTCGCGCAGGGTGAGCAGCCTGCCGAGCACGGCGCTGAGGTCCTTGAGCCCGACCGGCTTGGGCAGGAACGCGTCGAGCCCCGAGTCGGGCTGCGACGCGCCGCTGCGCTGCCGCTCGAAGTAGCCCGACATCAGCACGATGGGCACGTCGCAGCCGCGTCGTCGGAGCTCGGCGGCCATCTCGAGGCCGTCGATGCCGGGCATCACCGCGTCCGTGAGGACCGCGGCGAGGCTGTCACGGTGCGCGTCGAAGCGCTCGAGGCCCTGCTCTCCCGAGCACGCTTCGAGGACCTCGTAGCCGATCCTGCGCAGCATCTGGGCGACCGTCGCGCGCATCTCGTCCTGGTCCTCGACGAGGAGCACGGTCGCGTCCCCGTCGGCCGGCTCGACGGCGCGGGGCTCCTTCGGCGCGGCCGCGGCGATCGACTCCGCGTCGTCCTCCACCCGCAGGAACAGCGAGAAGCACGTGCCCTTGCCGACGGTGCTGTCGACGTGGATGTCGCCTCCCTGCCGCTGCAGGATGCCGTAGACCTGGGCGAGTCCGAGGCCCGCCCCCTTGCTCTTGTCCTTGGTCGTGAAGAACGGCTCGAAGATGCGCTGCAGGTTCTTGCGCGGGATGCCCTCGCCCGAGTCGGCGACGGTGACCACGACCCAGCGCTCGAAGCGGTCGGCGGGCGCGTTCGGTCGCAGCCCTTGCCCCTCGCAGCTGCGCGCCGTCACCTGGACCGCGCCGCCGGACGGCATGGCCGCCGCCGCGTTGATGACGAGGTTGGCGATGACCTGCTGGAACTTGGTCTCGTCGAAGGGCACCTCGAGCGGCGCGTCGCCGTTCTCCTCGACCTCGCACGTCAGCTCGATCGAGCTCGGCAGCGTGCGCTGGAGCAGGTCGACCATCGCGTGCAGCGCGTCGCCGACGTGCAGGGACTGGGTGTCCGCTTCGCCGCCGCGGCTGAAGTCGAGGATCTGGCGGATCAGCTGCGACGAGCGCTGCGCCTGCTCGTGGATGGTCTGGAAGTCGGCCCGCAGCTGCCCCGCGAGCTCGTCCTCGTTCATCAGGTTGAGCTCGGCGACGCCGATGATGACGCCGAGGATGTTGTTGAAGTCGTGGGCGAGCCCGGCCGCGAGCTGGCCGACGACGGCGAGCTGCTCCTGGCGCCGGTCGTGGTCGTCGCGCGCGCGCGCCGCCGTGACGTCGCGGCAGGTCAGGATCCACTCGCCGGAGCCGCGCTGACCGCTGGTCTCCTCGAAGATGTGGACCTCGAACCAGCGCTGCGCGTCCTCGCGCTCGAGCTCGAGCAGCGCGCGTCCGTCCTCGGCGGCGCGCAGGTCGTCGAGCGCGTGCGAGTCGAGGTGCGTCAGCGGCAGGTCGGGCCGCCACGACGGCGTCAGCGTCTCGAGGTAGCGCGTCGCCTGCGGGTTGCGGTAGCGGACCCGGTTGCGGCTGTCGAGCAGGCAGACGCCGTCCTGCAGGCCGTCGAGCACGGCCGACAGCTTGGCCTCGCTCGCCAGCTGCTGCACGTGCGAGCGCAGCAGCTCCTGCGACATGCGGTTGAAGCTGCGCGCGACGCCCGCCAGCTCGTCGCCGCCGTTGACCGGGATGACCACGCCCAGCTCGCCCGACGCGATCGCGGCGGTCGCCTGCTGCAGCTTCTTCAGCTCCCGGGTCAGGTAGCGACCCAGCAGGAACGAGAACAGCGCCACCAGCAGCATCTCGCTCGCGGCGATCAGCGTGTTCTGGCGCTGCAGGTCATCGCTCGCGGCGAGCGCGTTCGCCCTCGAGAGCTCGAGCTCGATGACCGTGTCCGGGCGGCTCGGGATCTGGACGACGGTCGACCGCCGGAGGACGTCTTCGTCCCCGTTCCTGGTCGCGGGGCTGCCGGCCTCGATGGGCGGCCGCGGGTCGCGCCCGACCTCGCGGATGGTGACGAACGTGACGTCGTCGCTCTCCGTCGCGAGCTTGCGGGCGGCCTCTTCGAGCCTGGCGTCGGCGCGCGCGATGATGTCCTGCCGCCAGGTCGCGCGCAGGAGCTCCAGCGTCGTGTCGGCGCGCTTCTCCAGCTCTCGCTCGAGCGACGAAGACAGCGCTGCGTTGCTGCTCAGCACGAGCAGGAACAGCAGGACCGCCTCGATCAGCGCGATCCCCAGGACGGTCTTGAGCTGAAAAGACAAGCGGCTCCGCCTAGCGGTCCTGGATGTTGAGCGCGCGGATGTCGTCCCAGTCTGCGTCGGCCGCGGCCTCGATGGCCGGGATCTTCAGCGGCTCCAGGAGCGCCCGCCCGTCTTCGTCGGCGGCGAGCGAGGTCAGCACTGCGAGCAGCTTCTCGCGGAGCGAGGCCGGGACGCGCTCGTGGATCGCGAACGCGTGGGGCGTGTAGCCCGGCGTCTCCCACAAGACCTCGAGCTTGTCGCGGACGTCGGGGGCCACGCTCTTGAAGGTGCGCAGGATCCCGCCTCCAGCGGGGTAGACGCCTGCAGCGACCGTGCGGTAGACGGAGTCGTGGGACTTCACGTAGCTGGGGGTGAAGGACACGCCCGCGGCGCGCAGCCCCGCGCCGGTGAGCAGCGTCGCCGCGAATGCGCGCGGCGCCGGAAACGCCAGCTCCTCGCCGTCGAGGTCGGTCAACGTCGACACCGGCGCGCCGCGCTTCTTGACCAGGATGCCCTTGATCTGGCTGCCGGCGCGCTTGGCCAGGGCGCGGTAGCCGTGTTCGTGGAACACCGTGTAGTGGAACGGGTTCATGTAGGCGAGGTCGTAGTCGCCGTCGCGGCAGCGCTGCTCGAACGTCGGGATGTCGGTCGCGGTCTCGAAGACGAGGTCGACGCCTGCCCGCTCCCCGACCAGCACCAGCAGCGGCCCCCACTGCGCGGCCAGCTTGCTCGCCGACTGCTGCGGGACCACGCCCAGCGTAAGGCGGGGGCGCTCCGGCTCGGTCGCGGCTCGCGGCGCCGCCGCGCCGGCGCGCCCGGGACCCGGAGCGGCGGCCGGATCCGC
>JBMHDP010000107.1:0-7799 GCA_049889335.1 Planctomycetota bacterium
GTCCGGGTCGGCCGCGCCCATCTTGGCGGCGATCGTGATCTCACGGACGAGCTTGGTGGTGATCTTGGCCTTCTTGTTGGCCGTGATCGTCTTGTTCTTCTGCAGCCACTGGCGGCCCATGGTCGGTCTTCGGCGTGGGGACTCGGGGGAGCGTTCGCTGCGAGAGAATGCGCGGCGCCTGCTCGTCAGGCAAGGCCGGATCCACAGCGCCCCCGGCGCGGACGCGCTCCGTATTCGCCTTCGGTCTGGAGCCACTCGCGCGGGCGGGTAGCCTCAGGGCAGCCACTCTCGAACTCTCATTTCGTCAGGAGACAGCGCCTTGAGCGACGCCAGCACCGTGCCCCATCGCGAGGGGCATCCCCCGGGCCTCTACATGCTCTTCTTCGCGGAGATGTGGGAGCGCTTCTGCTTCTACGGCATGCGGGCCCTGCTGACCCTCTACATGGTCAGCGAGGTCTTCTCCTACGACGACGCGCAGGCCACCGCGGTCTACGGCAGCTACAACGCGCTGATCTACCTGACCCCGATCGCGGGCGGCATCCTCGCCGACCGCCTGCTCGGCTACCGCTGGGCGATCCTGCTCGGGGGGCTGCTGATGGCGGTCGGCCAGTTCACCCTGGTCGTGCAGCAGGAGTTCTTCTTCTACGCGGGGATGGCGTTCATGGTCGTCGGCAACGGGATGTTCAAGCCGAACATCTCGACGCTCGTCGGCCGCCTCTACCCCGACGGGGACCCGCGCCGCGACGCCGGCTTCACGATCTTCTACATCGGCATCAACGTCGGCGCGTTCCTGTCGACGCTGGTGTGCGGCTACTTCGCCAAGTCCGAGGACTGGACGGTCGGCTTCGGCATCGCCGGCGTCGGCATGCTGCTCGGCCTGGTGACCTTCGGCATGGGGCGCGCGCGCCTCGAAGGCCACGGGGAGCCGCCTGCGCCGGAGAAGCTCCCCGCCAACCTGACCAAGGTGCTGCTCGGCTCGCTGGCGCTCGTGCCGCTCGTCTACCTGCTCCTGAGCGAGGACGCGGCGGTCAAGATCCTGCTCTCCATCGCCGTCGTGGTCGTGCTCGGGACGCTGATCGTCACGGCGATCCGCGAAGAGCGCGTGATGCGCGAGCGCATGTTCGTGCTGATCGTGCTGTGGTTCTTCCACATGATGTTCTGGATGTTCTTCGAGCAGGCGGGCACCTCGCTGACCCTGTTCACCAAGCGGAACATCGACCTCGACATCGGCGGCTGGGAGTTCCCCGCGGCGTGGGGGCAGTTCTTCAACCCGCTGTTCATCCTCGTGTTCGGCGCGCTGTTCACGATGCTCTGGGCGGGCCTCGGCAAGAAGGGCCGGGACCCGAGCATCCCGACCAAGTTCGGCCTCGCGCTGATCCAGCTCGGCCTCGGCTTCTACGTGCTGGTCTGGGCCGCGTCGGGCGTCGAGGACACGGGCCTGGTCTCGATCCTGATCCTGATCTTCTGCTATCTGCTGCACACCACCGGCGAGCTCTGCATCTCGCCGGTCGGTCTTTCGGCGGTCACCAAGCTGGCGCCGCAGCGCATGACCGGCATGGTGATGGGCGCGTGGTTCTTGAGCATCGCCGCGGCGCACAAGGTGGCCGCGATGATCGCGGGCGAGACCGGCGCGGCGGGCGGCGAGGGCATGACCCCGCAGGAGACGCTGCCGATCTACACCGACGTCTTCTGGCAGATCACGCTCTACGCCGTCGGCGCGGGCGTGCTGATCATCATCCTGGGCCAGCTGTTCCTGAAGCGCTGGCTGCACGGCGTCAACTAGGCGCCGTCCCGACGCAACGCACGGTTCGAGCGGCCGCCGACCCGGCGGCCGCCGCCACTTGAGGAGACCGAGATGACCGCGACCGAGACGCCCGACGGGGGCATGTTCACGGGCCACCCGCAGGGCCTGTTCCGGCTGTTCTTCATCGAGATGTGGGAGCGCCTCGCCTTCTACACGATGGTGGGGGTGCTGCTGCTCTACGCGACCGACTCCGAGACCGGCGGCCTCGGCTGGTCCAAGGCCGACGGCAACGAGATCTACGGTCTCTACCTCGCGTTCGTCTACTTCACGCCCTACGTCGGCGGCTTGCTCGCCGACCGCTTCTTCGGCTACCGCAAGTCGGTGCTGATCGGCGGCATCCTGTTCGCGAGCGGGTTCTTCCTGCTGGCGACCGGGCAGCAGTGGGCGTTCCCGGTGGGCCTCGTGCTGCTCTGCTGCGGCAACGGCTTCTTCAAGCCGAACATCTCCGCGATGGTCGGCAACCTCTACGAGAAGGGGGACCCCAAACGCGACGCCGGGTTCAACATCTTCTACATGGGGATCAACATCGGCGCGTTCGTCGCGAACTTCCTCGCGGCGATCATGCGCAACGCCTACGTGTGGGAGGCCGTCTTCCTCGCCGCAGGCATCGGCATGCTGATCTCGGTGGTGATCCTGCTGTGGAGCTGGCGGGTGCTCGACAAGGCGGACATCGAGGCCGGCGACAAGCCGGGCGACACGCCGTTCTCGGAGATCCTCCAGAAGATCCTCGGCCCGGCGCTGTTCTTCGGGATCGCCGGCTGGGCGGTCGCGTCGTACGTGTTCCCGATGATCGGGCTCGAGGGCGTCACCGAGCTGGTCAAGGCGACCGACATCGGCTTCTTGATCGGATCGATCCCGATCCTGCGCTTCTTCGTGCAGCTGCCCAACCAGGCAAACGACGACGAGAAGCCCGGCCTGCAGGCGCTGCTGCCGATCTACCTCGCGGGCGGCACGTTCTTCATGGTGCTGCACCTCAACGGCTCGGCGATGACGACCTGGGCCAACGACAACACCGCGCGCGACCTCGAGCGCCCCGACCCGATCGTGATGATCGCCGGCTCGATCGAGGTGGGCGGCGTCACGCCGTTCGCGCAGGACGCGCTGCCGGGCTACTACGGCAACGCGCGCCAGGACCTCCCGCGGCCCAACAAGCAGACCCTCCTGCCGATCGCGACCGCGCAGCAGGCGACCATGTTCGGCCAGAAGAAGATGGACGCCGACAACCTCGCGCAGCTGACGGCGCTCGCCGAGGCTGAGGGCGCCAAGGTCCAGGAGCTGCCGATCGGCGGCGAGCTGACCGACCAGCAGAAGCGCTGGAAGAAGTACAGCGTCGATATCTACGACGAGGTGACCATCACCGAGGAGGTCGACAGCCACGGCAGCAAGACCATCAGCGCCAACGTCCAGGCCGGCGCAAAGGCGCAGAAGCGGGTCGCGTTCGTGCGCGGCGAGGGCGACGACGCCTACGTCACGTATCTGCTGACCAAGGACAAGTTCGACTCGCTCTACGGGGACGACACGACCGAGCTCGAGCCGGGCAAGTTTCAGAAGCTCGCCAACGCCGAGCTCTACCAGTCGTGGAACGCGTTCTTCGTCGTGCTGATGACGCCGTTCGTGATGATGTTCTTCGCGCGGCTCGCGCGGCGGAAGGTCGACTTCTCGACGGCGCGCAAGATCTTGTTCGGGATGATCATCACCGCGATCGCCGCCGGCTTCATGGCCGTCGCCGGCTTCCTCAGCAACAACGGCGAGATGAAGGTCTCGGGCATGTGGCTGATGGGCTTCTACGGGATCATCACGGTGGGCGAGCTGTTCCTGTCGCCGATGGCGCTGTCGCTCGTCACCAAGCTGACGCCCAAGCGCTTCGTCGGCCTGACGATGGGCGGCTGGTTCTTCGCGACCGCGGTCGGCAACAAGTTCAGCGGCTTCCTCGGCGTCGTGCAGGGCGCGATGAGCCCGTCGATGTTCTTCCTGGTCATCGTCGCGGCTGCGGGCGCGGTCGCCTTTTACATCTTGTCGGTGCTGCCGAGGCTGGACGCGGCGATCAAGAAGTACGGCGCCTGAGGCCGATCGCACCGGAAGGTCGCGCGCAGCCCTCTCCCGCAGCGGCGGGGGAGGGCTGTTGCGTTCTGTAGGACCCCTGCGACCATCGAGGACCATGACCACCGGCGCGAACGAACCCGAACGCATCGCCGCGCTCGACGGCGTGCGCGGCCTCGCGATCCTCGGCGTGCTGGTCATGCACAGCCTCTACGTCGGGCCGCTGCTCGGCCTCGACGTGATGGCGCACCCCTACGCCCGCGTCGCGTGGCTCGGCTGGAGCGGAGTCGACGTCTTCTTCGTGCTGAGCGGGTTCCTGATCACCGGCATCCTGGTCCGCAGCAAGGGCAGCGACGGCTACTTCCGCAACTTCTACGCGCGCCGCGCGCTGCGGATCTTCCCGCTCTACTACCTCGTCGTCGGCCTGCTGCTGTTCGCGTTGCCCGACCGCGCGGCAGGCGGCGACGACGTGCTGCCGCACCTGCTCTACTACCAGAACTTCCGCTACGCCTTCCCGCACGGGCCGCAGGACCCGGCGCTCGAGGTGACGTGGTCGCTGGCGATCGAGGAGCAGTTCTACCTGCTCTGGCCCGCGCTGGTCTGGCTGCTGTCGCTGCGCGGGCTGCGCGCGCTGTGCGTCGCGATGATCCTCGGCGCCGTCGGGCTGCGTCTGCTGCTCGTGTCGCAGGGCGTCGAGCGCACCCACTTCCTGACGCCGTGCCGCCTCGACACCCTGGCCGCGGGCGCGCTGCTCGCCGTGTCGCCGCGGCCGCCCGCGTGGTTCGGGTGGCTCGCTGCGCCGCTCGGCGCGGCCGGCCTCGTCGCGACGGCGTTCTCGTGCGGCATGTCGCTGCCGGTCGCGCCGGCCATGCAGCAGGTCGGACTCGTCTGCACGCTGCTGATGGGCGTCGGCGTGCTGACGCTGGCGCGGTCGTCGGCCGCCCTGCAGCCCGTGTTCGGCTTCGCGCCCTTGCGGCTGCTCGGCGCCTACAGCTACTGCATCTACCTGACCCACATGCTGGTGGTCGAGCGGCTGGCGTCCGAGCTGCAGGCCCTGGGTCCCGAGCTCGCAGCCGCGCTGCAGGGCTGGCCCCCTGTGCTGCTGACGGGCGCCTTCACGCTGGCGGTGATCGCCACGAGCCTGGCGCTCGGGTTCGTCAGCTACCACGCGTTCGAGCGCTGGTTCCTGGCGCTGAAGCGGTATTTCCCGTCCGGCGGCTGAGCGGGGCCGAAGCGATCAGGAGTTGAACTGATAGGCGTCTGAGGAGTGCATGTAGTCTGTCGTGGCCTTGCAATGCGGCATGCTCCCATGGGTCATGTAGTTCGGTGTGTCGTCTTGTTGCGCATGTTCGCGTGGCCAGTATCCTCCAGCGCGATCTCTCCGACGGATTCAGTCGCGTCTCAAAGGCCTATCAGAGTGAAATGGATGGGCGTCTCGTGATGAACGTTCCCGAATGGAGTGGCCGTAATGGCGACGGCGGGCGTAAGGCGACAACGTCCTGGGTCGCGGCATTATCGTTTCCGCAAATAGAAGCGTGCTCGCGCAACTTCCAGATGTTCACGCGGCTGCATGCGGAACGAGTCTGAGAAAGACGAAACCTGATCATCTGTAAGTGTCAATCGGTGTCCATGCCAAATGCCGCGCACTTCGAGTCCGTGACGCTCGAACACATCGGCGAAAGCCAGCGGACGCATGCGGTTGCACCCGCCAACAAGCGGGGCTGATGACTTGTCGCGCAAGAACTCCAGTGGATGTATGGACTGGTCCGCATAGTATTTGTGGTCAAAGCCGTCAATTGCGTGTACCGCTAGGCCGCCGGGGCGCATCACGCGTGCCAGGTGCGCGGTCACAGAATCGGGGTCTTCCAAGTGCTCGTATACAGAGTTGCTGGACACTAAATCGACCGATTCGCTTGCAATGCCTGACTTGTGGATGGGGGCCCGGATGTGCCGGAGTCGATCCGTATCAATGCCTCCTGAGTCCCCCTGAGCGAGTCGCTTGAGGTCGAAGGTCGAGACCCGGTCGAGAATCTGCTCGGCTGTGCCACAAATGTCGGCGCCGTCGGCCCCGATGACTGCGGCAGCAGCCAATGTGTAAAGGGCGCGGCATGCGAGGGGTATCGACGCGATTTCATCCAGGTCAATGGCGTAGGCTTGGCGGGCCCCTTCAAGCAACATGGCGAACATGGTCCCACCCGGATTTAGTCCGCCGCATCCAAATTCGAGACAGGTCTTTCCTCTTAGCCAGCCTGGCTTGAAGTCGGGATGAGGCCTGACGAATTGAAGGGAGATCATCGAACTCGAAGGGGAGTATCGATTGAGGGGTTCTTGCACTCGAATACTCAAGTGCGCGTCGAGTTCGCCAAGGAGACGGGTTCGGATCGTGGGATCTTGTGATGCCTCGTCACTTTGAAGGCGTGCGAGCAACTGCTCCACTAGGTGGCGGACCGGCGTGTCTAGTTGTGTGGCGCGAGTCGACCGAACGCTGCCAGCAGGTGCCCTATTTTGGTTTCGTCCCACTCCTTCCGGGTGATCAGCGGCTCTCATGCCCTCAAGAATGTGCGGTGGAGCCATCCATGACAAGGGCCTCATTACTTGTCCAAGTGATGCGCGTGTGACAAATTTGTTGCGCCGGAACGCCACGAGGGCGTCCACATCGCCGTCGACGTCCGTAGCGAATACATCCGAGGCGCCGGGCGCGTTGGTCGTCACGAAAGAAACCGCGCCAATCGTGGTGCCACCATTACTATGACTGTTAACCGGGATCCACAAGACCGCGTTGTTGCCCGGGGCAACCGCTAGCACATCCGGAGAGCCGTTGCCGTCGATGTCGTCCGCGTAGACGCTGCGTGCACCGGATCCGGCAGTGGCAAGGTGCAGCAAGCCCCACGATCCTGCGCCTTGGTTACGATGCAGTCGGATGTCACCGTCGAGGACGGAAGCCGAGAGCACATCCATGTCGCCATCACCTTCGATGTCGATCGCGTAGATGTGACCTACGCCGCCCGCAATCGTCGTGATCACATGATGTGCGCCGAACGTGCCGAGGCCGTCCGTGTTCTCGTGTCACGCGACCGTATTTTTGTGAAAAGACGCGGAGATCACATCCATGTCTCCGTCCCCGTCCATATCAGCTGCATAGGCGTCCGTGGCGCCATTAGCCGCCAACGTGACCGGATTTTGGGGCCCAAAAGAGCCTCGCCCATCCAAGTTCTCACACCACGTGACCGTTCCGTCGAAGAAGTGCGAGTGGATGGTGTCCATGTCTCCGTCACCGTCCAGGTCTGCCGCGTTGACGCTGTGAGCGCCTGCTGACGTGTACTTCGTGATGACCTGCGCCGAGCCAAATGGCGTAGATTGCGCGGTGAGGCTGGCGGCCGGTCCGAGCAGGGCTGCTACCGACATGTGAGAAGTCGGGTGAGTCTTGAGAGTCATGGTCGTTTCCGATGTCGAAGAGGTTGCGAAGAGTCGCTCTCCCGGGGCCTTGGGGGAGTAGAGATAGGCGTGGGTGGGTCGGAAAAAATCAATCGGGGTTCATATGCAGCAATTACTACGTAGGTCATTTGCTGGGGCACGTAAGCGGTAGGCGCGGTCCGCTGACACCCAGATGTCGCAAGCGCCTGTCTCGTCACGCCTCGGGTGCACGCGGGGGCCGTCGTAATGCGCTGCGCCAAGCCCTCGCCGCTGAACGCTGGCGCGGCTTCGGAGTCTCAGGCTCCGCAGAGTTCGGGGGATCGAGCCCCTTCAGGAAGTGCGCCGAGCTGTGGGTCTCAGCGAAGAGCTGTCGCTCTCACCATGCATCGTTCGGGCTGGAGTAGTCGTCCGAGAACGGCAGCGCGTCGACGAACTTGCGGCCGTAGCCCTTGGTCCGGATGCGCGGGTCCATGACGACCACCTTGCCGCGGTCGCGCTGGCCGCGGATCAACCGGCCGAAGCCCTGGCGGAACTTGAGGAT
>JBMHDP010000108.1:0-3795 GCA_049889335.1 Planctomycetota bacterium
CGCGACCCGTCGGGTCGGCGGCAGCGGCGCGCCGCGCGCGGCGAGGCCGAGCAGGTAGTCCTTGCAGGCGTTCCACCGCATCAGCGAAGGAGTGTTGACCGTCCGGAGGCCGGCGCGCTCCAGCCGCTCGAGCCACGCGAGGAACCGCGCCGGGGACTCGTGGTAGTCCCAGGTCGAGCGCACCGCGACCAGGTCGCACGCCTCGAACGGCGCGAACGCGCCGTTCCACGGCAGCGGGCGGACCTCGACGCCGTCGCGCGCGAGCGCAGCCGCGATCGGCGCGTCGTCGGGCTGCAGGTCCGGCATCTCGACGCACGTGGCGAACGCGATCGCCGTCACGGCTCAGCCTCGCGCGCCGGCGTAGCGCAGCACGAACGCGGGCGGCACGTTCCGAACGATCGGGCCGACGCGCTCGAAGCGCTCGAAGCGCTCGTCCATCAGCGCGCGGAACCGCCGCGCAGACTTCATGCCGTAGGCGTGCGCATACTGAAACGTCCGGAACTCGCCGCCTTCGGCGAGCGCCCAGACGAGCCCCTCGACCACGGCGTCCTGCACGGCCGCCGGCAGGCTGGCGAACGGCAGCCCCGAGACGATCCGCGACGGACGCGGCAGGCCGCGCGCAGCCAGGATCTCACGGACGTCGCCCGCCGAACCGCAGTGGAACGAGAGGGTCGGGAACCGCGCCTGCAGCAGGTCGCAGAACGACGACTCGAGCTCGACGCCGAGGTAGTCCGCGCCCCGCGGCAGCCGCTCCCGGATCACCGACGTCATCGGCCCCGTGCCCGGACCGTACTCGACGACGAGCTCGCCTTGGCGGAGCTGCGACAGGTCGCCGACGAGCGCGCGCGAGAGGTAGCGCGAGCTCGGCAGAACGGCGCCGACCGAGGTCGGGCTCCTCAGGAAGCTGCCGAAGAAGCCGAGGCTGTCTCGCATCGGCCGCGCGCGCTGCGTCTCCGAAGAAGTCTCCTGCGGGTGGACCACGGCCGCTAGGTTGCCCGCCCTCGCTCAGCCGGTCAACGCATCGCCGACGACCGTGACCTTGCCGCTACGCACCTTGGCGCAGCAGAGCAGCCGACAACCGCCGTCGACGCCCATGCGCTCGAGGGTGCCGCGCTCGTGCTCCTCGGGCGCCTCGAGGGCGTCTTCGCCCGCCTCGACGCGGTGCGCGTCGGTGCCGCACATGCCGCGGGTGCACCCGTACAGGACCTCGACGCCGGCCATCTCGGCGGCGTCGAGCAGGGTCGTGCCCGGCTGGACCAGGACGGTCTTGTCGGCTTCGGCGAAGTGCACCTCGACGAGGTTCATGCGTGATGGGTTACGGCTGCGCCGCCCGGGATCAAGCTCGGACTGGCGCCTGCGCCCGCCAACGTCGAACATCCCGTCGTCATGCAGCTCGAGCTCCTCGACTGGGTCATCATCGCGGGCTACTTCGCCCTGGCGCTCGGCATCGGGCTCTACTTCAAGGCGCGCGCCGGCTCGAGCTTCGTCGAGTACTTCGCCTCGGGCCGGAGCCTGCCGTGGTGGGTCGCCGGCACGTCGATGGTCGCGACCACCTTCGCCGCCGACACGCCGCTCGCGGTCACCGGGCTCATCGCCGAGAACGGCCTCGCCGGCAACTGGTTCTGGTGGGCGTTCGCGTTCGGCGGAATGCTGACCGTGTTCGTGTTCGCCAAGCTCTGGCGGCGCGCCGAGGTCCTGACCGACGTCGAGCTGATCGAGCTGCGTTACGCCGGCCGGCCCGCGGCGTTCCTGCGCGGCTTCCGCGCCGTCTACGTCGCGGTGGTGGTCAACTCGTTCGTCATCGGCTGGGTGACGCAGGCGATGCTGACCGTACTGCGCAACACGGTGCTGACCGACCTGCCCGAGGACAGCTGGTACGACTTCCTGCTGGTCGTCGGGATGCTCGGCGTGACCGGCGTCTACAGCGTGCTGTCGGGCCTGTGGGGCGTGGCCATCACCGACATGGTGCAGTTCGTGCTGGCCATGGTCGGCTGCTCGATCCTCGCCTACGTGGCGGTCGACCACGTCGGCGGCATCGACGCGCTGCGCGAGCGCACCGCCGAGAACTTCGGCGGCACCCAGGTGTTCGACTTCGTGCCCGACTTCTCCGACGCCGCCGCGTGGATGCCCGCCGGCGTGTTCCTGGCGCTGGCGCTCGGCCAGTGGTGGGCGACCTGGTACCCCGGCGCCGAGCCCGGCGGCGGCGGCTACATCGTGCAGCGCATGGCGTCGTGCAAGGACGAGCAGCACGCCTACAAGGCGACGCTGTTCTTCAACCTCGCGCACTACTGCGTCCGGCCGTGGCCGTGGATCCTGGTGGCGTTCGCGGCGCTGGCCATGCACCCCGAGCTGCGCACGTGGGCGACCGACGGCGACCCGACGACCGACCCGGGTGCTGGCTACCCGATGGTGATGTCGCTCGCGCCGGTCGGCCTCGCGGGCCTGCTGATGGTCACCTTCCTGGCGGCCTACATGTCGACCATCAGCACGCAGATGAACTGGGGCGCCAGCTACGTCGTCAACGACCTCTACAAGCGCTTCGTCGCGCCGGACGCCGACGACCGGCAGCTGGTCCGGATGTCGCGGATCGCGTCGGGCCTGGTGCTGCTGCTCGGCGCGCTGTGCGCGTTCTGGATGCGGGCGATGTCGATCTCGGTCGCCGACGCGTGGGCGATCCTGGCGGCGCTCGGCGGCGGGCTGGGCTCGGTGTTCCTGCTGCGGTGGTTCTGGTGGCGGGTCAACGCGTGGAGCGAGCTCGCGGCGATGGTCGCGTCGATCGCGCTCTACTTCGCGGTCACGCTCTGGCAGCAGGGCCTCGAGCCCGACGCGCGCCTCGCGGGCCAGTACACCAGCCTGCTGGTCGCCACCGGCTCGCTGGCGATCTGGCTGACGGTGACGTTCCTGACCAAGCCCGAGCCGCAGGCCGTGCTGACGGCGTTCTACCGCAAGGTGAGGCCCGACGGCCCCGGCTGGGCCCCGGTCGCGGCCGCAGCGCCCGACGCGCGCCCCGACGGCAACCTCGGCGTCAGCCTGCTGTGCGCGGTGCTGGGCACCGCCGCGATCTGGCTGACGCTGCCCGGCGTCGGCGCGCTGATCTTCGGCGAGCTGGGCAAGGGCATCGGCCTGCTCGGCGCAGCCGCGGCCTGCCTCGTCGCCGTGCTGCGGCTAGCCGGGCGGCGTGCGCCCGAGCAGCCGTGAACGCGTCCTACTGCACGACCTCGAGCACCTCGACGTCGAGCTGGAAGATGTCGACGCAGTAGCCGTCCTCGCGCGTCTCCTGCACGGCGAACCGACCGACCACCTTGACCGGCTCGAACTGGTAGTCGACCCGGCGGCCCGCGGCCATGCGGCACCGCACGATCCCGTGGATGTCCGGCGGCGTGCCGTAGCAGCAGGACCACAGCGAGCGGACCAGCAGGAACTCCCGCATGTCCTCGACCTCGTCGAGCGGCAGCATGAAGCCCAGCATCAGCACCTGCTTGCCGTCGAGGCCGCGCACGTCGTCGGGCGCGCCCTCGAGCCCCTCGACGTAGCTCCAGTCCTCGAGGTCCTCGAACGGCAGCACCTGGTCGACGCCGGCGATCTTGCCGTCGGCGATCAGCTGCTGGAGCTTGGCCTCGGCCGCGAGCATCGCCTCGGCCGAGCGCATCGCGGCGAGGTCCGCGGGGTCGGTGCCCTTGGGCAGCTCCGCGTCCCTCGGCCCGTCGACGTCGGCCGCCGGCGGCTGCGCGTCCGCGACCCGCGCGACCGGGTCGGCGCGCCCCCCGCCCCGGTCCGGCTCGCCCGACGCCCCTG
>JBMHDP010000109.1:0-18000 GCA_049889335.1 Planctomycetota bacterium
GTTGCCCGAGCGGCTGTAGTCGTAGCCCTTGGTGACCGCGGGCTCCTCCTGCACGTAGGTGCTGGTCATGTAGACCGGCGTCATGATGGCGCCGGTGCTCGGGTCGGGGGATTGGCCGGCGTGGATCGCCTTGGTGCCGAAACCGGTCTCGCGGTCGGTGTTCATTTTGAGCGCGAGTTTACAAGCGCGCGCGAGACGGCAACATGTTTGCCCGATGTCCGACCTGAGCCAGCCGTTCGACGCCGACGCCCTGGAGTTCCAGGCGGTTCGCGCGGTGCTCGTCGGCAAGCTGCAGACGCCGCTCGGCCGGACGGCGGTCGAGGCGCTGGGGCCAGCGGCCTCGGCGGACGAGGCGCAGGCGCGCCTCGCAGCGGTGGCGGCGCTGCGCGACAAGGTGGCCGACGGCGTGGGCCTGCCGTTGAGCGGCTCGGTCGAGGTCCGCTCGTGGCTCGAGCGGTTCTTCGCCGGGGAGCACTCGCTCCAGGCGCAGGACGCGGCGGATCTCAAGCGCGTGCTCCGGACGGCGGAGCGCTGCCGCCGCTGGTGCCTCGCGTCCGCCGCGCCGTTGGCAGGCTTCGCGCGCGGCGCGCCCGACCTCGACGACCTCGTCGAGGAGCTGGAGCAGATCGTCGACGACCGCGGCGAGGTGCTCGACTCGGCGTCCGCCAAGCTGCGGGAGCTGCGCCGCGACATCGAGCGTCACAAGCGGGCGGTCGAGGGCGCGATGACGAGCGTGCTGGCGAGCGGCGACGTCCGCCGGTGCCTGCAGGCGCCCGAGCCGAGCTGGCGACACGGTCGTCCGGTGCTGCAGGTCAAGTCCGACTACCGCCAGCGTGTCCGCGGCGTGCTGCACGACCGGAGCGCCTCGGGCGCGACGCTGTTCGTCGAACCCGAGGCCGTCGTGGAGGTGGCCAACCGGCTCAGCGACGCCCGCGCCGCCGAGAACC
Organism: Planctomycetota bacterium; assembly: GCA_049889335.1. GTDB lineage: Bacteria > Planctomycetota > UBA1135 > UBA1135 > UBA2386. Next base: position 948 of record JBMHDP010000109.1, read on the forward strand.
GCGAGATCAACGTCGTCCTGGCCGACGCTGCGCGCGGCCTGCGTCGCTACGGCCCTCAGGTGCAGGCGGGCGTCGAGTTCGTGGCGCGCACGGACCTCTTGCAGGCCTGCGCCCAGCTCTGCCTCGAAGACGGCTACGTCGTCCCGGACGTGGTCGCCGGCGGCGCGCTGCGGCTGCGCGGCGCGCGCCACCCGCTCCTGCTGCGCAGCCAGCCTGCGGCCGACATCGTGCCGCTGGACGTCGCGCTGGGCGACCCGCACCACCTGTTGGTCGTGACCGGTCCGAACACGGGCGGCAAGACGGTCGTGCTGAAGACGATCGGTCTGCTCGCGCTGATGGCGGTCAGCGGCTTGCCCGTTCCCGCGGCAGAGGGAGCGCAGGTGCCGTTCCTGCGCGCGGTCCAGGCGGACATCGGGGACGAGCAGGCGATCGCGCAGAACCTGTCGACGTTCAGCTCGCACGTCCAGCGCATCGCCCGCTGCGTGCAGCACGCTGCGCCGGACGCGCTGGTCCTGCTCGACGAGCTGGGGGCTGGCACGGACCCCGAGGAGGGCGCGGTGCTCGGCTACGCGGTGCTCGAGGCGCTGGTCGAGGTGCGCGTGTTCGCGGTCGTCACGACCCACCTCGGGAGGCTCAAGGACTTCGCCTACCAGCACCCGGGGGCCGAGAACGGCTCGATGGCCTTCGACGGCGAGACGCTCCGTCCGCTCTACCGGCTGGACCTCGGCATCCCCGGCAACAGCCACGCGCTCGACATCTCCGCGCGGGTCGGCATGCCCGCTCCGATCGTCGAGCGCGCCCGGAAGCTGCTCGGCGAACGGGACCAGACGCTCGACAACCTGATCCAGCGGGTCCAGGTCGCGCGACGGGACGCCGAGCAGGACCGTCAGCGCACGGCCGACCGCTCCCGCGTCGTCGAGCGTCGCGAGACGGAGTTGGAGTCGAAGCTGGCCGAAGCGCAGAAGAAGGAGAACTGGCTCCAGGAGGAGGCAGACGGCGTCGTCGAGGCCGAGCTGCGGAAGGCGCACGCGGCGCTCGTCGAGGACGTGACCAAGCTGACGCAGGCCCCTGGGCAGCACGGGGAGCGCGCGCGGGGGCTGAAGAAGGTCGTCGACGGCCTGCTGCAGGGCGCCGCGCTGCACCGTCGCCGGATGGCCTTCTGCCACCGACTGAAGAAGGGGGACCAGGTGTTCCTGCCCCGCTGGGGGCGGCTGTGCACCGTGCGCAAGGTGGACAAGGTCCGTGAGCAGGTGACGGTCGACTACGGCAAGGTGCGGATGGAGGTCCCGTTCGAGGATGTCTCCTGGCTCCAGCCGATCGATCCGCACGCGTAGCGCGCGAGCCGACGGATTCCGATTTCCTACGCGCCACCGTATGGGATACGGTGCGGTCATGGTGGTGCTGATCGCGGACAATGACCAGGCGGTGAGCGGTCTGCTGGCCGAGGTGCTCCGGCAGCAAGGCGTCGAGATCCGACAGGCCTTCGACGGCGACGACGCGCGGCGCGCGGCGCGGGAGCCCGACGTCGCCGTCCTGGTCTGTGACCTCGACATGCCGGGCGCCTCGGGCCTCGAGGTGCTCGCTTCCCTACGCGACCTGGAGCGACCGCCGGCCGCCGTCGTCGTCTCGGGCTACCTCGACGCAGCCATCGAGGCTCGTCTACGCACCATGGAATATGTGCACGAGGTCATGAGGAAGCCGTTCGATCTGCTCGGATTTGCTGCGATCGTGCGTCGCCTCCTGGCGGGAGCTCGGGATCCCGGCGAAGAGGCCGCTGCAGAGGAGGGCGCGGCCGGCTGTTAGCCGAGGCGTGGCTGGCAGATCGGTCACGTCGCGCGAGCAAAAAATGCGCCGTGCCACGCTTGAACTGCCCTAGGGCGTCGCTATCGTCCTCCGTCCATTCCGCCACAGCTACCTGCTAGCGTAGCTCAACTGGTAGAGCACCTGATTTGTAATCTGGAGGTTACGGGTTCGAGTCCCGTCGCTAGCTCCAGACTCGCCAGGCTGCCAGCTGAGCAGGGCTTACGGCCTGTGGGGGAGAGGCGCGTGCGCGCACGCGGGCGAATACCAAAGCGGTCAACTGGGTCAGACTGTAAATCTGATGGCTCTGCCTTCGCAGGTTCGAATCCTGCTTCGCCCACCAGCATCTCTTCCGGCCTAGCGAGGTCGGGAGCCGCGCACGTGATCTGACAAGACGGACTTCGCGCTCCCGCGCTCGAGCTCGAGCGCATGGAGTGGCCCGTGTCTGCGGGTGTAGCTCAATGGTAGAGCATCAGATTTCCAATCTGATGGTTGAGGGTTCGAGTCCCTTCGCCCGCTCCAACCTGACGTGCTGCCTGCACGCCGGGTCGGTCCGTCCCCTGACGTTCTTTCCCCCAACATGCTGCTATAGCTCAGTGGTAGAGCACCTCCTTGGTAAGGAGGAGGTCGTGGGTTCAAGTCCCACTAGCAGCTCCATCTCAGCAGGAGACCAGGCTCGGTAGCGCTGGCTCCAACAGTTTGATATCCCACCGAGTCCAGACTCATGGCCAAGGAAACTTTCAACAGGACCAAGCCCCACGTCAACGTGGGTACCATCGGGCACGTTGCCCACGGCAAGACCACGACGACGGCTGCGATCACCTACACGCTCGCTGCCGAGGGAATGGCGACCTACAAGGAATACGCCTCGGTCGCGAAGGGCGGCACCGTCCGTGACCCGAGCCGTGTCGTGACGATCTCGTCCGCGCACGTGGAGTACGAGACCAAGAACCGTCACTACGCGCACGTCGACTGCCCCGGTCACGCCGACTACGTCAAGAACATGATCACCGGCGCCGCCCAGATGGACGGCGCGATCCTGGTGGTGGCGGCTGACGACGGCCCGATGCCGCAGACCAAGGAGCACGTGCTGCTGGCGCGTCAGGTCGGCGTCCCGGCGATCGTGGTCTACCTCAACAAGGTCGACAACGTCGACGACGAGGAGCTGCTCGACCTGGTCGAGATGGAAGTGCGTGAGCTGCTCGACAAGTACGACTACCCGGGCGACGACGCCAAGGTCGTGCGCGGCGCGTCGTTCCCGGCGCTGCAGACGGAGAACCCGGGCCGCGACAACCCGGCCAGCAAGTGCATCTTCGACCTGATGGACGCGATCGACGAGGCGATCCCCGCCCCCGAGCGCGAGGTCGACAAGCCGTTCCTGATGCCGGTCGAGGACGTGTTCTCGATCGAAGGCCGCGGCACCGTCGCGACCGGTCGCTGTGAGCGCGGCATCATCAAGGTCGGCGACGCGATCGACATCGTCGGCATCAAGGAGACCCGCCAGAGCACGGTCACCGGCGTCGAGATGTTCCAGAAGACGCTCGACGAAGGTCAGGCCGGCGACAACGTCGGTCTGCTGCTCCGCGGCGTGAAGAAGGAAGAGATCGAGCGCGGCATGTGCCTCGCGGCCCCGGGCACGTGCACCCCGCACACCAAGTTCGAGGCCTCGGTCTACTGCCTGAGCAAGGACGAGGGCGGCCGCCACACGCCGTTCATGAGCGGCTACCGCCCGCAGTTCTACTTCCGCACGACGGACGTGACCGGCACGGCGAACCTCAAGGGCGCCGAGATGTGCATGCCCGGCGACAACGTCGAGATCGAAGTCGAGCTCATCACCCCGATCGCGATGGACGAGCACATGCGGTTCGCCATCCGTGAGGGCGGTCGCACGGTCGCTTCCGGCCGCGTGACCAAGATCGTCGAGTGATCTCGAAGATCGGAGCCGGGGAACGCCGATGGTGATCCCCGGGTCCACCGACCACAGGGCGGCGCAGCTCCGGCTTGCCGTTCGTGGCAGAGGGCAGTAGCACAATTGGTAGTGCAGTTGATTCCAAATCAACAGGTTCTGGGTTCGAGTCCTAGCTGCCCTGCCACCTTCCGGTCGCGCCAGTAGGCGCCCGCGTCGGTGCACATCAGGCCGTGGCGCTCCGCGCCGTCCCCGTCGCTCCTTCGGAGCGCGCTGGCGGTTGGCTTCGGGTGCTGCGGCCGGTATGGTTTTCCGCCCTTTTGAAATCCCGTCCTGACGCGTCGCCGCTCGGCCGTCACGCAGGGCAACGCAGTCTCGACAAGGGCTGTCCACATCGGTCGCGCCTCCTCGGGCGCTGCCCGGACAGCGAGGAATGTAAGACCCGTGAGCTATCGCAAAGACGACGGCCGTTACGCCCGGATGTTCGCCTTCTGGGCGCTCTTCCTGCTGGTGGGCTACGGCTGCTTCCACGGCGGGGGGTTGGCCGACAACCTCAACTTCTGGATGGGCGACTCGAACCCGACGTTCGTCGATCCCTTCCCGCTGCTCGGTACGCTCAACGCCTCGACCTGCGTCGCGCTCGGAGTCTGGCTTGTCGTGGGGTTCACGCTGCGCCAGATCCTCAACCGCAAGCGCATCGCCGACGCCCTGATCGACACCGAGGGCGAGATGCAGAAGGTCACCTGGCCGACCTGGGGTGAGACCTGGCAGGGGACGATGGCCGTCGCGGTCATGGTCGCCGTGCTGTTCGTCTACCTGTTCGCCTGCGACCTGGGGCTCGCCTCGGTCATGCAGATGCTCCTCGGCGGCGGGGCAGCCTGATGAAGCTCGAGTGGTATTTCCTCCGGGTCCAGGTCGGTCGTGAAGACACGATCCGCCAGGCGATGATCCGTCGGCTCAAGCAGGCCGGCATCGAAGAGCTGGTGCCCCAGATCGTGGTCCCGACGGAGACGATCCAGGACCACCGCGGCGGCAAGAAGGTCGTGAAGCGTAAGAAGCTCTACCCCGGCTACCTGATGGTCGAGATGGAGCTGAGCGACGACGTCTGGTTCGTGCTGCGCGAGACCCCCGGCTTCGGCGACTTCGTCGGCGGCCAGGCGACGCCGACTCCGGCCAATCCGGACGACGTCGAGAAGGTGCTCGGCACGATGAACGCGAGCCAGGAGCAGCCGAAGGTCGCCGTGCAGTTCAAGAAGGGCGACCGCGTCAAGATCAAGACCGGCGCCTTCGAGAACACCGACGCGGTCGTCGAAGAGGTCCACTCCGACAAGGGCATGCTCGACGTCTCGGTCAACTTCTTCGGGAGGCCGACGCCGATGTCCCTCGGATATTGGGAAGTGGAGTTGATTTGATCCTCGCGATCTGATTGAATCTTCGCCCCCTTTCGCGGGTTCCCGCGGCAGGGGCGGCTCCTGTGCAGCGCGCAGGACCGTATTCCGGGTCGCCCGCGGCCCGGGACGCCACTTCGGCGATGCACGCGGGACTCTCTACGAGCGGGAGGCTGCGCCGAGCGCAGCCGTCAGGACCGCGGGAGATCAGACATGGCCAAAGAAGTCACCGCTACGATCAAGCTGCAATGCCCGGCTGGCCAAGCCACGCCGGCGCCGCCGGTCGGCCCTGCGCTGGGCCAGCACGGCATCAACATCGGGCAGTTCGTCAAGCAGTTCAACGACGAGACCCGCGCGCAGCAGGGCCTGATCATCCCGGTCGTGATCTCGGTCTACAAGGACCGCAGTTTCTCGCTCGAGTTCAAGTCGCCGCCTGCCGCCGTCCTCCTCAAGAAGGCGGCCAAGCTGGAGTCGGCGGCGAACAACCCTGGCAGCGAGGTGGCCGGCACGGTCACCCGCGACCAGGTCAAGGAGATCGCGGAGATGAAGATGAAGGATCTCAACGCGATCGACCTCGAGGGCGCGATGCGCATGGTCGAAGGCACGGCGCGTGCCTGCGGTATCCAGGTCGCCGACTAGGCGAGATCCAAGACATTCACGGTCGATCGTCGTGGGGGCCACCCGCGCAGGCGACCAAGGCCTCACAAGGACAGGAACTCACATGGCTCGCCACCGCAGCCGCCGTTACAAGCAGGGAGAGACGCAGGTCGAGCGCGGCAAGCGCTACCCTGTGGACGAGGGGATCGCCCTCATCAAGTCGCTGAACGGTCCCAAGTTCGACGAGAGCGTCGACGTGGCCATTCGCATCGGCATCGACCCGAAGAAGACAGACCAGCTGGTCCGCGGCTCGGTCAGCCTCCCCAAGGGCACGGGCAAGTCGGTCAAGATCGCGGTGTTCGCGGACGGCGACAAGGCGAAGGAAGCCGAGGCCGCGGGCGCAGACTACGTCGGCGCCGCCGACCTCGCCGAGAAGATCGAGAAGGGCTTCACCGACTTCGACATGACGATCGCGTCGCCGGACATGATGCGCTTCGTCGGCAAGCTCGGTAAGGTCCTGGGCCCGCAGGGCAAGATGCCGTCGCCGAAGGCCGGCACCGTCACTCCGAACGTCGCTCAGGCGGTCAAGGAGTTCAAGGCGGGCAAGATCGAGTTCCGCACCGACTCCGGCGCCAACGTGCACGTCGCGATCGGCAAGAAGTCGTTCGCCGGCGGCGACCTCGCCGAGAACCTCACCGCCTTCGTGGAGCACCTGCGGACGCTGCGCCCTGCGCAGGCCAAGGGTGAGTTCATCAAGAAGGTGGTCGTCTCCACTTCCATGGGCCCGGGCGTCGCGCTCGCCGTCGACTAACCCTTCGCTTCAAAGGACTTACCCCATGCCCAGCCTAGTCAATCAGATCCTGCTCAGCGAGCTCGAGCAAGCGTTCGAGAACATGGGATCGTGCGTCGTGCTCGACGTCGGCGCCGTCAAGCCCGACGAGGACATCGAGCTCCGCGGCAAGCTGCGTGACGCCGGCGTCGACTATCGCGTCGTGCGCAGCCGCCTCGCGGCGAAGGCCTTCGCCAAGATCGGCCTCGACATGTCCGAGGCCATGAAGGGCCGCACGGGCATCGCCGTCGCGGAGAAGGAAGGCGCCATCGCCGCGGCCAAGGCCGTGCAGGCCTGGATCAAGAAGAACAAGGACTGCCCGATCGCCATCAAGGGCGGCGTCGTCGAAGGGGAGACCTTCGTCGGCGAGCACGCGGGCGCGATCGCGGACCTCCCGGACCGCGACACCATCAACACCAAGATCGTCTCCGCGATCAGCGGCCCGGCTCGTTCGATGGCCGGCGTCGTCCACGCCGTTGCCGGCGGCCTCGCGCGCTGCCTCCAGGCCAAGGTCGACAAGGGCGAATAGCGCCCCGTCGACCTGGACTCATTCCCCTACACATCCTGCACTTAGACCCACTCCCCAAAGGTAAATCCGATGTCGGACAACGAAACCGTGACCCTCGACGCTGATCTCGAGGACATCTTCAGCAAGATTGACGCTCTCAGCCTGGGCCAGGCTGCTCAGCTGGTGAAGGCCATGGAAGACCGCTGGGGCGTCTCCGCGGCCGCGCCGGTCGCAGTCGCGGCTGCCGGCGGCGGTGGCGGCGGCGGTGAAGGCGGCGGCGCCGAAGAGAAGACCGAGTTCAACGTCGTCCTGAAGGACCCGGGCGGCTCCAAGATCAACGTCATCAAGGCGGTGCGTGAGATCACCGGCCTGGGCCTCAAGGAGGCCAAGGCGCTGGTCGACGAAGCCCCGAAGCCGGTCAAGGAAGGCGCCTCGAAGGAAGAGGCCGAAGAGGTCAAGAAGAAGCTCGAGGAAGCCGGCGCGACCGTCGAGCTCTCCTAGTGCTTCGCGAGGAGTGGTTCGCCCACGCGTCGCCCCGCCGCTGCGCGGTCGGGCGTCGCGCCAGACACCCGCTCTGCTCGGAAGCCCGCCCCCGCTCTGCCGCGAGTTTTCCGTTGCGGCAGGACTACAGCGGGTCCTACGCTTCTCGTGGCTGGACGGATCACTTTTTGCAAGTGGGCGTGCAGCGCGGCCTCGGATCTCACGCGACGACCTGATGTAAGGCCCGCCTCGCGCGCTCGGCTCCCGAGCGCGCGCCGGCGGGCTGGTTCGTCGGCGCGCTGCGTGAGCTGACGGGTCGCTCTCGTCCCTGCTGCTCCGGGTGCTGTGGTCGTCGCAGGCCGGGTGGTCCTCACCTCGACGGGTGAGGCTGTCCGGAGACCGCTCGCTCGCCCGCCCGTCGTTGGTTGCTTCGTCCCGATCCCTTCAAACTCATCCTCGCTCGCACTGGGCCGCGTCCGGCCCACCTGCTCGGCGGGGGCTCTGGCTCCTCGACCTGGAGCCAACAGGTGGAACCGCATGGAGACTGTAGTCTACGGCCGCTTCCGGTCCGTTGCCCAGATCCCCGACCTCGTCGAGATGCAGACGAAGTCGTACGACCTCTTCCTCCAGCCGAACGTTCATCCGAACCGGCGTGACGAGGACGGGCTCGAAGCGCTGCTGCGCGAGATCTTCCCGATCTACTCGTACGACAAGACGCTCTGCCTCGAATACGTCAGCTACGAGCTCGGCCGACCGCGCTACACGGTGGAGGAGTGCCGCAAGCTGCGCGTCACCTACGGCTACCCGTTCAAGATCCGGGTGCGCCTGGTCAAGCCCGAGCCGGTCGAGGAGGACATCTACCTCGGCGAGATCCCGATCATGATCGGCGGCGGCGAGTTCATCGTGAACGGCTCCGAGCGGGTCACGGTCAGCCAGCTGCACCGCTCGCCGGGCGTCGACTTCTCGGTCGAGATGCACACCGGCGAGAAGAAGCTGCACAGCTGCTGGATCATCCCGGAGCGCGGCAGCTGGATCGAGCTCAACGTCACCAAGAAGGACGCCGTCGCGATCCGCATCGACCAGTCGGGCAAGTTCTCGTGCACGACCCTGCTGCGCGCGATGGACGCCAAGTACTCGACCGACTCGGCGATCCTGCACGAGTTCTACGACGTCGAGAAGGTCGTCAGGAAGAAGACCGACCCCGAGGCCAAGTTCGCCAAGGCGCTGGTCGGGACCTACGCCGTCGGCGACATCGTCGACGCCGCCTCGGGCGACCCCTTCGTGCGCTCCGGGGAGGAGATCACCGAGGAGGCCGCGCGCGCGATCGCGGAGAGCGAGCTGCGCGAGGTCGAGGTGCTCCGTGACCCGGAGGACTTCCTGCTGCTGAACACGCTCCGCGAGGACACGACCAACAGCCACGAGGAGGCGCTGCTCAAGATCTACCAGCGGCTCCGTCCCGGCAACCCACCGCAGCTGGAGAAGGCCAAGGAGCTGTTCCACGAGAAGTTCTTCGACGAGACGCGCTACCGCCTCGGCCGCGTCGGCCGCTTCCGCCTCAACCGGAAGTTCGAGGGCGACACGACGAACAACCAGCAGACGCTGTCGGCCAACGACTTCGTCCAGGCGATCAACTACATCCTCGGCCTACGCGTCGGCGAGGGCGAGATCGACGACATCGACCACCTCGGCAACCGCCGCGTCCGGACGATCCAGGAGCTGGCCGGCGACGAGTTCCGCAAGGGCTTCCTCAAGCTCCGCCGCACCGCGCAGGAGCGGATGAACCTTGAGAACGTCGACACGGTCACGCCCCGGAACCTGATCAACTCGAAGACGTTCAGCTCCGCGATCGAGTACTTCTTCGCGCGCGGCGAGCTGAGCCAGGTCGTCGACCAGACCAACCCGCTGTCACAGCTGACCCACGAGCGGCGCCTGTCGGCGCTCGGACCGGGCGGCCTCAACCGGAAGCGTGCGGGCTTCGAGGTGCGCGACGTGCACACCTCTCACTACGGCCGGCTCTGCCCGATCGAGACGCCGGAAGGCACCAACATCGGCCTGATCAGCTCGCTCTCGATCTACAGCTCGCTCGACGACTACGGCTTCCTGACCACGCCCTACGTCGTGGTGAAGAACGGCAAGGTCACGGACGAGGTCGTGCGCCTGCGCGCCGACCAGGAGAGCAACGCGACGCTGGCGCCTGCGGACACCGCCACCGACAAGTCGGGCAAGCTGGTCGCGGACGACCAGGGCTTCGTGATCGCCCGCGTCAACGGCGACCCGGCGCTCGTCGCTCCCAAGGAGGTCGACTACATGGACGTCTCGACCAAGCAGGTCGTCGGCGTCTCCGCTTCGCTGATCCCGTTCCTGGAGCACGACGACGCCAACCGCGCGCTGATGGGCTCCAACATGCAGCGGCAGGCCGTGCCGCTGCTGATCACCGACGCCCCCGTCGTCGGCACCGGCATGGAGGAGGTCGTCGCGGGCAACTCCTCCATGGTCGTCCGCGCCAAGAAGGCGGGCACGGTGACCTCCGTCGACGCGACCCGCATCGTGGTGGGCGACGACGTCTACAAGCTCCGCAAGTATGAGGCGCTGAACGAGCGCACCTGCCAGAACCAGACGCCGATCGTGAAGCTCGGCGACAAGGTCAAGGCCGGTCAGGTGATGGCCGACGGCGCCGCCACCGACAACGGCGTGCTCGCGCTGGGCAAGAACGTGACCGTCGCGTTCATGCCCTGGGACGGCTACAACTACGAGGACGCGATCCTGCTGAGCGAGGACCTCGTCCGCAACGACGTCTACACGTCGATCCACATCGACGAGTTCGAGGTCGAGATCCGCGAGACCAAGCTCGGCAAGGAGGAGTTCTCGCGCGACATCCCCAACGTCAGCGAGAAGGCGCTCCGGCACCTCGACGAGGGCGGCATCGTGCGCGTCGGCACCCGCGTCCGGAAGGGCGACATCCTGGTCGGCAAGGTCGCGCCGAAGAGCAAGAGCGAGCTGACCCCTGAGGAGAAGCTGCTGCACGCGATCTTCGGCCGCGCGGGCGAGGACGTGAAGAACGCCTCGCTCGAAGTCCCGACCGGCGTCGAGGGCATCGTCATCGGGGCCGAGAAGTACTCCCGCAAGGTCAACCTGACCGAGCAGGAGCGCACCCGCAACCTCGAGGAGATCAAGAACGCCGAGGTCGAGTTCCTCAAGCAGTTCCGCAGCAACACCAAGCGCCTGCTGGAGAACGCCAAGAACCTCCTCGGTGACGCCGTCAAGTCCGCCGAGGGCAAGGTCCTCGCGATCAACGACGAGATGCTGATCCTGGACCTGCGCACGATCCGCGACCGGGTCCGCCAGGTCGCCGAGGAGCACAAGGACGCCAAGGTGAAGAAGGAGCTCGTGCAGATCCTGCAGGAGTTCGGTGAGCGCATCGAGGAGTCCGAGGCGGAGAAGAACAAGCTGGTCAACCGCCTCTCGCGCGGCGACGAGCTGCCGCAGGGCGTGCTCGAGATGGTCAAGGTCTACGTCGCGACCAAGCGCCGGATCTCGGTGGGCGACAAGATGGCCGGCCGTCACGGCAACAAGGGCGTGATCTCCAAGATCCTGCCGGTGGAGGACATGCCGTTCCTCGCCGACGGCACCCCGGTCGACATCGTGCTCAACCCGCTGGGCGTGCCGAGCCGGATGAACGTCGGTCAGATCCTCGAGACCCACCTCGGCTGGGCCGCGCGCAAGCTCGGCTGGCGGGTGCAGACGCCGGTCTTCGACGGCGCGAGCGAGTCGGACATCGAGGCGGCGCTGACCAAGGCGGGCTTCGACACGGACGGCAAGTCCCAGCTGTTCGACGGCCGCACGGGCGAAGCGTTCACGCAGCGCACGACGGTCGGCACGCTCTACATGCTCAAGCTGCACCACCTGGTCGACGACAAGGTGCACGCCCGCGCGACGGGCCCCTACTCCCTCATCACGCAGCAGCCGCTGGGCGGCAAGGCCCGCTTCGGCGGCCAGCGCTTCGGCGAGATGGAGGTCTGGGCGCTCGAGGCCTACGGCGCCGCGAACGTGCTGCAGGAATTGCTGACGGTCAAGTCCGACGACGTCGACGGCCGCACCAAGATCTACGAGGCCATGGTCAAGAACGAGAACATCCTCGAGCCGGGCACCCCGGTCTCGTTCGGCGTGCTCTGCAACGAGATCAAGGGCCTCGGCCTCAACATCGAGCTGCACAAGCGCGGCGCCGCGGAGGACCTGATGCAGGGCTGAGCCCTGCGGTCCCACCCCCGAGCGGGGCTCGGCGCGCGATCGCCCGGTCCCCGACACCTTCGAACAACCCTCTCCGAAACCCCCTGCTCCCGGCGTGACGACGCCGGGGACAACCAGCACCCACAAGGCGCACGATGGTCGAACCCATCTACGACAAGATCAACGACTACGCTTCGGTGACCATCCGGCTGGCCTCCCCCGAGGACATCCGCGACTGGTCCTTCGGCGAGGTGAAGAAGCCGGAGACGATCAACTACCGCACCTACCGCCCGGAGCGTGACGGGCTGTTCTGCGAGCGGATCTTCGGCCCCGAGAAGGACTGGGAGTGCTCCTGCGGCAAGTACAAGGGCATCAAGCACAAGAACATCACCTGCGACAAGTGCGGCGTGATGATCACGCACAGCCGCGTGCGCCGAAAGCGCATGGGCCACATCAACCTGGCGGCGCCCGTCGCGCACATCTGGTTCTTCAAGGCGATGCCGTCGCGTCTGGGCACGCTGCTCGGCCTGAAGACCGCGAGCCTGGAGAAGGTCATCTACTTCCAGGACTACATCGTCATCGACGCCGGCGACACGCCGCTCAAGGAGCTGCAGCTGCTGAGCGAGGACGAGTTCCGTCAGTCCCGCCAGAAGTACGGCATGGCCTTCCAGGCCGGCATGGGGGCCGAAGCGGTGCGCGAGCTGCTCCGCCGCCTCGACCTCAACCTGCTCAGCGAGACGCTGCGCGAGGACCTCAAGCGCACCGAGTCCAAGCAGAAGATCAAGGACATCATCAAGCGGCTGAAGACCGTCGAGATGCTGCGTGACTCCGGCAACAAGTCGGAGTGGATGATCCTCGACGCCGTGCCGGTCATCCCGCCGGACCTGCGACCGCTGGTCCCGCTGGACAGCGGCAACTTCGCGACCTCGGACCTCAACGACCTCTACCGGCGCCTGATCAACCGGAACAACCGCCTGAAGAAGCTGCTCGACCTCAACGCTCCGGAGGTCATCATCCGCAACGAGAAGCGGATGCTGCAGCAGTCGGTCGACGCGCTGTTCGACAACAACCGCTGCCGTCGCCCGGTCCTGGGCTCGAGCAACCGCCCGCTCAAGTCCCTCACGGACATGATCAAGGGCAAGCAGGGCCGCTTCCGCGAGAACCTGCTGGGCAAGCGGGTCGACTACTCGGCGCGCTCGGTGATCGTCGTCGGTCCGGACCTGCGCCTGCACCAGTGCGGCCTCCCCAAGATCATCGCGCTGGAGCTGTTCCAGCCGTTCATCATCCGCCGCCTGAAGGAGCTCGGCCACGCCGACACGATCAAGTCGGCGAAGAAGATGCTCGAGCGCAAGGACGAGGAGGTCTGGGACATCCTCGAAGAGGTGATCCAGAACCACCCGGTGCTGCTCAACCGCGCGCCGACGCTGCACCGCGTCGGCATCCAGGCGTTCGAGCCGGTGCTGGTCGAGGGCAACGCGATCCGCGTGCACCCGCTGGTCTGCTCGGGCTACAACGCCGACTTCGACGGGGACCAGATGGCGGTGCACCTGCCGCTGTCCTTCGAGGCGCAGATCGAGGCGTGCACGCTGATGCTCTCGATCAACAACATCTTCTCGCCGGCGCACGGCGGGCCGATCATCGCGCCGAACCAGGACATCGTGCTGGGCTGCTACTGGACCAGCCTGCAGCGCCCGGGCGAGCTCGGTGAGGGCAAGACCTTCGCCAGCCGCGACGAGGTCTGGATGGCCTTCTCCTCGCAGAAGGTCCACATCCACGCCCGCATCAAGGTGCAGTTCCCGGCGGGCGTCGAGATCCGCAACCAGGGCGACACGGTGGTCACCGACGGCCAGACGCTCGTCGAGACGACGCCCGGTCGGATCATCTTCAACGAGATCCTGGAAGAGGGCATGCCCTTCTACAACCACGACCTCGACAAGAAGGCGCTGTCGAACATCATCGCCGACTGCCACCTGCTGCTCGACCGAGACGCGACGCTGCGGCTGCTCGACCGGATGAAGGAGGCCGGCTTCAAGGCCGCGACGGCGGCCGGCATCTCCTTCGGCAAGGACGACATGCTCGTCCCGCCGAGCAAGGAGGAGATCATCGGGAAGACCGCCAAGGAGGTGGAGAAGATCCACATGGCGCACGCGCGCGGGATCATCACCGAGGGCGAGCGCTACCTGAAGGTCATCGACTCCTGGACCCACGCCCGCGAGCAGATCGGAGACGACATGCTCAACGAGCTGCGCAACGACACGCGCGACGGTCGCCTCTACGTCAACCCGATCTTCTGCATGGTCATGTCGAAGGCGCGGGGCTCGGTGGAGCAGATCCGTCAGCTCGCGGGGATGCGCGGCCTGATGGCCAAGCCCAGCGGCAAGATCATCGAGCAGCCGATCAAGGCCAACTTCCGCGAGGGGCTGCGCGTGCTCGAGTACTTCTCCTCGACGCACGGCGCGCGCAAGGGCCTGGCCGACACGGCGTTGAAGACCGCCGACTCCGGCTACCTGACGCGCAAGCTCGCGGACGTCGCGCAGAACGTCGTGGTCTCGATCCACGACTGCGGCACCGAGAACGGCGTCGACAAGGGCACCGTCTACCAGGGCGACAAGGTCGCGGTGACCTTCGTCGACTCGGTGCGCGGCCGCGTCGCGCTCTACTCGGTGGTCGACCCGATGACCGACGAAGTGATCGTCGAGAAGGGGCAGCTGATCACCATCGACATCGCCAAGAAGATCGAAGCGGTCGTCTCGAGCGAGACGATCCGGGTGCGCTCGCCGCTCACCTGTGAGGCCGCGCACGGCGTGTGCGCGCTCTGCTACGGCATGGACCTGTCGCGCAGCGCCCTGGCGGAGCCGGGCCTCGCCGCGGGCATCATCGGCGCGCAGTCGATCGGCGAGCCGGGCACGCAGCTGACGATGCGGACGTTCCACATCGGCGGCACGGCCAGCAAGAAGGTCGAGGACTCCGAGGTGCGCAACAAGCGCGCAGGACGGGTCCAGTTCGCCAACCTCGAGACCGTCGACGTCGAGGGCGAGGACGGCGTGCAGGCCGTCGCGCTGAAGCGGCGCGGCGAGATCCTGGTCGTCGACCAGAAGGAGCGCGAGCTCGAGCGTCACGAGGTGCCGCTGGGCGCGGTCGTCCACATCAAGGAGGGCGACGAGATCAAGGAGTCGACGCCGCTCTGCGCGTGGGACCCGCACCACAACCCGATCCTCGCCGAGGTCGCGGGCGTCGTGCGCTTCGAGGACATCATCGAGGGCAAGACGTTCCGCGTCGAGCGCGACGCTGACACCAAGGTGCAGCGCAAGGTGATGATCGAGCACAAGGGCGACCTGCACCCGCACCTCATCATCGAGGACGAGGGCGGCAACCGCCTCGCGATCACGCCGGTGCCGGAGAAGGCCTACATCGAGGTCGAGAGCGGCCAGAAGGTCGTCGCCGGCATGATGCTGGCCAAGACGCCGCGCGAGATCCAGGGCACGCAGGACATCACTGGCGGTCTGCCCCGCGTGACGGAGCTGTTCGAGGCGCGGCGTCCGAAGGACCCGGCGGTCCTGTCCGAGATCGACGGCACCGTCGAGCTCGGCGACAAGCGCCGCGGCAAGCGCACGATCCTCGTCAAGGGCGAGGGCGGGCTCGAGCGTGAGCACCTCGTGCCGCAGAGCAAGAACCTGCGGGTCCACCGCGGCGACCACGTCAAGGCCGGAGAGGCGCTCGTCGACGGGCCGCTGGTGCCGCACGACATGCTCGCGATCCAGGGCGAGAAGTCGGTGCAGAACTACCTGCTCCGCGAGGTGCAGACCGTCTACCGCGCTCAGGGCGTCGGCATCGACGACAAGCACATCGAGATCATCCTGGCGCAGATGATGCGCAAGGTGCAGGTCGAGGACCCGGGCGACAGCGAGTTCCTGCCCGGCGCGGTGGTGGACAAGTTCCGCTTCCGCGAGTCCAACCATCAGCTCCGACAGCAGCGCAAGAAGCCGTCGACGGCCTCCCCGCTCCTGCTCGGGATCACCAAGGCGTCGCTGCAGTCCGACTCGTTCATCTCGGCCGCGTCGTTCCAGGAGACGACCAAGGTGCTCACCGAGGCCGCGCTCGCCGGCAAGCACGACGAACTCGTCGGGCTCAAGGAGAACGTCATCCTCGGGCACCTCGTCCCGACCGGCACGGGCTTCCGTAACTACCAGAAGACGCGCGTGCTGAAGAACGTCGACCTCCAGGCTGCCGCCGAGGAGATCGGGCGCCTCAGCAAGCAGGGCTTCCTGGACGAGGGCGGGCCGGTCATCCGGCTCGAGGGCATCGACGACGACCCCGCGGCCGCAGCGCCGGCGGGCGGCGACGCCGCGACCGCTGCTCCGGCGGCCGACGACGCGCCCGGGGGCATGCCGGAGTAGCCACGCCCCGGCTCGCCCGTTCCGCGGGCGGGCTTGTTTTCGAGCCTCGTTTCCGTATTCTTCGTCGCCCCAATCCAGGCCGGGTTCTCGGCTGGACGGGCCGCCCCAGCCGGCGATTGCAGTCAGGACTGTCGTTCCAACCCATGCCCACGATCAACCAACTCATCCGCAAGGGCCGCAAGTCGATGAAGGAGAAGAGCAAGTCTCCGATCCTCGACCGCTGTCCGCACAAGCGGGGTGTCTGTCTCCAGGTGAAGACGATGACGCCCAAGAAGCCGAACTCGGCGCTGCGCAAGATCGCCCGCGTCCGGCTCAGCAACGGCAAGGAGACGACGGTCTACATCCCCGGTGAAGGTCACAACCTGCAGGAGCACTCGATCGTGCTGATCCGCGGCGGCCGCGTCCGCGACCTGCCCGGTGTCCGCTACCACGTGCTGCGCGGCTGTCTCGACGCCTCCGGCGTGGAGACCCGTCGCCGCGGCCGCAGCAAGTACGGCGCCAAGCGGCCGAAGAGCAAGTAACGCGACCGCACGTCTGCTGACCCCCGCCCAACCCCGAACTCATGCCGCGCTCCTACAAGTCCACCGAGGTCCACCTGAAGGGGGATCCTCGCTACAACAACAAGCTCGCCAGCAAGATCATCAACAAGATCATGCTGGACGGAAAGAAGACGACCGCCCAGACCCTCTTCTACGACGCCGTCGACATCGTCTGCGCCAAGGTCGAGGACGCCGAGCCGGTGGACGTGTTCACCAAGGCGATCGAGAACATCAAGCCGCGCGTCGAAGTCCGCAGCAAGCGGGTCGGCGGCGCGACCTACCAGGTCCCGCGTGAGGTCAACAAGCGTCGTCAGCAGAGCCTGGCCATCCGCTGGATGGTGGACGCGGCCCGCGCCAAGCGGGGCAAGCCGATGGCCAAGTG
>JBMHDP010000110.1:0-4792 GCA_049889335.1 Planctomycetota bacterium
AAATGTTTGGGGGGGGGGGGCGCGCCCCCCGGGCGGCGCCCCGCGCGGGGGGGGGGTTTTCCGGGCGGCGGGGGGGGCGGCGGGCGCCCTTCTTTGTTTCCTGCGCTGCCTCGGGTCGCGCCCCTCCGGGCGGCATCGTCGGTCTTCCCTCTGGACTGGGTCGGCGCGAGGCCTAGGTTCGGCGGCATGAGGCATGCATTGCGACTCGGCGCGTTGGCGCTCCTCCTCGTCGGCTGCGCGTCGCCCCCGCCGCGGCCGTGGCTGCGCTACGAGCTGGACGGGCCGACGCAGCTGCAGCAGCAGCGCAGCGGTCGCTTTGTCGGCGACGTGGCCGGCGTCCAGGTCACGCTCGACCTGCACGATCAGCGGACCCGCCTGCTGGCCACGGTCGAGAACCGCGGCGAGGGGTCGGTGGCCGTCTCGCTCGGACCGGACGCCGGCGCCCCGGACCGGGCGATCGGCGAGGTCCTGCTGCGGCAGGTCGACGGTCCGGCGTCCGGGGGGCCGGAGATGGCGCCCTACGCCGCGATGGCCCCCCTGGCGCTCGACGGCGGCTGGCGCGCGACGTTCTTCCTGGACCGGCCGCTAGGTCGCGACATCAAGCTGGGCCAGTACTTCGTGTTCGCCGTCGAGGTCGTCGGCGAGGACGGCAGCAAGCAGCGCGTCCGGCTGCCGGTCGTCGGCAAGATGGGCGGCGTCGACCGCGACGCGAGCCGCTGAGGCGCCAGCCCCCTTAGGCTCTGGCCCCTAGGCTCTTGGCCCCCGAGGCTGCGGCCCCCAGGCTGCGGTCGCTGCGGTGTCGGCCGCAGCGTGAGTCGCGGCCGGCGCCAGGGTCGCGATCGGGCGTCGCAGCGCCTGGACGAGGTCGCCCCGTAGACGCGCTGCGCAGGCTATGCCCGGCGCGTCAGCCCCGGACGATCTCCCAGATGTCGGCGCCGAGGTAGTCCCACGGCAGGCGGCCTTCGTCGCAGTCTGCGTCGACCGAGAACTCGACGTCGACCATGTAGATGATCCGGCCGACGTCCTGGCCGATGTTGCGGGCGCCGTGCGCCACGCCCGGCGGGATGTGCACGAGGCGGTCCTTGCCGTCCCCGATCACGAAGCGCATCGTGACGCCCTCGGTGGGCGAGCCCTCGCGGCAGTCGTGCAGGACGAGCAGGAGCTTGTCGCTCGGCGGGACGTACCAGACGTCCGTCTGGCGGTGGTGCAGGTGGAAGGCCTTACAGGCGCCGGGCTCCATCTCGGAGTAGTTGACCTGCTTGACCTCGAAGCCGGGCAGCTGGTGGTGCACGCCGGCGGCCATCCGGCCCAGCTCCGTGATCGCCCCGCCGTCGTCGTTGAAGCGCTTCAGCTCGACGACCTCGACGCCGTCGATGCGCGGCGCGGGGTTGTAGTCCTGCACGAAGAAAGACGCGCGCGCCTTGGCGTTGATCATCGCCTTGGCGTCGGGGTGTTGGTCGGCGCTCACGGGGTCCTCTCAGGGATGGGCGGTGCCCGCGCGCGGCGCGCGGGTCAGTTCCCTTCTACTTTCGGCAGACGCCAGGGCTTGTCCGGAGTCGGAGGTGCCTGATCCAGCGTCGCGTGCAGGTTGAAGACCACGACCTTCTTCGGGTTGCGGGCCAGCAGCGGGATGCCGAAGGAGAACTTGGCGACCGCCTTGTCCTCCTTGCCCTTGGGGCCGGCCTCGATGACCAGGGTGCTCGGGACCGGCTCGCTGAAGGCGGCCTTCTTCTTGGTGCCCTCGAACACCGACACCATCTTGCCCTTGGTAGCGAGGATGTAGGCGTCGCGGTCCGTCGGGATGTCGACGTCGTCGATCCGCACGAAGCCGAGGTCGCCGTTGGCGGCGTTGGGCGAGGCGAGGTCGTCGTCCGTCAGGCCGAAGCGCTTGGTGACGATCCGCCACTTGGTCGGCTTCTTGTCCTGCTTCTTCTCGTCGTCCTTCTTGCTCTTGCCCTTCTTGGCGTTCTTGGCGGCCTTCTCGGCCTCCTTGCGCGCCTTGACGACGGCCTTGTGGCCCTGCTTGACCGCGTCCCGCAGCTCCTTGGGGATGCCCGCGGCGCGGAAGAAGACCGAGTAGAGGCCCGGCTGCGTGCCGTTCTCGAACTTGGCCGAGCTGGCGATCGCGCCGATCAGGAGCGGCTTGGTCTGCGAGCCCTCGTTGAGCTGCTTGAGCCGCATCTGCTTCTCGTCGAACAGCCAGTTGGCCGGCGCGAAGGCGACCGCCTCGTAGGCGCTCGGGAAGCCGTTGTCGGCGAGTGTGTAGCGCTCGCCGCCGACCAGGTTGTCGAGGTCGAGCTCCTGGTTCTTGGCGAACGCGGAGCTGTCGAACTGGATCCGCTGCAGCGAGTAGAGGAAGTCGAAGCCGGGGCGCAGGCTCTTCGCCAGGCGGAAGCCCATGCTCTCGAACACCGCCGTGGTCTGCATCGGCGCGCGCGCGTCGATCATCAGCTGGACCGGCTCCTGGTAGGAGAGGTAGCTGCCGCCCTTGGCGATGATGTAGTTGCCGCGGTAGAGCGGCTTCTTCTCCAGCATGCGGCCGAGCTTGTGCTTCTGCAGGCCCTTGTCCCACGTCTTGACGAACTCGTCCATGTCGCCGTGGATCGGCTGGAAGCCGAGGTCGCCGCAGAGCTGCCAGACCTGCCCGAACAAGTCGACGTGGCCGAACGGGCCGGTCGCGCCTGCGACCGTGCCGACCGGCTTGATGTGCAGGTCGCTGGTCTTGGCCATGCCGAGCAGGTCCTTCTTCTTGGCCGACCAGGTGTCGTCCTGCTGGCCGCCCGGCCAGGTGTGGGACCCGTCGCCCCGCATCGCGCGGGTGAGCTCCGTCTCGGTGGGCAGGCGCATCCCGAGGCTCGCGGCGAACCGGTTGGCGTCGCGCCAGCTGACGAACACGACCGGCTGGTCCCCGATCGACTCCCCCTTCTCGTCCTGGACCTTGTAGGGCAGCTCGTGGCCGTGGCGCTCCCAGTAGAGCAGCGCGCCGTTCTCCGTCTTCGGGAACTCCTTACGGATGTCGGGCAGCGCCTTTTCGTATTCGTCCTTGGCGCCCTCGCGCCACCAGTGCATCGGCGGGCGGACCTCGCGTCCGGCGGCCCGCTCGGCGTCTACGAAGACCTGGTACTCGCTGTTCTTCACCGGCCACTTGCCGAGGTAGAACGTGTCGACGGGGACCTGCTTGCGGCCGATGATCGACGCCGAGCGCCGCATCGCCTGCACGAACTTGTCCTTGGCGGCCTTGTGCGCGATCGCCGGGTTGAACTCGAACGCGGCCTGCGCGCAGGCGTCGACGAACGCGTCGATCTCCATGCCGAGCAGCACGTTGCCCCCCGGCACCTTGAGGAGGAACGACGGCAGCGCGTCGTCGCCGCGGGGCTGTCCGCCGCTCTGGGAGGGTTCGCCCGGCGCGTCGCCGGAGACCTGGAGGTGGCTGGGGCCTTGGCAGCGCGTCGTGCCGCAAGACAACGTGGAGACGGTGAGGGCGGCCAGCGCCGCGCACAGCGCCGTCGGACGCAGCGAAGTCGGATGCATCTTCAAGAGGGGAGGCAATGCGGATCATCCCCGGCGGCGCGAGGGCCTGCGCGGCAGGGGTCGAGGGGTCGGGAGACGATAACTCGCTAGGTGCGCGGAGGCACCTCCCGTCTGGCCATTGTGGCCGATGGCCGGCGCGCGACAAGGCCCGCCGGCGGGCGCGCGGGCCGGCCGGCTCAGAACAGCATGTCGGGCTCGCTGGCGAAGAAGCGCGCGCCCTTCTGTTCGAGGCCGTCGGCGACGATCTTGGCCAGCTCGGGGTCGAAGTGGCTGCCGGCGGTCTCCCGGAACAGCGCCACGATCTTCTCGATCGGCCAGGCCGGCTTGTAGCTGCGCGCCTCGGCGAGGGCGTCGTAGACCTCGGCGAGGACCAGGATCCGCCCTGGCAAGGCGACATCCTCGCCGGCGAGTCCGTTGGGGTAGCCCTTGCCGTCCCAGCGCTCGTGGTGCTGGTAGACCCACAGCCGCACGTTCTCGTTCATCTTGAGGTCGCGCAGGACCTCGTAGCCCATCTGCGGGTGTCGGTTGATGACCTCCCGCTCGTCGGCGGTCAGCGGCCCCGGCTTCTGCAGGATCTTGTCCGGGATCCCGATCTTGCCGACGTCGTGGAGCAGGCTGGCGAGGCGCAGCGACGCGCGGTCCTCCTCCGATACGCCGCAGCGTTGCGCCAGCGTGTCCGTGTAGCCGACCACGCGCGCCGCGTGGCCGCTCGTCGTCGGGTCCTTGATCTCGATCGTCCGCGGGATCAGCGACGCGAGCACCTCGTTGACCGACTCGAGCTCCTGGTTGCGCCGCTCGAGCTCGACCTCTTGGAGCACCCGGCGGCACGTCGCCAGCAGGTTGTTGGGGTCGGCGGGCTTGACCACGATGTCGGCGACGTTGTGCCGGATCGCAGCTTGCGCGCCGCCGAAAGACGGCTTGCCGGTGAGCATGATGACCGGCGGCGCAGGCCGCAGCGTCTGCGCCGCCTCGGCCATCTTCGAGCCGAGGTCGGTCGGCCCGAGGTAGAGGTCGGTGAGCACCAGGTCGAACTCACGGGCGTGCAGGGTGTCGATCCCCTGCTGCAGCGAGTGGGCGCAGGTGACCTCGTAGCCGTCGTGCGAGAGCGTCTGCGCGAGCGAACGCAGCACGTCCGGCTCGTCGTCGACGATCAGCGCCCGGCGCGCGGTCGCGCGCTTGCGGCCGTTGCCGCCGGCGCCGAGCAGCGGGTTGGCGGCGGGGCGCTCCGGAGCGCGGCGAGGCAGGGCCCGACGGTGCCCGG
>JBMHDP010000111.1:0-6551 GCA_049889335.1 Planctomycetota bacterium
GGGTCAAGAAGTGCTCGAACGGGGGGTGCGCGCGTACAGGTCGCCGAGTTCCACGACGGTCACCAGGTGAACAGATCAGGCCAGGAGTTCACGAAACAGGGTCAAAACCACCGTTCAGAGCCTGAAGTTGAGGGTCTCCAGCATGGCTCGTAGCTATCGTTGGGTGGATGTGGTTCGACCGTACGGAAATGTGCCGAATCTGCCTCAAGGACGTCAGTCCGACTGCGCTCGTTTGTCCCCACTGTGGCGACGATCGGGCCGAGCATGTCGCCGAGCACAAGCGACGCCAAGCCTACCTGCGCACGCCGCACGGCAAGAAGAATCAGGCCAAGTGGCGCAAGATCAACATGTGGGTCTACGGCACGGTTGCTGTGTTGTTTCTTCTCTCTACCGCGCTCAAACAGTGCTCTCGCGGCTGAGGGGGAGGATGTGACGCGTAGCCGTTCACAGGCCGAGTTGATCCTCCGCCAGCAGATCCAGGCCATGAAGAACCGGCTTGCTGCCCAGGAGGTCGAGGCGAAGCAGAAGCAGTACCGCCAGCTTCTCCAGCAGTCGGGCGTTATCGAGCGTCTACGTGCTCGACTCCGTAGGGCTGAACGAAGGCCCAAATCGCCCTAGATGTCTTGCAAGAATGTCTTGCAGAGCCCTTTGGCCGAACTGGAAACACAACCAGTTGTGGTTTGACAGCCACTTACGTCAGGACAACAACAATTCCCGAGACTTCTGGTGGTAGTCCTCGGCGATCCAGAACCTGTCGAGGGGGGCGACCACGGTGTGCACGGTCTGGTCTTCGCCGACGAACCGCGCGCGCGTCCGCTCGATCGCTTCGCGCTGCGCTTCGTCAGCGTAGAAGACCGCGGACATGTACTGCCGGCTCCACGGGCGGCGGCACGGGTTGTGGGTCGTCCAGAAGATCTCCAGCAGCTGATCGTAGCTGATCCGCGCCGGGTCGAAGTCGATCTGGATGGTCTCGGCGTGGTCGCCGATCTTGCGGTAGGTCGGCGCGTCCGTGGTGCCGCCGCAGTAGCCGACGCGGGTGCGCAGGACGCCGTCGAGACTCCCGAACCGGGAGTCAGGAGTCCAGAATCAACCGAGCGCGAAGGTCGCGGTGCGGAACTCGGCCGGCGCCTCGAGGTCGATGGCGGGCCGCTGCGGGGTGGTCCGTGCGGTCATTTCGGTCGCGGCGCGCGCCGCGCTCTCGGCGGCGCGCTGGTAGAGGTGCGCGCCGTGCCAGGCGCCGGCGGCCAGCAGCAGCGTCGTGAAGAAGAGCGTCGGCGTCATCTCGTCGGGAGCGGTCGGGGCTCGGAGCGGTTCGTCGCGCGCGGGCGGCGGATTCAGCGCAGCTCCGGGAGCGTGGCGAGCGGCGGCAAGGCGATGCGCCCCGACGCCAACGCCGCCCGGCGCGTCGGGGCCTCCAGCGCCATCCTGCGCCAGGACCTGTCCTCGCCGCGGCGGAGGAACAGGCAGAGATCGTCTCGGTGGAGCACCGACCGGTCGACAATGAGCGGCGTCGAGACGTGCAGCGGCGTCGACATGCTGACCGCTTGCGGCAGGTAGCTGTCGGTCGAGCTGTGCCGCACGCGGAAGTGCGGGACGAGGGCGATCCCGTCGGCGCGCTGCCGGCCCAGGAACATCACGACGTCGCTCGCGAACGCGCGGTGGCGCAGCTGCGCGTCGGAGAGGCCCTCGTCGGACACGTCAGGCGGCACGGCGAGCAGCGTGACCTTGCCCCAGGAGCTGCAGCCGCCGAGCGCCAGCGCCGTGAGGGCGAGCGCGGCGGCCGTCCCGAACTTGACTCTGCGCGCCACGGTCACATCCGCTCGGGCGCCGGGATCCCGATCAGGTGCAGCCCGGTCGTGAGCAGCTTGCGGGCGGCGTCCACCAGCACGAGGCGGGCGTCGCGGACCGCGGGCTCGGCGCCGAGCACGTGGTGGTCGACGAGGTAGCTGTGGATCTCGCCCGCGAGCGCGATCGTGTAGTTGGTGACGACGCTGGGCTCGGACTGCGCCGCGGCGCGGTCGACCGCCGCCCCGAAGCCCATCATCGTGAGCAGCACGTGCTCGGCGTCGGCCAGGTGCGCGAAGTCCACCTGGTCGACCGGCGGGACTCCGCCGCCCGCCTTGCGCATGATCGAGCTCAGACGCGCGCAGGCGTACTGCACGTAGGGGCCGGTCTCGCCCTCGAAGTTGAGCATCGTGTCCCAGTCGAACTTCACGTCCTTGACGCGGCCGTTCTTCAGGTCGTTGAACACGATCGCGGAGACGCCGACCTGTTCGGCGACGGCGTCCGGGTCCTCGAGGTCCGGGTTCTTCTCGGCGATGACCTGGCGGACCTTGTGGACGGCCTCGTCGAGGATCTCGTCGAGGAAGACCGCGTTGCCGCTGCGCGACGCGAACTTCTCCCACTTGCCCTCGGGGCCCTTGGAGAGCACGAGGCCGAACGGCACGTGTTCGACCGCCGCGGCGACCGGCTCCTCCATCTTCTCGAGCACGGCCTTGAGCTGCGCGAAGTGCAGCTTCTGCTCGGCGCCGACCACGTAGAGGATGCGGGTCGGGTGGAACTGCTGTTCGCGGTAGAACGCCGCCGCGAGGTCGCGGGTGTGGTAGAGCGTCGTGCCGTCGCTCTTGCGCAGCAGGCAGGGCACCTTGATGCCCTGCTCCTTGAGCGTGACGACCTCGGCGCCCTCACTCTCCTCGAGCACGCCGGCCTGCTCGACGCGCTGCATCGCGGCCTCCATCTTGTCCTCGAAGAACGACTCGCCGGTGACGTGGTCGAACGTCACGCCGAGGCGCGAGTAGGGGCCCTGGAACGCCTCGAGCGACTCGTCGCGCAGCAACTGCCACATCCGGCGCTGCTCGTTGTCCTCGCCCGACTCCAGCGCCTTGAAGTGCGTCGCCGCCTCCTGGTCGAGCGCCGGGTTCGCGGCGGCCTCGTCGCCGTAGCGCTTGTAGAGCTCGAACATGTAGCGCATCGGCGACTTGTGCAGCTCCTGCTCGTCGCCGAAGTGCATGTAGGCCGTCATCATCTTGGCGAACGGCATGCCCCAGTCGCCGAGGTGGTTGATGCCGTGGACCTCCGCGCCGAGGTGGCGGTGGATGCGACACAGCGCGTTGCCGAGCACCGTGCTGCGCATGTGGCCGATGTGGAACGGCTTCGCGATGTTGGGTGAGCTGAAGTCGATGCAGACGACCGCTCCGCTGGACGCGGCGGGGCCGTAGGGCGCGGCGTCCGTGCAGATCGCGGTCAGCACCTGCGCGGCCATCGCGGCGCGGCGGAACCGGAAGTTGACGAACGGCCCCGTCGCCTGCGCGGACTCCACGACGTCGTCCGGCGTCAGCGCCGTGGCCAGCGCCGCGGCGAACGCCGGCGGCGGCTGCTGCGCGAGCTTGGCGAGCTGGAAGGCGCCGAGCGCGGCGTCGCCGTGGGCGCGGTTCTTGGGCGGGTCGAGACGGACCACGCCCTCGACCTGCTCGCGGTCGAGGCCCAGGTCGGCGACGGCGTCGAGCACGCGCTCGCGCAGGTGTTGGTGCAGGTCGGTCACGGTCGTGGCTCGCAGTTGGCGGGCGAAGAGGATAGCCACGGGGCGGCGCGAGCAGGACGTGGTTCCGCCCATTCCGCGCCGGATCGACAAGAACTGCCGCGGCCGCGCGCGGGCAGCTACGCTGTGGGCGTCGACGCTGCGTGCCCATGTCCCTGAATTTATCGATCCTCCTCGCGGCGCTCGCCGCGGCGCCCGCGGCGCCCACGGCGGCGCAGGCGCCGACCTGGGCCGGTGAGGTCGCGGCGATCGTGCACCGCGCGTGCACGGGCTGTCACCGTCCGGGTCAGCCGGGGCCTTTTCCGCTGCGCACCTACGGCGACGTCCACAAGCGCCGCGCGTTCGTGCTCGAGGTGATCGAGGACGGCTACATGCCGCCCTGGCAGCCGAGCCACGGGGACTTCGTCGGCGACCGGCGCCTCTCGTCTGCCGAGATCGCGACGGTCCGGGCGTGGGTCGAGGCGGGCGCGCCGCGCGGCGACCCGGCCGCCGAGCCCGCGCCGCCGGCGTTCGCCGCGGAGTGGCAGCTGGGTACGCCGGACCTCGTGCTGGAGATGCCGGACGTCCTGGAGGTCCCTGCGGCCGGCCCCGACCTGGTCCGTAACTTCGTCGTCCCGCTCGCGATCGACCGGCTGCGCTTCGTCGCGGCGGTCGAGATCCTGCCGGGCAGCGCGGCGGTGCACCACGCGGTCCTCGGCCTCGACCGGACGCGCGCGTCGCGGCGCGCCGACGCCCGGGACCCGGCGCCGGGCTTCCCGGGGATGACGCTGGGCGCGGCGGCGCCGCCGGACGGTCACTTCCTCGGCTGGACGCCCGGCAAGACCGCGCGTCGCAGCGAGGACGGGATGGCGTGGCGCCTCGCGCCGGGCGACGACCTCGTCCTGCAGCTGCACGCGGTGCCCGTCGGCAAGCCGGAGCGCGTGCGGCCGCGCATCGGGCTGTGGTTCACCGACGTGCCGACGCGGCAGGCCTACGAGCTGTTGATGTTGTTCTCCGAGGTGATCGACATCCCGCGCGGGGAGCGCGCCTACGCCGTCCGGGACCACCTCGTGCTGCCGGTGCCGGTGGAGCTGCACGCGCTCTATCCGCACGCGCACTACGTCTGTCGCCGCATGCGCGCGACCGTGACGCCGCCCGGCGGCGCCGCGCGCACGCTGTTCGCGATCGACCGCTGGGACTTCGACTGGCAGGACGACTATCGCTTCCGGGAGCCGGTGCGCCTGCCGGCGGGCACGCGGGTCGAGATGGAGTACGTCTTCGACAACAGCGAGGCCAACGACCACAACCCGACGCGGCCGCTGCGGCGCGTCCAGTTCGGCCAGGAGTCCACGGACGAGATGGCGACGCTGACGCTCTCGGTGACCGTCGCGGAGCCGGCGCACCGCGCCGCGCTGGCGCTGGCGAGCGTCGACCGGGACCTCGAGAAGCTGCCGCGCGCGTGGAATCTCCTGGTCCAGAAGGCGCGCCTGGAGCGCGCCCGAGGACGCCTGGGCGTGGCGCGGGACTGCATCGAGCGCGCCTGCGAGATCTCGCCGGGTGCGCCCGAGGTCTGGTTCGAGCGCGGCATGGTCGGCGAGGCGCAGCGGCGCCCCGAAGAGGCCGAACGGAGCTATCGCGAGGCGCTCCGCGTCGACCCCGGCCACGGCCCTTCGCACCTGCAGCTCGGCGCGATCTGCGGTCGCCGCGGGGACAGCGCGTCGGCGCTCGGCCACTTCGGCGCGGCGCTCCGCGCGCTGCCCAACTCGCCCGAGGCGCACCAGAACTTCGCGACGGCGAACTTCGCGTCGGAGCGCCTCGACGTCGCCGAGCGCCACTACCGCGCGGCGCTGCGGCTCGCGCCGGGCTACTTCAACGCGCGACTCAACCTCGGCCGCGTGCTGCTCGTGCAGGGCCGCAGGTCAGCGGCGGCGCGCGAGCTCGAGCGCGCCGCGGCGCTGCGCCCCGGGACGCCGATCGTCGAGCAGCTGCTCGAAAAGGCGCGGCGCTGACGCCTGCTCAACGGGTCCGCGCCGGCGCGCGCAGCTCGACCTCGGCCAGCCGGACGCGCGGCCCCCAGGTCGCGAAGCCGATCCGCGTCCTGCCCTCGACGGGTCGGATCGGCGCCTGGTCGAACAGGACCTGTGAGCCGAGCCGGACGGTCAGCCGATCGTCCCAGTAGTGCAGCACCAGCGACGTCGGCTTCTTCGGCGTCGTCTCGTAGGGCACCACGTCACTCTGGTAGACCAGCCGGTCGTAGCGCTCGATCCTCGCCTGCACGGTCTTGTCGCCGCCCTGGCGCAGGATCAGCGTCCATCCGGAGAGCCCGTCGCGCAGGCCGTCGCCCTGGAACGTGACGCACATCTTGGGCGAGACGTCGTCGGCCTCGAGGTCGAGGCGGAGCAGGAAGGCGTCGAGGTCCTTCGTGGCCTTCTCCGGCAGCCACGCGAGGTTCGACGGCGAGTCCTTCGGGAAGCCCGGGCGGACCGTGTACTTGCGCCACTCGACGCCGCGATCGGTCGCCGTCCCCTCGATGGCCTTGTTGCGCACGCGCCACGAGCCCACGGCGCGGTCGAGCTTTCGCACCGAGCTCTTGGTGCTGCCCTTGAGCTTGAGCCGCTGGCGCCAGCGCTTGCCGTCGGGGAACTCGATCCGGTTGTCGACCTGCTTCGCCGGCTCGGCGTCGGTCAGCCAGCCGGGCAGCGCCGTCCCGTTGCGCTGGGCGATGGCGAGCGTGCAGCCCGAGCCGCCGCGGCGGTTGCGCACCTTGAGCAGGAGCTTGTGGCGGCCCGGCTGGAGCGGCAGCCGGAAGCGCGCCGCGTCGGGCAGGTTGACGGTCCAGCTCGGACGCCACGGGCCGAGGCCGCGGCCGATGTTCGAGTACTTGCCGATCAGGCGGTCGTCGACGAACACCGTCACGTCGTCGTCGCCGCGCACGTGCAGCCACGCGTCGGTCTCCTGCTCGACCTTGACGTGGGTCAGCGCGTAGATGGCGCTGTCGTCCATGTAGGAGAAGTGGAACCGCAGCCAGCCGGAG
>JBMHDP010000112.1:0-8960 GCA_049889335.1 Planctomycetota bacterium
GGCGCGCGCGCGCGCGGCGATCTCGTCGCGCACGTCCGCCGCGAGGCGCGTCGCCACCGCGGCGGCGTCGCTGCCGGGGTGCGCTTCGGCGACGCGCTCGAGCGCCTCGGCGAGCGCCTCGTCCCGGGCGTCCGAGGCGCGCACCTCCAGCAGCGCGATGCGCGCGTCCTTCTGCAGCGCCTCGGCCTCGAGCACCTTGATGCGGTCGGCGAACTGCTGCGTCAGCGGGTCGTCGTAGGTCTCGATGACGACCTCTTTCTCCTTGGGCTTGGTGACCGCCCAGTAGATCGCGCCGCCCGCGACGAGGACGGCCGTCGCGGCGAGGCCGATCCAGAGCCCGCGCTTCTGCGGCGGCTGCAGCAGGGCGTGGAGCTCCTCGAGCAGCTCGTTCGCGGTCTGGTAGCGGTCCCCCGCGTCCTTGGCCATCAGCCGCGCGATGATCGCGTCGACCTCCTGCGGGACGTCCGGGTTGACCTTCGACGCGGAGTCCGGAGTCTCCTTGACCTGCGAGCGCAGGATGTCCTTGACCGTCTGGCCGCGGAACGGCGTGCGGCCGGTGACGAGCCGGTAGTAGGTGCACCCGAGCGCGTAGAGGTCGGTGCGGTGGTCGAGCGGCTGCTTGAGCACCTGCTCGGGCGCCATGAAGTGCGGCGTCCCGATCGCCCGGTCTTCCTTGGAGTCCGACGAGCTGCTGGCGAGGCCCAGGTCGGCGATCTTGACCGCGCCGTGCTGGTCGAGCATCAGGTTGTCGGGCTTGATGTCCCGGTGCACGATCCCGAGGGACTCGGCGTAGGCCAGCCCGGCGGCCGCGTCGGCGACGACCTGGGTCGCGCGGTCGGTCGGCATCGTGCCGTGCTGCTTGAGCCAGTCCTCGCAGGAGCCGTCGTGCATCAGCTCCATCGCGTAGTAGTAGAGGTCGCCGTCGTGCTCGACGTCGAACACCGAGACGACGTTCGGGTGCTGCAGCTTCGCAGCGGCGCGGGCCTCGGCCACGAACTGCGCCACGAACGCCGCGTCCTTGGTCTGCGCCTTGTTGAGGACCTTGAGCGCGACCTGGCGGTTGAGGCTGGTCTGTTCGGCGCGGTAGACCGTGCCCATGCCGCCCTTGCCGAGCACGTCGAGCACGCGGTAGCCCGCGACCGCGGGCATGCGGTCGTCCTGGACGTCGCCGTAGGCGATCCGGGTCGTGCCGACCTCGATGACGTCGCCGTCCTTGAGCTTGCTCGCCTGGATCTCGGCGCCGTTGACGCGGACCGGACCGTTGGCCTTGATGCCGAAGCCCTCGCCCTTCAGGGCCTTGACGACGGCGTGCTGCGGCAGCACGCCGGCCTCCTGGATGCGGAGCGAGCTCCCTTCGGCGCTGCCGAGCAGGGTCGGGATGTCTCGATCGAGCGGGACGGTGGTGCCGGCGAGGGGGCCGGTCTCGACGGTGAGTCGCACGAGCGCGGGGTGGTATGTCGGAACAGCAGGGGGGGCTCGGGAGTATTGCAGAGCGCGCGGTGAGCCGCGAGCAGCACTTGCTCCGAATCAGCTACACTCCGGGCGCCCCGCGACCGTCGTTCCGACCCAACTGTGATGCAACACGACTCCGCTCCGCGACGCCTCGCCGCGTCTCTGCTGGCGGCCGCCGCCGCGGTCGCGCCGATCGCTGCCCAGGGCGGGGACGACCGCCCGGCGCTTGGGCGCGGCGCGACCGAGGCGCTGGTGGCGCGCTACGACGCGGCCGAGCACTGGGTCCAGAAGGTCGTGGTCCTGCTCACCCTCAACACCTACTGGCACCCTGCCGGCGTCGACATGTTGTTGGCGGCGCTGCGGGACCGCGACCCGCGGCTGCGCGCCTACGGCCTGGAGGCCTTGCTGCGCTGCGACGAGGACCTCGCGCCCCGGGTCGCGACGGTCGCGCTGCTGGACGAGCTGGTCTCTCGCCAGCTGAGCGTGTCCAACGACCGCTACCGCGCGCGCGTCGAGGCGGCGCTCGCGCGGCTCGTGCCGTCGGCGGGCGTCGAGGGGCGGAGCGGCTGGTCGCGCTGGTGGCGATCCCACCGCGACAGCCACCAGCCCGAGCCGTGGCAGCCGGGCCCGCAGCCGGAGCCGGTCGAAGGCGGCGGGACGACCGCGGCCGCGGCGCGCGCGTTCGACCTCTACCAGTCGGGGTTGGACCTGATGATCTGCATCGACTCGACCGGCAGCATGCAGCCGACCATCGACGCGCTCGCGCGGGCGCTCGGGGAGATGGTCGAGATCCTCGACGGGATCTCGCCCAAGCTGCGCTTGGGCGTCGTGCACTACAAGGACAAGGGCGAGCTGGGCGACGCCGGCGCCAAGGTCGTCCAGCCGCTCAACAAGAACGTCAAGACGGCGCGCAAGAAGCTCGAGAAGCTGCGCGCCTTCGGCGGCGGCGACCTGCCCGAAGCGGTGCTGGGGGGGCTCGACCTCGCGCTGCACAAGAAGCGCAAGTGGCGGCCCGAGGCGAACAAGCTGGTGATCGTGATCGGCGACGCGCCGCCGCACGCCCACGAGACCAGCAAGCTGGTCGACCTCGCGCGGGCCGCCTACGAGCGGCCGGGGACCCACGGGCAGCGCGGCGGCAAGCCGACGACCGGACCGCGCAAGAAGATGACGCCGTTCCTGACGTCGACGATGGGGGTCTTCCTGAAATTCCGCGGGGACGCGCAGATGCCCGGCCTGCAGCAGTTCCGGGCGTCGCAGCAGCAGATGCGCGCGGACTTCCAGGAGGTCGCGAAGGCGGGCGGCGGCGTGTTCGTCGACGTGGAGTTCGTGATCGACAGCCTGCAGCCGAAGACCTCGAAGGAGAAGCGCGCAGAGCGCGACTCCGGCGGCGGGGTCGTCGACGAGGCGACCCAGCGCATCGTCGAGCACATCCTCGTCCTCTCCTTCGGCGAGCGCTTCCGGATCGAGATGCGCGACTTCGTGCGCATCTTCTACGACTACAAGGCGGCCGGCTGGATCCGCTGAGCGCCGTCAGGCGACGGCTTCGGGCGCGAGCCCGCAGGTCGCGCGCAGCTCCAGGCAGTGGCGGGTGTTGAGCTGCAGCTTGGCGTGCTCGCTGACCTCGACCCCAGGCACCCACACGATCTGGTCGTCGGCGTCGACCACCAGCGGCAGCCTGCCGCGGTCGAAGCGCGGCACCCGGCGGCTCTGCAGGAAGCGGCGGAGGTCGACGTAGACGTCGCTGCCGAGCGGGCGGAACCGGTCGCCGGCGCGGCGCGCGCGCAGCCGCCAGGGTCGCGGGCAGCTGCGGGGGTCGACCAGGGCCCGGAGCGGGCCTGCCTCCTCGGGAGACGGGTTCAGGGGCGGCGTCGGGTGGCTGTCCGCGCGCACCGACCACTCGGTGCTGCCGAACAGGACGAGGTCGCTGTCGGGCAGGAGCTGCGGCCCCGCTCCGCTCGGCGGCGCGCCCGCCTCGTCCTGGTCGACCAGCAGCAGCCCGTCGCGCAGCCGCTCGGCCATCAGCCCGCCGCGACCTGCGACGCGCTTGCCGGCGTCCATGTCCAAGAGCCCCATGACCCGGTCCAGCCACGCGGTCGAGGGCGCCTCGCTGTGCGGGTGCATCGCGACATGACTCAGCCGCATCGCCTCGCGCACGAACGGCATGCTGTGGACGTCGATGCCCGCGAGGTCCAGCTCCAGGCGCCACGGCGTCTTGTTCCGCGTCCGCTCGGACAGCACCCGCAGCGCCTGCGCCTCGACGATCTCGTTGGCGGCCCGCGCCGTGCTCGCGACCGTCATGATCGCGACGTCGAGGCCGATGCCCAGCCGCTTGCGCAGCGACGGGATGGTCTGCAGCCGCAGCTCGTTGCGCGCGCAGCCCGGGTCGTCGTTGGTGACGTCGTGGTAGGGCGTCTCCCCGAGCCGCTCCATCAGGCTCTCGATGGTGGTGCGTCGGGTCCGCAGCATCGGCCGGACGACCAGCAGCCGGTCGCGGCCCGCGCCGATCCAGCGGGACTCGGGGATCCCGGCGAGGCCGCGCGGCCCGGTGCCGCGCAGCATCCGGAAGAGCACGGTCTCCAGGTTGTCGTCGGCGTGGTGGGCCGTCACCAGCATGCGGGCGCCGGCGTCGCGCGCCGCGCGCTCCAGCGCGGCGTAGCGCGCCTGCCGCATGGCGTCCTCGCTGGGCGCCACGCGCCCGTCCCATCGTAGCTTGGCCACCGAGACCGGCACGTCGAGCCGGTCGCAGAAGTCGACGACGTGGCGGGCGTTCACGTCGCTGTCGGGGCGCACGCTGTGGTCGACGTGGGCGGCGCGCAGCGCTCCCGGCAGCCGCCCCTCGTCGCGCAGGCGCGCGAGCGCCAGCAGCAGCAGGGTGCTGTCCATGCCGCCCGACGCGGCGACGAGCACGGCGCCCTCGGCGGCGACGTTCTCGTAGCGCGAGAGGGTCCGCGCGCACGTGTCCAGCAAACGGGCGAAACTGTCCATTGGAAGGGGGGCGTCGGCCGATAGACTGTTCGGCGAAAATCCCGCCCAGTCCGTCAACTCTACAGGAGCTTATCCCGCCATGGCCACGAAGGTCGCCATCAACGGTTTCGGTCGCATCGGCCGTCTCGTCTTCCGCGCTCTCGCCGAGCAGAACCTGCTCGACGAGCTCGACGTCGTCGCCGTCGGCGACATCGTGCCCGCCGACAACCTCGCCTACCTGCTCAAGTACGACTCGATCCAGGGCCGCTTCGACGGCGAGGTCAGCTCCAAGAAGTCGTCGCCCGACAAGGAAGAGGACGACGTGATCGTCGTGAACGGCAAGGACATCCAGGTCGTCTCGGCCCGCACGCCGGACGGCCTCCCGTGGGCGGAGATGGGCGTCGAGCTGGTGATCGAGTCGACCGGCCTGTTCGTCCAGGACGAGAAGGCGCGCGGCCACCTGACCGCCGGGGCCAAGAAGGTCGTGATCACCGCGCCCGGCAAGGGCGAGATGCCGACGGTCGTGCTGGGCGTCAACGACGACAGCGTCGACTTCGGCGCGGCGGACATCGTCTCGAACGCGTCGTGCACCACCAACTGCCTCGCGCCGCTGGTCCACGTCATCCTCAAGGAAGGCTTCGGCCTCACCGAGGGCCTGATGACCACGGTGCACGCCTACACGGCGACGCAGAAGACCGTCGACGGTCCGTCGAAGAAGGACTGGAAGGGCGGCCGCACCGCGGCGCAGAACATCATCCCGTCCTCGACGGGGGCCGCGAAGGCGGTCGGCCTGGTGCTGCCGCAGGTGCAGGGCAAGCTGACCGGCATGGCGCTGCGCGTCCCGACGCCGACGGTCTCGGTGGTCGACCTGACCTTCAAGACCGAGAAGGACACGTCGCTCGACGAGATCAAGGCGGCGCTGAAGCGGGCGTCCGAGACCTATATGAAGGGCATCCTCGAGTACACCGAGGACGAGGTCGTCAGCTCGGACTTCATCCACCACAAGGCCTCGTCGATCTTCGACGCGGGCGCGTCGATCGAGCTGAACAAGAACTTCTTCAAGCTGGTCAGCTGGTACGACAACGAGTGGGGCTACAGCAACCGCGTGGTCGAGCTGTCCCAGAAGCTCG
Organism: Planctomycetota bacterium; assembly: GCA_049889335.1. GTDB lineage: Bacteria > Planctomycetota > UBA1135 > UBA1135 > UBA2386. The sequence continues at coordinate 5,547 of JBMHDP010000112.1, forward strand.
CCGCTGCGATCTGATCCCCGGGCGAGCTGATCCCCAGACAACCGTACGACACGCGAACGCGCCGCCGCGCGGCCACGGCCCGATGAGCTACCAGGCGATCACCGATCTCGACCTCTCCGGCAAGCGCGTCCTGATGCGGGTGGACTTCAACGTCCCCCAGGACAAGGCGACGCTCGCGATCACCAACAACCAGCGGATCGTCTCGGCGCTGCCGACGATCCGCCACGCGCTCGACCGCGGCGCGTCGGTGGTGCTGCTGTCGCACCTGGGCCGTCCCAACGGAGCGCGGGTCGACAAGTTCTCGCTGCGTCCCGTCGCCCAGGAGCTCGAGCGCCTGCTCGAGCGACCCGTGCAGTTCGTCGCCGACTGCGTCGGCGAGGCGGCGGCCGCCGCGACCGCGGGCCTGCAGCCGGGCGCGGTCGTGCTGCTCGAGAACGTGCGCTTCCACGTCGAGGAAGAGGGCAAGCGAAAGGTCGTCGATCAGGACGGCAACAAGTCGACCGAGGAGGCCGACCCTGCCGAGGTCGCCCGGTTCCGCCGCGAGCTGAGCGCGCACGGCGACGTCTTCGTCAACGACGCGTTCGGCGCTGCGCACCGCGCCCACAGCTCGGTGAGCGGCGTCGCCGAGCACCTGCCGGCGGCCTGCGGCTTCCTGCTGCAGAAGGAGCTGGACGCGTTCGGCAAGGTGCTGACCGCGCCCGCGCGGCCGTTCGTCGCGATCCTCGGCGGCGCCAAGGTCAGCGACAAGCTGCCGGTCATCGAGAACCTGCTGCCCAAGGTCGACAAGCTGATCATCGGCGGCGCGATGGCCTACACCTTCCTCACGCAGATGGGCCGGTCGGTCGGGACGTCGCTGGTCGAGCAGGAGCTGCTCGACGAGGCCGGCCGCGTCCTGGCGATGGCCCAGGAGCAGGGCAAAGAGCTGCTGCTGCCGGTGGACCACGTCTGCGCCGCGGCGTTCGCGGCGGACAGCCCGGCCAGCGTGCACGGAGGCGACATCCCGGACGGCCTGATGGGCCTCGACGTCGGTCCGGCCACGGTGGCGCGCTACGTCGACGCGCTGCGCGGCGCGCGCACGGTCATCTGGAACGGCCCGATGGGGGTCTTCGAGATGGACGCCTTCTGCAAGGGCACCGAGGCGGTCGCGCAGGCCGTGGCCGCGGCGACGGCCGACGGCGCGTTCACGGTGGTGGGCGGCGGCGACTCGGTCGCGGCCGCCGAGAAGCTCGGGATCGTCGACAGGCTCAGCCACGTCTCGACGGGCGGCGGCGCCAGCCTCGAGCTGCTGGAGGGCAAGACCCTGCCGGGCGTGGCGGCGCTGTCGAAGTGACGCCCGCGTCGCCGCGCTAGACGCGCAGCGAGTGCTCGAACTGGTTGACGCGCGCGACCGCGTGCCAGAGGTCGTCCTCGACGAAGTGCGGGTCGACCTGGAAGGCGCCGTCCTTGCCGGCTTCGCCGGTGCGCACCAGGATCGTGCCGAGCTCGGCGCGCTGGCCCGCGAGGATGTCGGACGTGGTGTGACCGATCATCCAGCTGCGGCGCAGGTCGAGGTCGAACTCCTGCTGGGCCATCTTGTAGATGCCCGGTCCCGGCTTGCGGAACACGCTCTCCTTCTTGAAGCGGCCCTTGCCCTTGGGGTGGAAGGGGCACGAGTATATCTTGGCGATCGGGATCTGCTCCTCGTTCATGCGCGCGAGGAACGCCTCGCAGAACTTGGTGAACTCCCGCTCGCGGTACTTGCCGAACGCGATGTCGGTGCGGCTGGTCGCGACGAAGATGCGGAACTGGTGCGGGTCGATGCGGGTCAGCGCTTCGACGGCGCGGTCCAGGTAGGGGACGGTGCCGTCTTCGCGCAGGCGCGCCTGCTCGACGAGCACGCCGTCCAGTTCGAAGAAGAAGCCCTGCTTGTCTGGGATCTTGGCCATGGGAGTTGCGGTCTCGGTCTCGGCGCGGGGAGGCGCGCCCGGGCCCTTGGCATCGGAAGATCCTGCCCTCGCCTTGAACGCTCGGGAAAAACGCCCTGAAGCCCGACGGGGCCGTAGGCCTCTGTCCGGGCACCCCCGGCGGGGTCGCTGGCCGGGTCGCCCGCGCGCGAGCGGTAGACACGCCGGGCGAGCCGCCTAAGCTCGGCCCAATGCGCGCGTTCCGCCTTCTCCTCGCCGCCCTCCTGGCCACGTCTGCCCTGTCCGCGCAGCGCGGGGACCGCGCCGGAGAGCAGCAGGTCCTGCTGCCGGACTCGGTGGTGGTCCCGCCCGCCGTCGTCCGATCGGCCGCCGAGGAGCGGGCGACGTTCCACCTGCCCAAGGGCTACGAAGCGCAGCTGTTCGCCGCAGAGCCGATGGTGCGAGATCCGGTGGTCGCGACCTGGGACGCCGACGGACGCATGTGGGTCTGTGAGTTCACGAACTACATGTTGGACATCGAGGCGACCGACGAGGCAGCGCCCACCGGACGCGTGGTCGTGCTGCACGACGACGACGGCGACGGCGCGGCGGACCGCTCGACGGTCTTCGCCGACGAGCTGGTGCTGCCGCGCGCGGTGCTGCCGATGCGCGGGGGCGCGCTGGTCCTCACGCCGCCGCAGCTGGTCTGGATGCCCGACGCCGACGGGGACCTCGTCGCCGACGGCCCGCGCGAGGTCGTCCTCGACGGGTTCGAAGCCGGGACGGGCAACCCCGAGCACGCCGGCAACGCCCTCGTCTGGGGCCTCGACAACCGCATCCACCTCGCCAACGACCGCCGCATGCTGCGCTGGACCGGCCCCGGCGCCTTCGAGGTCGAGCAGGGCAACGGCGGCGGGCAGTGGGGGCTGTCGATGGACGATCGCGGCCGCTTCTTCTTCAACAGCAACGCCGACTGGCTGCGCTGTGACCTGCTGCCGGGGCGCTACGGGCCCACGGCGCAGCCGCTGGGCGGGTTGCCCGGCCTGGGGCACCGGGTGGTCACCGACCAGCGGGTCTGGCCGTCGCACATCACGCCGGGCGTCAACCGTGGCTACCGCGAGGGCCTGCTGAAGGACTACACGCTGACGCGCACGACCGGCGTGTGCTCACCGTGCTCGTACCGGGGCGCGCTGCTGCCGTTCGACGGCGACGTGTTCGTCTGTGAGCCCTGCGGCAACCTGGTGCGCCGGTTCCGGCTCCGCGACCACGACGGTCGCCTCGGCGGCGACAACGCCTACCACGACGCCCAGGACGAGTTCCTGACGTCGACCGACGAGCGCTTCCGCCCCGTCGACCTGAAGAACGGTCCCGACGGCGCGCTCTACGTCGTCGACATGTACCGCGGCGTCATCCAGCACCGGAACTACGTCACCTCTTTCCTGCGGGATCAGGTCGAGAAGCGCGGGCTGGAGCAGCCGGTCCACATGGGCCGCATCTGGCGGATCGTGCCCAAGGCCGCGCCCGCCGCCGC
>JBMHDP010000113.1:0-9105 GCA_049889335.1 Planctomycetota bacterium
CTGGTTGAAGGAGACCGTCTGGCCCTTGCTGTCCGTGATGATGCCCTCGTCGAGCAGCTGCAGCAGCAGGTTGTGGACCTTGCTGTGCGCCTTCTCGATCTCGTCGAAGAGCACGACGCTGGTCGGCTTCTTCTTGATGCCCTCGGTCAGGAAGCCGCCTTCGTTGTGCCCGATGTAGCCGGGCGGCGATCCGATCAGCTTGGCGTACTCGTGCGGCAGCGCATACTCGCTGCAGTCCACGCGGATCATCGCGCTCGGGTCGTCGAACAGGCTCCGCGCGAGCGACTTGGCGAGCTCGGTCTTGCCGGTGCCGGTGCGGCCGACCAGCAGGAACGTGCCGACCGGGTGGCTCGGCCGCTTGAGGCCGACGGCGGCCTTCTTGACGGCGCGGGTCAGCGAGGTGATCGCCTCGTCCTGGCCGATGATTTGCTGGCGGAGGTTGCGCTCCAGGCTGGTGACGCGGCGGAACAGCGACTGCCGCGCGGCGTCGTTGCCGGGGCGCGTGAGGAACGGGTCCTCGGGCTGGGTGTCGGCCGCGCCCTCCTCGTTGGTCGGGATGCTGACCTGGTGGATCTCGAGCGAGGGGTTGACGTCGATGCAGATCTGGTAGAGCAGCTCCTCGACGATCTCCGGGTCGTAGCCCTCGTCCATGCGGCGCACGGCGCCGAGGACCTCGGTCTCGAACGACGGGACGCACGAGACGACCACGCGGTGTCGATACTCCGACTTGTTCGTGATCGGCGCCTTGAGGAGGTCCTGCAGCAGCTCGTCGCTGCAGCAGCGCACCTTGATGAACTCGTCGATCAAGTCGAAGTACTTGATCACGAACGCGGCCCCTGGATGCTTCAAGTGTCTGTCCCCGTTTCCCTGTTACTCGACACCCAGGTGATCGGGTCCGGCGCGGAGCAGACTTGACGCGCTCCTGGTGGATCGCCCCAAGTACTGCAGGCGGTTGCCCCTACATCGCACGTGATCTCGTCGACGAAGTTGCTGGCCCTGCTCGTGCACCGTCGCGTCGTGCCGCCGGGCGTTGCGCAGGAGGCGATTACGTCCGGTGACCCCGGATCTTTCCTGGTGCGCGCAGGCGTCTGCAGCGAGGCGCAGTGGCAGGACTGGCTCGCGACCGAGGGCGGCACCCGCCCGCGCCTGTCGCGCTACGAGCTGGGCGAGCTGATCGGGGAGGGCGGCGTCGGCCGGGTCTTCGCCGCGACGGACCGCACGGACGGCGCGGCGGTCGCGCTCAAGGTGCTCAAGCCCGAGCTCGCCGGGGACGCGGTCCAGACCGAGCGCTTCGTGCGAGAGGCCCGGCTGCTGATGGAGCTCGACCACGCCAACGTGGTGCGCGGGCTGCGCGTGGCCAAGGAGGGGGAGACGATCTTCTTCGCGATGGAGCGCCTGCCCGGCCGCTGCCTCCAGGACGCGCTGCTCGACGAGGAGCGGCTGGACGAGGAGGCCGCGCTGCGCGTGGTCGTGGACGTCGCCCGCGCCCTCTCGGCGCTGCACGCGCGGGGCCTCGTGCACCGGGACGTGAAGCCCGGCAACGTGATCTGGTCCGAGGAGCGCGGCGCGGTGCTGATCGACCTCGGCTTCGCGCTCCAGGGCGACGCGGCGCCGTCGGGCGAGACGACCGCGGGCACCGTGCACTACATCGCGCCCGAGCAGGCGCGCGGCGAAGGGCGGCTCGACGTGCGCGCCGACATCTACGCGCTCGGCGCCACGCTCTACCACCTGACGACGGGCTCGCTCCCGTTCGAAGGCGAGACCTCGGCCGAGGTGCTGGCCAAGCAGGTGCTCGAGTCGCTCAGCGGTGACCGCATCCGCGCGCTCTCGCTCTCGCCGCAGCTGCGCTACTTCCTCGAGAAGATGATGGCCAAGGACGTGGAGATGCGCTTCCAGAGCCCGCAGCAGCTGGTCGAGGAGGTCGGCGCGTTCCTCGAGCAGCGTCGCCACCAGCGCGAGCTGGACCAGCGACAGCGCGCGCGGCCGCGCCTGGGCCAGCGGCGCCGCGGCGGGGGAGGTCGGCGAAGGTGAGCGGCGACCGGGCGGACTACCCGTTCCGCTTCAGCTGTCGTCGCTCGGGCAACTGCTGCGCCGTCCCGGGCGGCTTCGTGCGGGTGTCCGCGGGCGAGGCCGCCGCGATCGCCGCGCACCTCGAGCTGTCGGTCGAGGCGTTTTCGCGGCGCTACCTGACCGCGGACGGAGAGCGGCTCCGAGACGGCGTCGTCACGGGTCGGTGCGTGTTCCTGCGCGACGGCGCGGCCGCGGCCTGCTCGATCTACCCCGCCCGCCCGCAGAAGTGCCGCGACTGGCCCTACTGGCCCGAGGCGCTCGAGGACCCCGCGCTGATGGCGCGGATCCTGCGCACCTGCCCCGGGGTCGAGGCGACGTGAGCGGCGCGCGCCGACCCGGGGCTTGCGCGCGGCGTCCCGCGGCGCGCTAATCGTCGCTGCATGCCGGACCCCTGCCCTGATCCGATCGTCGTCTTCGGCGCGCCGCGTTCGGGGACGACCTACCTGCAAAAGGTCCTGGACAGCCACCCCGAGGTCGCGATCACCAACGAGCACCGGGTGTTCGAGTGGCTCCAGCGGAGCCTGGAGCTCTGTGACGACGACCGCGCGGTGTTCAACCACCGCGAGCAGCTGCGGCGCTGGCTCACCGACGACCTGCCGCGCAGGCTGCGGGCCTACTACCGCGAGACCTTCCCCGCGGCGCGGTGGTGGGGCGACAAGAACCCGCACTACGCCGCGCGGCCGGAGACCGTGGCGACGCTGCGCGCCTGCTATCCCGGCGCGCGGCTCGTCCACATCGTCCGCGACCCGCGGGCGGTCGTCGCCTCCCTGATGCGCAAGCGCAAGGACAGCGGCGAGGCGTGGATCGCGCCCGAGCAGGCGCACACGATGGTGGTGGGGCACGTCGACAACGCGCGGCGGTGCGTCGAAGAGGCGGGCGCCGCGCGCGGCTACGAGCTGCGCTACGAAGACCTCGTCGCCGACGACGAAGGCGCCGCGCGGCGCCTGTTCTCCTGGCTGGGCGTCCCGTTCGCGCCGGAGGTCGAGGCGTTCTGCCGGTCGCAGTCGACGTCCCGAACGGCCTTCAGCGGCCCGACCTCGGCGCTCGCCGACGCGGGCGCTGGCGCGCACGAGGCGTGGTCGGAGGTGGTGCCGGCGGCCGACCAGCGGCAGAGCCTGCAGTTCCTCGCGCCCCTGCTGCTGCGGCACGGCTACGAGGACGCGGCGTCGCTCGACGCGCGCAACCGCGCGCTGCCGGCCGACTGACCTGCCGCCGCGCGGGCCTCAGCGCTCGACCCGACGCCACCGCTTGCGGCGCAGGTCGACCGCGCGCGGCTTCAGGTCGCTGGCGCGCTCGACGTCGACCCGCACCCGGTCGCCGTGGCGGTGCACGCGCACCACGCAGCACAGGCCGACGCCCTGGACGTCCAGCCAGTCGCCGCGCTCGACGCCGCGCGTCGGGTCGTCGCTCCGGACCGGCTCCTCGCGTCGCCCGCGCGTCAGCGGCTCGGGCGCCGGCATGTGCTCGCCCTGCCAGCCGTGGAGGTCTACGCAGGCGTCGCACGAGCCGCAGCCGTCCGGGAAGTCGTCCGCGAAGCCGAAGTGAGCGTGGATCGTGCGCTTGCGACACTGCGGTTCGCTCGCGTAGCGGACCATCTTGAGCAGGCCCATCAGGTCGTTCTGGCGCTTGTCCTCCGGCAGCCACGCCTCGACCTCGCGGGCGTCGGGGACCCGCACCAGCTGCAGGTCGAGGCCCGCCTCGCCGGTCGTGCAGCCCGCGGCGCGTAGCAGCCGCAGGACCGTGTCGACCCGGCCGTCGTGACGGTTCTTGGTCAAGAACGTCTCGCGCAGCGTGGCGACGTCGGCGGCGTGCAGGCGGTCGCCGAGCGCGACCATGTGGTCGACGACGTCGCAGGCGAAGTCGGCCGTCGGGTTGGCCCACTCCGTGAAGTTGCGCTGGATGACCAGGTCCTCCTCCCGGTAGAGCAGCTCGCAGAACGAGCCCTCGCCGTCGCGGCCGGCGCGGCCGACCTCCTGGTAGTAGGCCTCGAGGGTCCGCGGCAACTGCCAGTGCACGATCGCGCGGATGTCGGCCTTGTCGACGCCCATGCCGAACGCGTTGGTCGCCAGCATCAGCGCGTCGTCGCGCGCCTGGAACTTCGCCTGCTGGGTCCGGCGCTCGTGCGCGGACAGGTCGCCGTGGTAGACCATCGGCCAGAAGTCGCGGCGCTGCAGCTCGGTCTCGAGCATGCGCAGGTCCTTGATCAGCGCGCAGTAGACGATCGCCGGGCCGCCGGTCCGTCGCAGCACCTCCTCGAGCCGGTCGAGCTTGTCCTGGTCGGTCAGCGCGTGGTGCACGGACAGGGCGAGGTTGTCCCGCGCGATGCCGGTGTGGAACAGCCGCGCGTCCTCGAGGCCGAGCGTCGCCCGGATGTCGTCCTGGACCTGCGGCGTGGCGGTCGCGGTCAGCGCCAGGCACGGGACGTCGCCGAGCGCCTGGCGGACCTCGCCGAGGCGCTGGTAGTCGGGGCGGAAGTCGTGGCCCCACTGGCTGAGGCAGTGCGCCTCGTCCACGGCGAGGCGGCGCACGCCGGCGCCGCGGATGCGCTCCAGGAAGTTCTCGTCGCCGGCGCCGACGCGGAAGCGCTCGGGCGTGCAGTAGAGCAGCTTGACCTCGCCGCGGAGCACGGCGTCGAGCCGGGACTGCCGCTCGCGCTTGTCGAGCATGCTGTGGATACAGGTCGCCGGCAGGCCGCGGGCTTCGAGCGCGGCGACCTGGTCGTCCATCAGCGCGATCAGCGGCGAGACGACCACCGTCAGGCCTTCGCCGACGAACGCCGGCAGCTGGTAGCAGAGCGACTTGCCGTCGCCGGTCGCCATCAGCACCAGCGCGCTCTCGCCCGCGAGGTGCTGCGCGATGATCTCGCGCTGCGGCCCGCGGAAGTCCGCGAAGCCGTAGAGCTCTTCGAGCGCCTCGTTCAGGTCGCGCACGTCGGGCTCAGCCCAGCTCGGCCAGGCTCTGCTGCACGCCCTGCAGCTGGACCTGGAGCGCGTCGAGGGCCGCGCGCTCCTTCTCGACGACGGCGGCGGGCGCCTTCGCCAAGAAGCCCTCGTTGGACAGCTTGCGCTCGAGCCCGCCGATCTTGCCCTCGAGCGTCTTCTGCTCCTTCTGGAGCTTCTGCCGCTCCTTGTCGAGGTCGACGACCCCGAGCAGGAACGCCTTGCTGTCGCCGAGCACGACCGTCGCGCTGTCCTTGGTGCGCTCCTGGTCCGGTCCGATCGTCGTAGTCGAGAGACCGGCCATGTTGGCGAGCAGCGCCTCGGTCGCCCGCAGCACGTCGGCGGTCGCGCCGTCGGCCTGGAAGCGCGCCTCGAGCCGCTCGCGCGGCGGGACCTGGTAGCGCGCGCGGGCCTCGCGGATCGCGACGCACCACTCCTGCATCGCGGCGACCTGCGCCTCGACGTCGTCAGCCTGCCAGCCGTCCTCCGCCGCCGGCCACGCCGCGTGCACGAGCAGGGGGCTCGGCGGGAGCTCGCGCGCGACGCCGCGCGCCGGCGCCAGCGCGTTGAGCTTCGACCAGAGGGTCTCGGTCAAGAACGGCACGAACGGGTGCAGCAGGCGCAGCGTCTGGTCGAGCACCGTCGCCAACACCTGGCGGCCCGCCCGCTTGCTGGCCTCGTCCGCGCCGTTCTTCATGCGCGGCTTGACCATCTCCAGGTACCAGTCACACAGCTCGCTCCAGAAGAAGTCGCGGGCCGTCTGGATCGCCGCCGACGGGTTGTAGCCCGCGAGGTGCCCGCTCACCGCGGCGATCGCCCGCCGCAGGCGCGCCAGGATCCAGCGGTCCTCGACCGCCAGGGCGCCCGGGTCGAGCGGCTCGAAGGTGGTGCCGTCGAGGTTGAGGAAGGCGAACCGCGCCGCGTTGAACAGCTTGTTGCAGAAGTTGGCGCCGACGGCGAACCGGTCGCTGGTCGCCTTGGCGGGCGTGATGCCCTCCTTGGCGTACTGGCCGATCAGGTCCATCGGCTCGCCCGCTACCGGGTCGACGAAGGTCCCCAGGAACGGCCCCGGCGCCGCCGTCGCGAGGTCGACCAGGCGCTCGTCCTCGCCGTCCTCGGTGAACGGGGAGATCGCCTGCACCGGCAGCCGCACGTCCTGCGTCCCGGTCTGCAGCTCGCAGACGACGTAGCGCAGCGCGTCGGCGCCGTAGCGGTCGATGATGTCCAGCGGGTCGATGCCGTTGCCCTTGGACTTGGACATCCGGACGCCCTTGCCGTCCAGGATCGTCGCGTGCAGGAAAACGTCGGTGAACGGCACATCGCCGAGGTTGTAGAGCCCGCTGACGATCATCCGGGCGACCCAGAGCGTGATGATGTCGCGGCCCGTCACGAGGCAGCTGCCCGGGTAGTAGTCGCTCAGCGAGGCCGGGCGGCCGGCGGCCGCCGCCAGCGCCGTCTGGCCGTCGTCGACGCGCGCGTCCTCGGGGGCGGGCCAGCCGAGCGTGCTGTGGGGCCACAGCGCAGAGCTGAACCAGGTGTCGAGCACGTCCGGGTCGAGCTCCAGGCCCGCGCCCTGCAGCAGCGGCGCGATCGCGTCGTCTGCCTGCTGCTCGAGGAAGCAGAGCTGCACCTCGACGCTGGGCGGCGCGTCGGGGCCCTTGAGCCGCTGGAACGCCTCGGCGGGGGGGAGCCGGTCGCCGTCGGGCAGCACGATCCACGCGCAGACGTCGTCACGGTCGAGCTGGCCCTGCAGCATCGGCTCCAGCATCAGCAGCTTCGGCGTCTCCATCTCGCCCCGCCAGACGGGGATCCGGTGACCCCACCAGAGCTGGCGGCTGATGCACCAGTCGCGCTTCTCGCCGAGCCACCGGTCGTGCATGTTCCGGTAGCGCGCGGGGTCGGGGTGAAAGGTGACCTGCGCCCGCGCGGCGCCGTCGGCGAACGCGGGCAGCGCGCCCGCGGTCGCGTCGAGCGCGGCCTGCGCGAGGCCCGCGCTGCGGAACTCCTTGTCGGTGCCGCGGCCCATGACGACGCCGCCCTCGACGTCGCCCATGTTCACGAACCACTGCTTGCTCAGGTAGGGCTCGATGACGGTCTTGGACCGGTCCGAGTGGTCGACCTCGAGCTGGCGGTCCTCGATCCGGTCGAGCAGCCCCAGCGCGTCGAGGTCCTTCAGCACCTGCGCGCGCGCTTCGAAGCGGTCGAGGCCCGCGTAGGCGCCGCCGGCCTTCGAGACGGTGCCGTCGGGGTTCAGCATGTTGACCGCGCCGATCTCCGGGTGCCGCTGCCAGACGTCGTAGTCGTTGGGGTCGTGGGCGGGGGTGATCTTGACGCAGCCGGTGCCGAGCGTGGGGTCGGCCCACTCGTCGGGGACGATCGGGATCTCGCGGTCGACGAGCGGCAGCGCCACCTTGCCGCCCGCCCGGGCCAGCGCGGCGATCGCTTCGAGCGTCGGGGCCGCCTCGGCGAGCCGCGCCTTCAGGCGCTCCAGCTCCTGCTCGAGGTCGGCCTTCTCCTTGTCGGGCGCCGCGGCCAGCTTCTCCTGCTGCGCGACGATCGCGGCCTGCAGCGCGCCCCGCGGGTCCGGGTGCACGGCCACCGCGGTGTCGCCGAGCATCGTCTCCGGACGGGTCGTCGCGATCGCCACGTGGGTCGGCCCGCCGTCGGCCGGGTCCACGATGGGGTAGCGGAAGTAGTGGAACTTGCCGGCGACGGACTCCTTGTAGAGCTCGTCGTCCGCGACGGCCGTCTGCAGCGCGCAGTCCCAGTTGACCAGTCGGTTGCCGCGGAAGATGAGCCCGTCCCGGAACATCTTGAAGAAGGTGTGCCGCACCGCGCGCGCGCACACCTCGTCCATCGTGAAGCGCGACCGGTCCCAGTCGCACGAGCAGCCCATGCCCTGCTGCTGCGAGACGATCCGCTGCTTGGACTTGTCGGCCCACTCGTGGATGCGCCCGACGAGCGCGTCGCGGCCGATGTCGTGGCGCGTCTTGCCCTCGATCTCCTTGAGCCGCTTCTCGACGACCGCCTGCGTCGCGATGCCGGCGTGGTCCAGGCCGGGCTGCCAGAGGGTGTTGTCGCCGCGCATGCGGTGCCAGCGCGTCAGCAGGTCCTGCATGACGTTGTCCATGGCGTGGCCCATGTGCAGCGCGCCGGTCACGTTGGGCAACGGCATCATGACCACGTAGCGGTCCTCGCGGTCGTCCGGGGTCGCCGCGTAGGCCTTGGCGTCCAGCCACCGCTCGGTGACGGCGGGCTCGAGCGTCTGCGGGTCGTATCGGTCGGGCAGTTCGGTGCTCATCGGGGGCAGGCAGGCTACCCGCCCGGGGCTCCGAGGCCAGGGCTTCTGGCCGCTACTGCAGCGCGGCGCGCGCCGCGACGAGCCGCTTGAGGGAGCCGACCGAGTAGCCGCGGTCGTGGTAGAAGACCACGCGGCCGTCGCCGTCGAGCAGCAGGACGCGGCCGTTGCGCGTGCCCTCGTTGCCGGTGAACGCGGCCAGCTTGTCGGCCTCCCGGTAGACCGTGACGACGGCGGCCCAGTCCTCCTCGGGGATCCCGCGCCGCATGCCGCTGTCGATGAAGTTGCCGAACATCCGCGGCATCATCCCCGGCAGGGTCGGGACCTCGAAGGTGCGGGTCTTCCAGCCGAGCTGGTCGAGGCCGAGCAGCCAGCGGTCGATATCGAACTGCGCGCTCTGCACGTAGCCGACCAGCAGCAGGAGCGGCGCGCCGTCCGCGACGTCCGGGAGGGTGACCTGCTGGTCTGCCAGCGAGGTGCCGGTGACCTGCGGCAGGACCTCGCCGCTCGGGTCGCGGCGCGGGTAGCTCGTCGAGCACGAAGACGTCGCCAGCGCGGTGGTGGCAGCGAGGGGGAGGAGCAGCCAGAGCCAGCGTCGCGACATACCGTCGCGTTCGCGTCGCCGGGCGGCGCGGATGCGCGGCCGCCCTTGCTTATGCGGCGCCGATGACGCAGGTTGCCGCGATGTCGACCGCACCTCGCTCCGACCGACGCGGCGTCGTCGCGCGCGCGCGCGCCGTCTGGCGGGGCCTGGGGCCGGCCGGGCCGCTGCTGCTGCTGGCGACGGGCGGGCCCCTG
>JBMHDP010000114.1:0-3298 GCA_049889335.1 Planctomycetota bacterium
GATCGGGTGGTCGCCGCCGCCGGTCGCGGCAGCGCGGGGCGGCGCGGTGGGCCGGCTCGGCTGGTACGACCAGTGGACCGACCACGGCGCCCCCTCCGCGATCCACGCGCGCAGCGTCTCGATCTCCTCGGCGCGGAGCGCGAGGTTGGCGTGGGCGGGCGGCATCTGCGCCTCGTCGCGGGCCGTCACGCGGGCGATCAACTCGCTCGCGCCCGGATCGCCGGGGCGGACCACGGCGTAGCCGCCGCGGTCGCGCACCAAGTCGGCGCGGTCGTCGAGCCGCAGGTCCGCTTCGCGCGCGCGGGCGTCCGGCCCGTGGCACTGAAAGCACCGGTCGGAGAGCAGCGGGAGCACGTCCCGGTCGAAGCGGACCTGTTGCGCGCAGACCGACGGCGCCGCCGCGAGCGCGGCGGCTGCGGCGAGCGGTCGGAGCGCAGCGGACATGCGCGCACCATAGCGCGGCCCCGGCGCGCGGGCACGAGGGCCTTGCTCTCCGCCGCAAGGGTGTCATCGAGCCGTAACGGCGCGCGCGGCGCGCGGGGCGCGCTCTAGACTTCGACCATGAAGACGGCAGCGCTCGCCCTTCCCCTGCTCGCGACGGCCGCGCTCGCCCAGGCGGACTTCACGCAGCTCGCCCCGGCCAACATGCCGAGCCCCCGCGCCGGCATGATCGGCGTCTCCGACGGCGCGCTGCTCTACAACTTCGGCGGCAAGCCCGGCCCCGGCGTCGAGCTCAACGACATGTGGGTCTTCAACGGCGTCGACTGGGTCGACGTCACGCCGACGACCGGCGCGCTGCCGCCGGGCCGGGACTGGTACGCGGCGACGTTCGACCTCGGCCGCGGCGTCTACGTGCTGTTCGGGGGGCGCTCTTCTGCCCTGAGCGCGAACCTCGGCGATACCTGGGAGTTCGACGGCGCGACCTGGACGCAGCTCTCTCCCGCGAACTCGCCGAGCCCGCGGCGCTGGGCGCAGATGGCCTACGACCCGTCGCTCGGCGCGTGCGTGCTGTTCGGGGGCGCCAACGGGACCACGTACTACGGCGACACGTGGCTCTGGGACGGCGCCAACTGGACGCAGCTGAGCCCGGCGAGCAGCCCGTCGCCGCGCGCGCGCGGCCGCATGTCGACCGACATCGTGGGCGGAGAGACCCTCTACTTCGGCGGCCGAGACGCCACGACCGTGTTCAGCGACACGTGGATCTGGAGCAGCGGCGACTGGACGCAGGTCACGACGCCGAACGCGCCGTCCTCGGGCGGCGTGCCCGGTCGCTTCGCCTACGGGATGACCTACGACGCGATGCGCGACCGGCACGTGCTGTTCGGCGGCACGCGCAACGGCCCGACGCTGTCCGACGTCTGGGAGTTCGACGGCGTCGACTGGACGCAGCGCGCCGCCAGCGGCCCCTCGACGCGTACGGGGCCGAACTTCGCCTACGTGCTGGGCCTGCAGAAGACCTTCCTCTTCGGGGGCTTCGGCGGGCCTCAGCTCGCGGACACCTGGGAGTACCAGACCTCGGCGCTGCCGGCGGTCGCGACGACGGGCAGCGGCTGCACGGGACCGGGCGGTTCCCTGACGCTGACGTCGACCGCGGCGCCGTGGACCGACTCGGTCTGGACCGGCGAGTGCGCCAACGTCGGCGCGGGGTCGCTCGCGTTCAGCGTGCTCGGCCTGCCGGCGCCGAGCTTCCCGCTGAGCCTCGCCGTGCCCGTGGCCGGCGCCGGCTGCACGCTCGAGAACTCGGCCGCCGTGCTCCTCGGTCCGGCCATCGGCACCGGCGCGCCGCTGCCGATCCAGGTCCAGGTCGTCGTGCCTGCGAGCCCGCTGCTCGCGGGCTTCCAGTTCGACGTCCAGGTCGCGGAGTTCACGTTCGACCCGGCCGGCAACTGGGGCGGCCTCTACTCCTCCAACGGCCTGTCGCTCACCGTGGGTGTGCGCTAGCTGTCGGCGCGCGCCTGCGCCGCCGCGGCCAGCATCCGCTCGAACAGCGCGTCCCAGACGGGCCACGTGTGTCCGCCCGGCTCGTGGAAGCAGCGGTCGGCCGGGAGCGCAGTGGCGAGCGCGCCGTTGGGCACGCGGAACGGATCGTCATCGCCGTAGCCGAGGAAGAGCTGCGGCGACGACGAGGGCGCGCGGCATCGCCCCTGATAGAAGCGCCACGCGTCGACGTAGGCCGCCAGCTCCGGCGTGAGGTCGTCCGTCGCCGGCGGCGTCCAGCGGTGCAGCCCGCCGGCCGCGACGACCTGCTCGGCCAGCGCGGCGCGGCCCATGTAGGGGGCGAGCAGGAGCACCCGGTCGACCTCCGCGGGGTGCGCGCCGGCGTAGAGCGCGCACGCGAAGCCTCCGAGCGAGATGCCGACGAGCCAGACCCGCTCGTAGTCCCCGGCCCGCGGAGCGATCACATCCTGGTGCAGGCGCTCGACCAGGGTCCCGCTGGTGAAGTAGCCGAGGTGCGCGTCCGCCGCGAGCACGTCGGCCTGCGGCAGCGCTGCGTGGACGCGCGCGGTCCAGCCGCGGCGGTCGAAGTCCTCGGGGCGGCTGTCGATCCCCGGCAGCAGCACGACCAGCGTGTCCGCTGCTCCGGCCGGGGCGCGGGAGAGCGTGTACGGCATCGGCGCGACGGCCGACCGGAACAGGTGGCAGCCGCTGCACAGCAGCGCGAGCGCGCCCGAGAACCGCAGCAGAGCCTTGTTCACGGAGGCGAGTGTAGTCGAATCAGGCCCGCATCCCGCGACGCACCTGCACCATCGACGTGACCTCCGATTCCCGCGACCGCCTGCTCCACGAGACGCTCGAGCGATGGTTCGGCTTCTCCTCCCTGCGGCCGCTGCAGAAGGAGGCGATCGACGCGGCGCTCGACGGCCGCGACGCGCTGGTCGTGCTGCCGACGGGCGGCGGCAAGTCGCTCTGCTACCAGCTCCCGCCGCTCGTGACCGACCGGCTCACGGTCGTGGTGTCGCCGCTGATCGCGCTGATGCAGGACCAGGTCGACGGCCTCCGGCTCAACGGCGTGCCCGCTGCCGCTGCCCACAGCAACCTCGACGCCGACGGCCGACGAGAGCTGCGCGAGCTGTCCGACTCGGGCGCGCTGCGGCTGCTGTTCGTCGCGCCCGAGCGGCTGTTCCGCGAGGACTTCCTGGAGTGGCTCGGCGCGCGTGAGGTCGCGGCGATCGCGATCGACGAGGCGCACTGCATCAGCCAGTGGGGGCACGACTTCCGGCCCGAGTACCGACGCCTCGCCGAGCTCCGCGAGCGCTTCCCCGGCGTGCCCGTGCACGCCTACACCGCGACCGCGACG
>JBMHDP010000115.1:0-4002 GCA_049889335.1 Planctomycetota bacterium
GGCGCGCCGCGCGCCTACGGGGAGCTGGCGCCCGGCGCGCCGGTCACGCAGTCGACCTTCGTCGGCCACGCGTGGATCGGGGACCTCCGCGCGGACGACCTCGTCGGCTCGTTCGTCGTCGAGGGGAGCAAGGCGCTCGCCGTGTTCGACGCGGCCTCGCGGGCCAAGGTGCAGGGTGGCGCGCGGACTGCGCGCCCGAAGACGCCGCGCGGCCCCGCGCTCTCGGTGCGCGACCACGACGTCTGGTGGCAGGCCGAGGGCGAGGAGCCGCGTCGCCTGACGACGGACGGCAGCGCCGAGGACGGCTACCGCCAGCCGCGTCACCGGTCACCGGACGGCCGCCGCGCGCTCGGGTTCCGGGTCGCGCCGGGCGAGCAGCACCTCGTGCACTTCGTCGAGTCGGCGCCGCGCGACCGTGTGCAGCCGCGGCTGCACACGCGCGACTACACCAAGCCCGGCGACCGCATCGACCGGCCCCGGCCGGTCCTGTTCGACGTCGAGCGGGGCCGACGGATCGCGGTCGAAGCGGCGCCGTTCGTGGACGCGTGGCGGATCGACCGCGTGCGGTGGGCGGCCGACAGCAGCGAGGTGTACGTGCTCTACAACCGGCGGGGTCACCAGCAGCTGCGCCTCTACGCGATCGACGCCGACACGGGCGCGGTGCGGATCGTGGTCGACGAGCAGAGCGACACCTTCGTCGACTACTCGCAGAAGACGTGGATGCGATGGCTCGCCGGAGGGGACCAGCTGCTCTGGGCGAGCGAGCGCGACGGCTGGAACCACGTCTACCTGGTCGACGTCGCGACGGGCGCGGCGCAGCAGGTCACCGCGGGCGAGTGGGTCGTGCGCCGGGTCGAGCACGTCGACGAGGCGCGTCGGCAGCTGTGGTTCACGGCGTACGGGATCCGCGCCGGGCAGGACCCCTACCACGCTCACCTCGCGCGGGTCGACTTCGACGGCTCGAACCTGACGGTGCTGACCGAGGCGGACGGCAGCCACGAGTGGCAGTTCTCGCCGGACCGCGCGCACTTCGTCGCGCGCTGGTCGCGCGCCGACCACCCGTGGGTCACCGAGCTGCGGCGCAGCGCGGACGGGGCGCTGGTCGCAGAGCTCGGCCGCGACGACGTGCAGCCGATGCTCGACCTGGGCTTCCGCCCGCCGGAGCGCTTCGTCGCCAAGGGTCGGGACGGCGTCACCGACATCCACGGGATCCTGATCAAGCCGTCCAACTTCGACCCCGCGAAGCGCTACCCGGTCATCGAGGACATCTACGCCGGGCCTCACGACTTCTTCGTGCCCAAGCGCTGGGGCGTCGGCGGTCGTCAGCGTCGGCTCGCCGAGCTCGGCTTCGTGGTCGTGCGGATCGACGGCATGGGCACCAACTGGCGCAGCAAGGCGTTCCACGACGTCTGCTGGCGGAACCTCAAGGACAGCGGCTTCCCCGACCGCATCCGTTGGCTGCGGGCGGCGGCCGAGGCGCGGCCCTACATCGACCTCGATCGCGTCGGGATCTTCGGCGGCAGCGCGGGCGGCCAGAGCACGCTCGCGGGCTTGCTGCATCACGGCGACTTCTACGACGTCGGCGTGTCGGACTGCGGCTGCCACGACAACCGGATGGACAAGATCTGGTGGAACGAGGCGTGGATGGGGTGGCCCGTCGGGCCGTGGTACGAGGACAGCTCCAACGTGACGCACGCGGCCAAGCTGCAGGGCAAGCTGATGCTGACGGTCGGCGAGATGGACCGGAACGTGGACCCGGCGTCGACGATGCAGGTTGTCGACGCGCTCATCCGCGCCGACAAGGACTTCGACCTCGTGGTCGTCCCGGGCGCCGGCCACGGGATCGGGGAGTCGCCCTACCTGGTGCGCCGCCGGCAGGACTTCTTCGTGCGCCACCTGCTGGGCGTCGAGCCGCGGCGCTGAGCCCGGGAATCGTCCGCGGCCCGTCGGCTTGCTACGCTCGTCGCATGGCGACCATGCGCTGCGTCGTCGTGCGCGAGCACGGCGGCATCGACAGGCTCCGGCTCGAAGAACGCGACGCGCCGTCGCCCGGTCGCGGCGAGGTCCGCGTCCGGGTGCGCGCGGTGGGTCTGAACCACCTCGACACCTGGGTGCGCCGCGGCGTGCCGGGTCACACCTTCCCGCTCCCGCTCGTCACCAGCAGCGACGCAGCCGGCGTCGTGGACGCGGTCGGCGCCGGCGTCCGCGACGTGCGCGAGGGAGACGAGGTCGTGGTCCTGCCCGGGGTCTCGTGCGGCGCGTGCGAGCCTTGTCACCGCGGCCTCGACCACCTCTGCCGACGCTACGACATCCTGGGCGAGAGCTGCGACGGGACGGCGGCCGAGTACGTCTGCCTGCCCGCGGCGAACATCGCGACGAAGCCCGCGGGGTTGAGCATGGAGGCGGCCGCCTCGGTGTGCCTCGTGTTCCAGACTGCGTGGAACATGCTGGTGCGGCGGGCCGAGCTGCGCGCCGGCGAGACCGTGCTCGTGCACGCCGGGCTGTCGGGCGTCGGCGCGGCCGCGGTCCAGATCGCGAACGCGCTCGGCGCCCAGGTGATCGCGACGGCCGGGGGCCCCGAGAAGTGCGCGCGCGTCGCCGCGCTGGGCGCGCACCACGTCGTCGACTACGGCTCGCAGGACTTCGTCGACGAGGTCCGGGCGCGGGTCGGCAAGGCGGGCGTGGAGGTGGTCTTCGAGCACGTGGGAGCGGCGACGTTCGCAGGCTCGCTCAAGTGCCTCGCCCGCGGCGGACGCCTGGTCACCTGCGGCGCCACGACCGGCGGCGACGTCGGGCTCTCCCTGCACCAGGTCTTCTTCAAGAGCCTGTCCGTGCTCGGGTCGACCATGGGCAGCAAGGGCGACCTGCGCCAGGTTCTGCGCATGTTCGATCAGGGACGCTTCCGCCCCGTGCTCGATCGCGCGCTGCCGCTGGCCGAGGTCGGGGAGGCGCACCGCCTGCTCGAGGCGCGCGAGGCCATGGGCAAGCTCGTGCTGACGGTCTGAGCCGCGCGGGCGCGCCAAGCGCCGATTTCTGCACGACGACTCGGTCGACGAGACATCAGCCTCTCATGACCGCGATCACCCAGTCGTTCCTCCCCTGGATCTTCTATCTCTTCCTGGTCCCCGCAGCGCCCGGGGCCGGCCCCTGCTGCCCGCCTGTCGAAGGCGCGGGAGCCTGCTGCGAAGCGCGCGAGCCGGAGCGCTGCGACCCGGGGTGCTGCGACCCGGGGTGCTGCGAGCCGGAGCGCTGCGAGCTCGGTTGCTGCGAGCCCGGGTGCCGGGAAGACGAGCGCGCCGACACCGGGTGCTGCGACGCGGGCGGGGCGCCCTGCTGCGAAGTCGGCGCGGCGCCGTGCTGCGGAGCAAACGGGCGCTGAGCGCGTAGCACGTGCGTGTGGCGACGAGCATGAGAGCCGAGGCCTTCACCGAGGCGTTCGCCCACAGCGGGCGCGCGCTGTGGGTGATCGCGTCTGCGTGGGTCGGGCGTGACGAGGCCGAAGACCTGGTGCAGGAGACCGCGCGGGTCGCGTGGCAACGCCGTCAGCAGCTGCGCTCGGGCGACCCGCCGGGGCCCTGGCTGGCGGCGATCACGCGCCGGCTCGGCGCCAACTGGCGACGCCGCCGCCGACCGGAGGTGCGGGCCGAGGAGGCGTTGCCCGAGCGGGTGTCTTCGTCGCTCGAGCAGGCCGAGTGGCCGTTCGACGTCGACCGCGCCGGGCTGTCCGACGAGCTGGCCGCAGCGCTCGCGCGGCTCCCGGAGGTCGCGCGCGCGTCACTGCTCCTGCACGTCGTGCTCGGCTACGGGTTCGCCGAGGTCGGCGAGATGCTCGGCATCAACGAGAACACGGCCGCCAGCCACGCGCGGCGCGCGCGGCTGCAGCTGCGGGAGGCCCTGACCCCGGTGGAGGAGAGATGAACGACGACCTGAACGAGCAGATCGACGCGCAGCTGCGCGCGGCCTTCGCGCCGCCGCCCCAGCGCCGGTTGGCGGCGATCGCCG
>JBMHDP010000116.1:0-3750 GCA_049889335.1 Planctomycetota bacterium
CGCTGAGCACGCGCAGCGGCCTCCGCCTCGGCCGTCCGCGCGCTGCGGGACGCCGCCAGGGTCCCGGCGATGCCGGCGAGGATCAGCGCGGCTGCGGCCAGCCCGGCGGCGATGCGGCGCGGCAGCGACCAGCTGCCGAAGAAGCGCTCGAGTGGAGTGCCCATCGCCGATGGCTATCGGCCACCCGCGATCCGCTCCTTTTGCGCCGGGCAGGGAAAACCCGATGGGGCCGGACGCCCAGGCCCTCGCGCGCCGCTTGAGCTACTTGAACTTGATCGCTTCCAGGCTCTCGACGTGGAGCTGGTAGATGTCGACGCAGTAGCCGTCCATCACCGTCGACTCGACCTTGAACGTGCCGATGATCTTGAGCGGGTCGAAGAAGTAGTCGGTCGTCTTCTTCTTGGGCATGACCACCCGCACGATGCCGTGGATGTCGGGCGGCTGCCCATAGCAGCAGGACCAGAGCGACTCGACGAGGAGGAACTCCTTGATGTTCTGGACCTCGTCGATCGGCAGCATGAAGCCGGTCATCAGCACCTTCTTGCCGGACAGCTCCTTGACGCGCTTCGGCATGCCCTTGAGTCCGTCCTCGTAGGGCCACGAGGTCAGCTCGTCGAACGGCAAGATCTTGTCGAGGCCGGTGATCTTGCCCGCCTTGATCTCCTTCTGCAGGCGCTTCTCGACCTCCAACATCTGCTCGGCGCTGCGCATCGCGGCGATGTCCGCCGGGTCTGTGCCCTTGGGCATCGGCGCGTCCTCTTCCGGGCGCTCGACCTTGGGCTCCTGCGGCTTCGGCGTCGGCTTCTCCTTGGCGGGCTTCTTGGGGCCCTGCTCGCCCGTGGGCGCAGGCGGCTTGCCAGCGGGCGCAGGCTTCGGGGTGCCGTTTTGGCTGAGGAGCAGGCCGCTCAGGGCGACGATCGCGAGCAGGGTCTTCATGTCAGAGCAGTGACCGGCGGACGGCCGGCGGGTGCAAGATATACGACGGCCCCGCGGCGGGACCGAGAGGCGCCCGGAATTCGGACATCCCAGCACCCAGATTCACGCTCGACCGGACCAGGAATACTGCGGACCGAACTGAGACGGCGCGGGCAAGCCCCCATGGCACCGGCGGCGTGAGGGAACCCACGCCCCCCGCACCTTCGTCAAGACCGGAACCCGGGTTACGCTTGCTCCGCGACCTCGGCCAAGGCCACGGCCACCACGGGTCCACCTCGCTGACATGTTGAACACGAAGCTCACCACCAGCTTGTTCGGCGCGCTGCTGCTCGCCTCCTGTGGCGGCGGCGCCGCCACTCCCGGCGTCACGCCCGAGCCGCCGCCGCCGCCGCCGGCCGCGCCGACGATCCAGCTCGGCGACCCGTTGCCCGACCTGACCGCCGCCGAGCTGGCGGCGTTCGAGCGCGGCCGCGAGGTCTTCCTCAAGCGCTTCAAGCCGAGCGACGGCCTGGGCCCGATGTACAACGCCACGTCCTGCAAGTCGTGCCACAGCGCGCCGGTGCCGGGCGGGAGCAGCGACCTCTACCGCAACTTCTACGTCGCCTCCTACGGCCAGTTTCCGTTCCTGCTGCCGCTGCCGGGCCTGGTCAGCCCGGTCGTGCCGTCGTTCGGGTCGCCCAGCCAGATCACCTTCACGCTCGAGGCCGGTCGCGTCATCATCCCGGAGACGTTCGGCCCGTTCGACGTGCAGTCCGACCAGCGGAACGCGATCCCGATGTTCGGCGTCGGGCTGTTCGAGTTCGTCTCGGACGCCACCATCCTGAGCCACGCGGACCCCGACGACGACGACGGCGACGGCATCAGCGGCCGCGCCAACAACGACGCGGCCGGCCTCGGCCGCTTCGGCACCAAGGCGCAGGCCAACAACATCGAGCTCTTCACCCGCGCGCCGTTGTTCAACCAGATGGGCGTGACCACCAACCCGCTGCAGGGCTCGGCCGGGACCGTCAGCCTCGGCCACACCGCCGCGCTGCAGGGCTCCTCCACGCCGAACGCGCCGACCTTCGACAACGACGGCGTCGCCGACCCGGAGATGCCGGCTGGCGAGCTCGGCGACCTGATCGCGTTCTCGCGGTTCCTGGCCCCGCCGGAGCCGCGGCCGTTCAACGACGCCGCGGCGCGCGGCGAGGTGCTGTTCGAGGCGGTCGGGTGCGCGAAGTGCCACGTCCCCGAGCTGCCGTCGACGCGCGGTCCGGTGCGCGCGTTCACCGACCTGCTGCTGCACGACATGGGGCCCGACCTCGCCGGCGAGGTCAGCTTCGGCACCCCGCAGATGGGCGGCAACGACCCGCCGACCACCGAGGCGGAGTGGCGCACGGCCCCGCTGTGGGGCATCGGGAGCGCCGGCCCCTACCTTCACGACGGCCGCGCGGCGACGCTCGAGGACGCGATCCTCTGGCACGGCGGCGAGGCGCAGGGCGTGCGGAACGCCTTCTCGTCCCTCTCGGCGCAAGAGCGCGAAGACATCCTCGAGTTCCTGAGGCACCTGTGATGCACCTCCACAACCTCCTCCTGGGCAGCTTCGCCTGCGTCTCGGCGGTCACCGTCAGCGCCCTCTCCACGGCGACGGTCGACGACCAGTTCGAGCGGGGCCGCGCTCTGTTCGACCACGCGTTCTCGGTCGAAGAAGGCGTCGGCTCGCCGGAGATGAACGCGGACAGCTGCCGCGCCTGCCACCAGGACCCGTCCCTCGGCGGAGCCGGACCGCTCGAGGTCAACGTCTCCCGCTTCGGCCGCGACAACGGCGGCAACGGGCCGTTCGAGGAGCCGATCGACGGCCAGGCGCTCAGCAAGCTCTACCCGCCGACCACGCACGGCCGCGAAGAGTACGTCGCGTTCGGCCCCACCGCTCCGGACGTGTTCGAGCAGCGACAGGCGCCGGCGCTGTTCGGCAACGGGCTCGTGGACAGCATCCCTGACGCCGTGATCGTCGCCGGCGAGGACGTCAACGACGCAGACGGCGACGGCATCTACGGCGTCGCCCGACGCCTCGTCGTCGACGGCGTGACCGAGATCGGTCGCTACGGTTGGAAGGCGCAGATCCCGAGCCTGACGGACTTCGTAGGCGACGCGATGTTCCAGGAGCTCGGCATCACCTGCCCCGACGACGGCCGCGGCTTCGCGATGGCGACCGACGGCGACGCCGTCGCCGACCCGGAGCTCTCGCAGGCGGAGGTCGACGACCTGACCTACTTCCTGCACGAGCTGCCCGCGCCCGAGCGCGGGGGATCGGCCGACCCGCGCGTCGCCGAAGGAGCGGCGCTGTTCTCGCAGGTCGGCTGCGCCACGTGCCACACGCCGAGCCTGCCGAGCCCGACGGGTCCGGTCCCGCTCTACTCGAACCTCCTCCTCCACAACGTCATGCCCGCGGACTTCCGGGGCATGGCCGAGCCCGGCGCGGGGGTGGGCTTCTACCGCACGCCGCCGCTGTGGGGCATCGGCGCCACCGCGCCCTACATGCACGACGGTCGGGCCGAGGACCTCGACGGCGCGATCCGCGCGCACGACGGCGAGGCCGCCGGCGTACGGTCCAACTACGAAGCGCTGACGCCCGCCGAGCAGCAGGCGCTGATCCTCTTCCTCGAGGACCTGTAGGCCAGGTGGCGCGGCGCGCGACCCGGCTCGGGGCGCTGCTGCTGTCGTCGGCGGCGCTCGCAGGCTGCGGCGGCGAGGACCCGCCCCGCGTCGACGCCGTCGACACGCACTTCACCGCGCGCGGCCGCTGGCCCGCTGAGCCTAGCCGGGTCACCTGGC
>JBMHDP010000117.1:0-2500 GCA_049889335.1 Planctomycetota bacterium
GCAGTCCTGTCCGATGCGCGGCGCGGTCGCGGTGAGGGTGGGCACGCCGTTGGAGCCAGCGCAGCCGGCGCCGAAGCTGACGACCTGGGGCTCGACGATCTCGGTGGTCCACATGCCGCGGCCGTGGGTGCCGACCAGCAGGGTGTTGCTGCCGTGGAGGAAGCAGATGTCGTAGCACGCGACGTCGGCCGGGCCGTCGTTGCTGGTGGACCAGTTGACGCAGTCGTCGGAGGTGCCGAAGACGCCGACCTCCGTGGCGACGTAGTAGCGGCCGTCGAGCGTCGGGTGCTGCGCGATGCCGAGGATCGGCGCCGACGGCAGCGCGGTGAGGCCGGCGCCGGTGACGTCGGTGAAGGTGGCGCCGTTGTCGGTCGTGCGCCAGAGGTTGTCGGTGACGAAGCCGCTGCAGGCCACCAGCACGTGGCTGGCGATGTTTCGGTCGATCAGGATCCGCGTGATGAAGCTGTCGGGGACCTGGCCGCCGCGGTCGCCCGCGGTCCATGTCGGCGTCGGGGCGAGCGCGTTGTTCGAGCGGAACAGGCGACCGTTGTTGTGGCCGACCCAGACGATGCTCGAAGAGTTGGGGGAGATGGCGATCGCGCTGATCGGCGACGCCGGGGACGTCGGCGGCTTGATCGCGGTCCACGACGGGCTCGCCGCCTTGGCGTCCATGCAGCGCCAGAGCGAACGCGCGCCTGCGTAGATGAAGTCGGGCGTGACCTTGGAGCCGACCAGCGGCGCGATGAAGTTGCCGCCGCCGCTTTGGCCTATCTCGGTGAGTCCGGCGCGCATATCGAACCCGGTGAGCCCCCCGTCGGTGGAGCGGTGGATGCCGCTGAACTGGCTCGATCCCCAGATGAAGTTCGGATCCGTCGGGTCCACCTGGCTGTTCGCGCCGTCGGCGCCGCGGTACATCTCCGCGTTCATGCTGCCCATGTTGATCATGTGGCTGCCGTTGTCCTGGGTGCCGCCCGCGAGCTTGCCGGACGAGTGGCCGGCGACGCCGTAGTACTGGACCGTCCGGTAGTTGGCGTCGCGCCGGGACCATCCGGTAGTGGTCGTGGCGGTGCGCAGGTCCAGCGTGCGGTAGATCCCGCCGTCCGTGCACACGTAGACCGTGCGGTTGGTGCCGCCGTTGTAGTTCGGGTGGCTGGTGAAGAAGTGGACGTCGGAGTGCGGCGTGTTCTGGTTGGAGCCGCCGATGCTGATCGTCGTGAAGGTCTGCCCTCCGTCGTCGCTGCGGAACATGCTCTGTGCGCCGATCACCACCCAGTTGGAGTTGGTCGGATCGACCCAGATCGCGTTGTTGTACCACCACTGGCCGGAGCTGATCTGTCCCGTGCTCCGCAGCGTCCAGGTCGCGCCGGCGTCGTCGCTGCGCCAGCAGTCGCCGTCGCCCAGGCTCGCGTAGACCCGACCGTTGACCGACGGCGCGAAGGCCATCTCGATCCGGACGTCGATCGGGTAGCCGCCGCCGGCTGCGGTCCAGGTGACGCCGCTGTCCGTGGAGAAGTAGATCCGATGGGAGGTGCTGTTGAGGCGCCGGCTGCAGACGGCGCGGGCGTTGTTGTTGGGGTCGATCAGCACCTGGAGATAGTTGCCGAAGTTCACGTTCGTCCAGGTCACGCCGCCGTCCACGCTGCGGCGGACTCCGTTGTTCGTGGCGGCGAGCATGTAGGCGCCGTCCGACGAGATCGCGATCCGGCTGACGAAGCGCCAGGTCGCGGTCGAGGGCAGCTGCTGCCACGTCGCGCCTGCGTCCGTCGTCCGCCAGATCCCCTCGCCGCGGATGGCGCCCCAGTTGTTGAAGCCCTCGCCGGTGCCGGCGTAGATCGTGTCAGGGTCGCCGGGGTCGAAGGCGAGGCAGGCCACCGAGAGGTTGCCCATGAAGTCGTCGAGCGCGTACCAGCTGGAGCCTGCATTGTCGGAGCGCCAGACGCCGCCGCCGACGGACGCTGCGTAGAGGCGGGAGGGGATGGTCGGGTGGACCAGCAGCGCGCGCGAGCGTCCGCCGATGTTGTCCGGGCCGCGCTCGACCCAGCTGAGGTTGCCGATACCGCCGCCGTCGGTGGCCTCCAAGAAGTCGACCGTCGCCTTACGCTGGGCGCGCGCCTTGGTCAGGTCTACCGAGCTGTAGTTGCCGAGCTCGTCCTGCATCGTGAGCAGGCGCCACTTGAGGGACTCGAGCGCGCCGCTGAAGCCTTGCTCTTCGCCGGCTTCCGTCTGCGCCTCGGGGTGCTGGCCGGCAGCCGTGGGGACACCGCAGGCCGTAGCGAAGAGGAGTAGCGAGCAAGCAATCCAGGACGAGTTCATGGCGTGCATAGGGGGGGTAGCAGATGTGTCCGGCGTCGTGCGAGGCCCTCAGTTGCCGATGGTGAGGGTGAGGCCGTTGCTGGAGGTGCGGCCGAAGCCGTTGACGGTCGGGTCGCCGGGGAAGGCCTGCAGGTGGATGTCGACGCCGAGCAGGGCGGTGTTGGCGGCGATGGGGAGCACGGCGGAG
>JBMHDP010000118.1:0-13485 GCA_049889335.1 Planctomycetota bacterium
TCGCGGCCCGGATCATGGGCGCGGTCTACCGCGACCTGCTCGCGCGGCTCGAGCGACGCGGCGGTCAGCTGCGCGCGCCGCGCGTCCGCGTGCCGAAGCTGCGCAAGCTGTGGCTGGCCGTCGCCGTCTGGTCGGGGGCGCGGTCGTGACCGCGGGCCCGCCGGCGGTCACCGTGATCGGCGCCGGCGTCGCGGGCCTCGCGGCCGCGTTCGGGTTCGCAGACCGCGGCCACCGCGTCACGCTGCTGGAGTCGCGGCCGCGCTGCGGCGGGCGTGCGTTCTCGACGCCCGATCGGGTCTTCGACCGCGAGCTGGACAACGGCTTCCACGTCATGCTCGGCTGCTACCGGGCGACGCGCGCGCTGTGTCGCAGGCTGGGCACGGAGGAGGGCTTCCAGCAGGACCCGACGCTGCGGCTCTGCTACCGGTTCGAGGGCGGTCGCAGCACGGCCCTCGCGCTCTCGCGGCTGCCCGTGCCGCTCGCGATGCCCGGCGGCGTGCTGCGGCTCGGCCTCCCCTTCGGCGCGCGTCTGCGGGCGCTCTTGGGCATGGGGGCGTCGCTCGTCGGGGCGCCGGTGGAGTGGACGCTGGCGCAGTGGCTGCAGCGTCGCGGCCAGCAGGGCGCTCCGGACGACGTGCTCTGGCGACCGCTGTGCCGCGCCGTCATGAACTGCGAGCCCGAAGAGGCGAGCGCGGCCGGCTTCCTGAAGACGCTGCGCGAGGCGTTCCTGGGCTCGGCGGGTCGGGCCGCGCTCTGGGTGCCGAAGCAGCCCTGGGGCGAACTGCTGGGCGCGCCGGCGCCGCGCGCGCTGGCCGAGGCCGGCGTGACGCTGCGGGTGGGCGCCCGGGTCGCGGGCCTGGAGCACGACGGCGATCGGGTCACGGCGGTGGTGCTCGCGGCCGGCGAGCGCATGCCGCTCGCTCCCGACGGCCTCGTGGTGTCCGCGATGCCCTGGTTCGCGCTGCAGAAGGTGATGGGCGAGCGGGCGCCGCCTGCGCTCGGCGCGCTGCGGGCCGCGCCGATCGTCACCGCGTACTTCGAGGCGGTCGGGCCGCGGGCGCCGGCCGACGAGGGGCCTGTCGTCGCGCTCGTCGGAGGTCAGCCGTTCCACTTCCTGCTGCGCACGCCGGGCGACGACGCGCGGCGCTTCGCGGTGCTCTCGGGCGGGGACCGGTCCCTGGACGGCCTCCCTGTCGACGAGATCGCGCGGGTCGCGCGCGCCCAGGTGAAGCGCTACTACCCCGACGTCGAGCTCGGCGACGCAGGCGTGCGGATCCGCAAGGAGCAGCGCGCGACCTTCGTCCCCGACAGCGCCGCCGATCGACTGCGGCCGCGGCCGGGGCGCCTGGACGGCGGACCGCGCAACCTGCTGGTCTGCGGCGACTGGACCGCGACGGGCTTCCCGGCGACCCTCGAAGGTGCCGCGCGGTCCAGCGAGCAGGTGCTCGCGGCCGTCGTGTGAGGGCGCCTCGGAGCGGGGGCGCGCTCGGTCTAGCGGCGCGGGGCGAGCGCCGCGCGTAGCGCGGACCCGAGGTCGGGGTGCTCGAACTCGAAGCCGGCGCCGAGGAGGCGGTCGGGGCGCGCGCGCTGGCTCCCGAGCAGCACGTCGGCGAAGCCGCCGAACGCCATCCGGAGCGCGAACCGACACACCGTGAACCACGTCGGGCGCCCGAGCTGGCGGCCGAGCGCGCGGGTGAAGTCACGGTTCGTCACCGGCTCGGGCGAGACCGCGAGCACGGGGCCGCGGAGGGCGTCGTCGGCGAGCGCGCGCTGGACGACGCGCACGAGGTCGGCGAGCGAGATCCAGCTCATCCAGTGACGCCCGTCGCCGAGGCGCCCGCCGAGTCCGAGTCGGAACGGCGGCAGCATCTTGGCGAGCGCCCCGCCCTGGCGATCGAGCACGATCCCGATCCGCAGGTGCACGACCCGTACGCCGACCTCCCCGAGGGGCGCCGTGGCCTGCTCCCAAGCGCGGGCGACGTCCGTCAGGAAGTCGCCGGCGGGGCCGAGCGGGCTGTCCTCGTCGAGGACCTCGTCGCCGCGGTCGCCGTAGATGCCGGTCGCGCTGGCGCTGACCACCACCTTCGGCGGCTGCGGCAGCGCGGCGAGGGTGCGGCAGAGCGCCTCGGTGGCCGGTCCGCGGCTGTCGCGGATGCGCTGCCGCCTCGCGTCAGTCCAGCGTCCGCCGGCGACGTTCTCGCCGGCGAGGTGGACGACAGCGTCGATCGCGCCGAGCGCGTCGACGTCGAGCTGACCGGTCGTCGGGTCCCAGCGCGCGGTGCCCGCCGCGTTCGTGTCGCCGCGGACGAGCCGCACCACGTCGTGTCCCTCGCCGCGCAGGGCCGCGGTGACGGCGGTGCCGACGAGCCCGCTCGATCCGGTGATGGCGATCCGCATGGTCGGGAGCTTCGCTCCTGGTGTCGGGGGGATGCAACCAGCCGGGCGTCCGAGACTATGATGAGATCGACATGGCGCAACGTCCTCGGCCCCGCACCCTGCTCGCGCTGCTGGCGTTGACGGCTGCGCCTTGCGGCGCGCAGGACGCGGCCCTGGAGCGGCTCGTCCAGCAGACCCTGGCGGCGGCGCGACCTGCGCTGGTCGACCACCTGAAGGCGGCGATGCGTCGGGACCAGCGTCCGGGCGAGCTGGCGTTGCTCTGCCTCGCCGGCCTGCACGACGGGCTCGCGCCCGACGGGGCGCCGCTGCAGCGTGCGCTCGCGCGGCTCGGCAAGGCCAAGCCCACGCAGACCTATGACCTCGCGCTGCGGCTGTTGGTGCTGCAGGAGTGCTCGACGTTTCCGGGTCGGCAGAAGCTGGCCAAGGCCGACCTCAAGAAGCTGCTCCGGCACCGGTGCGACGAGGGCGCGTTCCAGTACCACGACCGACCGGGCGGCTGGGACCTCAGCAACACGCAGTACGGCGCGCTCGGCCTGCGCGCCGCCCGCGCGATGGGGCTGCAGGTCCGTCGGGACGTCTGGACCAAGTTGGCCCGCGAGGTCAGCCGCAGCCAGGCGCCGGACGGCGGCTTCTGCTACGCGCCGAGGGTTTCGAGCTGGGACCCGTACCCGTCGATGACCGTCGCCGGCGTCGCGGTCCTCGCGATCTGCCGCCAGGCGCTCGGCGACGCGGGCGAGCGCGTCAAGGAGCTGGACCGGCGCATCGAGGACGCGTGGGCGTGGCTGGACCAGCACCGGGACGCCATCGGCTCGCCGCAGGAGCGCTGGTCCTACTACTTCCACTACGGCCTGGAGCGCGCCGCGATCCTCTGCGACGTGGCCAAGGTCGGCGGTCGGACGGACTGGTACGCCAAGGGCGCAGAGATGCTCGTGGAGCAGCAGCTCTCGGGCGGCGGCTGGTCGAGCTCCACCGACGGTCACCCCGGGCACCACCTCTCCAACCGACGCGGCGACAGCGTGCCGACCGCGTTCGCGATCCTGTTCCTCCGGCGCAAGTTCCAGAAGCACCCCGGGCCGATCACCCAGCGGGTCGTGCGGCTGGTCAACATCGGCCCGCGCTCCAAGGCAGCCGACGTCGAGGAGTGCGCGCGGCAGCTCGTGGAGAAGGGCAAGGCCGCCATGCCCGAGGTCGTGCGGGCGATGCGCAGCGACGTGGCGCCGCAGCGACAGGTGGCGGCGAAGGTGCTGGACGCGGTCGTTGGCGAACGGTTCGGGTTCGACCCGGACGCCGACCGGGACGAGAACCGGAGCGCGGTCAAGAAGGCCGAGCTCTGGTACCTCAAGAACCGCTGACGCTGTCGCGGGTCACCGCCAGCGGATCACGTCGTAGGCGCGGCGCCGCGCGCCGTCCGTCGACTCGTAGCCGGCGAGCAGCTCGTCGCCGTCCTCCCCGTCGAGCTCGGCCTGTCGCAGCAGCACCAGGCGCCACTGCGCCGGGTCGCGCAGCCGGCACGCCGCGCGGGCCGCGCGGTCACCGACCGGCTGGTCCGACATCCGCGAGACGAAGCCGGAGATGAGCCCGAACACCCGGTCGATGTCGAAGACGGTGTCCTCGTCCTCGAACAGCAGCCCGCGCATCAGCGCGACGCCGTCCGCGGTGCCGAGCCGCGGCGCGGGCGGCACGTCCTCGTAGAGCTCTGCGACCGGCTCGTCGTCGCGGACCAGCACCAGGTCGTCGCCGGCTGTCGACGCGAACGCGCCGCGCGCCGAGATGCGGGCCTCCTGGATCGCGCCGTTGAAGCGCGCGACGAGCTCGTCCTGGCGGCTGAGCAGCGACAGCAGCGGGGGGACCCGCAGCGTCACCGTGCGGCGCCAGCGCGGCTTCTTCTCGAAGCCGTCCTGCGCGCTCGCGTAGCCGACCGCGCGCACGTCGACGTCGACGGAGCGCACCAGCCCGAGCACCAGCGACGCCAGCCCCGGCACCTGCACGCGGAACGTCAGCAGGTCCTGGCGGCCGTCCTCGTCGAGGTCGACCAGCAGCAGCGCGGTCACGTCGTCGGCCACCGCCTGCGTGCGCGCCTTGGAGAACTGCGGCCCTGCTGCGCCGCCGAGGAACGTCCACAGCTTGCGGCGGTGCGCGATGACGAAGTCGGGCACGCCGTCGCCGTTGACGTCGCCGCGCCGCATCTGCTGGCGGTCGCCCAGCACGGCGGTGCTGCCGAGCTCGAGCGACGCCTTGGGCGTGCTGTCGACGAACTGCGAGATGTCCACCTGGATCGGCGCGGCGAACGCGCCGTCCGCTCGCTGCAGGTGGAACGAGCGCAGGTTGCCGTCCCGCGTCAGCATGTCGGGGCGGCCGTCGCCGTTGAGGTCCTCGGTGTCGATCTGCGGGATGCGCACGCTGCCGACGAGCTCCTGGTCCAGGCCGCGGCTGCCGGGGTCGATCGCGACCGACGCGCGCACCGGCACGGCGGGCAGGCGCACGAAGTCGGGCGCGCCGTCTTCGCCGAGGCCCTCCTGCAGGAACGGCAGCACGCCCTGCAGCGTCGGGATCATCAGGTCGAGGCGGCCGTCGTCGTTGAGGTCCTTCACGAACGGCGAGAACTGCGGCTGGTCCACCCGTAGCCGGAACCGACCCCGGCGCGCGAGCACGATCGGCGCTGCGCCGCTCCACGCGCGCGCCTCGGTGCGCCGCGGGTCGCAGGTGACGACCTCGGCGCCGGGTGCTGGCAGGACGTCGGCCAGCGCGACCAGCGTGTGCGCCGGCGTCGCGATCGCGAGCTCGCCGTTCTGCTGCCAGCCGTCCTCGCGGAGGTGGTAGCGCACCAAGCCGTCGCGCCGGAGCACGACCAGCTCCTGGCTGCCGTCGCCGTCGGTGTCGACCAGCTGTTGGTCGAGGACCTCGGCGGCCTCGACGCGCGCGACGACCTGCGCCTGCGCGCCCAGGCACGCGGTCGCGAGCAGGGTTATCCAGACCGTGCGCGCGCTCATCGGCGGAACCTCACGTGGCGCACTTCGTCGCCGCTGCGCAGCAGCAGCTCGTCGCCGATCCGGTCGGCGCTCTGCACCGCGGTGCCGGCCGCGGCGGGCACGCGCGCGTCGGCAGCGGCGAGGCGGAGGCGGTCGCCCTGCCGCCCGAGCAGGCGCCGCTCGACGGCGCCGTCGACGCGCAGCAGCACGTCGCCGGGGAAGCCCTTCCGGCCGGGTCGCACCAGCAGGAACGGCTGGCGCGACCGGCGGTCGCCGGTCGCGAGCTGGAGCGCGACGTTGAGCTTGGGCGGCTTCTGGAAGCGGGCGCCGTCGCAGCCGAAGACGGTCAGCTGCGCGTCGAGCGTGCGCTTCTCGCTGCCGGTGAAGTCGCGCATCGACGCGACGCGGATGGTCACGCAGACGAGGTCGTCGCGGCCGTCGCCGTCGGCGTCGACCAGCTGCGGCGGCAGCCCCAGCGGCTGCATCCGCAGCCGCGCGCTGCGCCGCTGCGGCCAGCCGCCGTCCTCGTCGGCGCGGAACAGGTCGACGCGCGCCTCGACCTCGTCGCCGCGCTTGGCCGACGTCGTCAGCAGCAGGTCGCGCCGGCCGTCGCCGTCGACGTCGGGCCACTGCACGTCGAACGACGGGTCGACCAGCTGCAGTCGGTCTTCGGGGAGCGGCAGCGCGCGTTCGATCCGTTCGAGCGCCCCCGTCTGCCGCTGCGCGCCGACGAAGACGAGCCCGTTGCGCCGCGTCACCACGTCGTCGCGCCCGTCGCCGTCGAGGTCGAGCAGCGCGCGCGGCGGCGTGCGCGCGGACGTGCGCACGAGCGCGCCGGTCGCCTGGATCGGGAGCCCGTTGCCGACGCGCAGCCGCAGGCTGCCGTCGCGTGCGTCGGCGCCGCGGCCGCCGAGCGTGTCGCCGACGCGGTCGCGCCACGCGGGGAGCTCGACGGTCTGGGCGGCGAAGGCGCCGCCCTCCCGCTGGAACCACGCCGTCCAGCGGTCGGGACCGGGCAGCACGAGGTCGTCGCGGCCGTCGCCGTCGAGGTCGGCGACGGCGTCCGTGAGGGCGACGGCGAAGTCGTTACGGACCGCGGGCCACACCAGCGCGTGCCGGAACAGCTGGCGGAAGTCGGGGGCGCCGTCGGCCTTGCTCACGACCGCCGCGCCGGTCGTCGCGGTGAGCAGCACCAGCTCTCGGCCGGGCTCAGGGCTGCAGTCGCAGAACGTGAAGGCGATCACGCTGCGGTCCAGCGGGAACCGCGTCGTGGGCGTGGAGACGAACGCCTGGGCGCCGCGCTGCCTCGCGTGCACCTGCACGGAGCGGCCGCGGTCTCCGGGGCCGCGGCACGCCAGCACCAGATCCGTCGCGCCGTCGAGGTCGACGTCGAGCAGCGCCGCGTCGGTCACGACGACGCCTTCCGGGACCTGCACGGTGGCGACGCGGGGACCCTGCGGCGCGAGCGCAGCGAGCAGGATCGCTGCGGCGATCACGATCCCGCCTCCAGCAGCTCGTCGGCGTCGCCGCCGCCGACGCCGATCAGCCAGAGCAGCTGGAAGCGCCACGCGGCGCGCGTGCTCCGGTAGCCGACGAGGCCGTAGAGCACAGACCACGAGCTGCGTTCCCGCGCGGACTCGTACTGAAAGAGCAGGGGCAGGCGGACCTCGGTCAGCTCGGCGCGGCGCTGCGTCAGCGCCGCCGTGACCGTGCGCGCCTCGCCGTCGCGCCAGAAGGTCACCTCGAGCGACGCGCCGTCGGCGTCACGCGCGGCCGTCAGCAGCAGCTGCGGGTGCGTCAGCGCTTCGCCGTCGACGGCCGCGACGAGGTCTCCGAACCGCAGCCCGGCGCGGCGCCAGGGGCTGTTGACGGACATCCCGACGAGGACCGCGCCTGCGCCTGGCCCCAGGCCTGCAGCGCGCGCCTCGACCTCGGTGGCGGCGCGGACCACGACGCCGAGGCGCTGCTCTTCGCGGTAGCGCTCGGTCGCGACCCGCGCCGCGGGCCGCGCGCGAGCGACCAGCGTCAGCGTGGTCTCCGCTTCTCGCCCGGCGCGGTCGACGAGCAGCGCGACCTCGGCGCCGGGAGGAGAGGAGAGCTCGATCTGCCGCCACTGGCTGACCGTGCCCAGCTCCTGCACGGCGCCGCCGTCGACCTCGACCTCGAGCACGAGGTCGCCGCGCTGCAGGCCTGCCGCGGCGGCGGGCGAGTTCTCGACGACCCGGTCGACGATCACCGCCTCGGGCTCGTTGAGCTTCTCCTCGAGCGTCTCGCGGGCGTCGCGCAGATAGAGGCCCGAGAACGCGCCGGCAGGCAGCGCGGCGCGCGCGGCTTCGTCGTCGGGCTCGGCGCGCAGGTCCAGCGGCTCCTCCATGTCGGCGAGCGCCATGGGCTGCTCCGGGAGCTCGGAGAACAGCGAGCAGGCCGGCGACGCGGCGCAGCAGAGCGCGACGAGCAGGTGGGTGCGGGGTGTCATGGTCACGCGATTCGCATGCGGTGGAAGGTCGTCACGAGCAGCGCGACCGTCGCGGCGATCCAGGCGAGCGGCGCCCAGGTCGCGAGGTCGGCGTGCAGCCAGAGGGCGTCGGCGGCGCCGCGCGCGGGCGCGCTGAGGTAGGCGAGCACGGACTCGTCTCGCCAGGGGGTCGGCAGGTGGCTGGTCAGCAGCCAGCCGCCGCGCTGCGGCGCCCAGACGCGCAGCGCCTCGGGCGCGAGCACCGCGGCGGCGGCCAGCGCCAGAGCGATCGCGGGACGCCGCGCGAGCGCGGAGGCGGCCATCGCGGCGGTCACCACGGCGACCATCGGGAGCGTCAGCTGCGTGACCGCGACGAGCATCGTCGGGAGCACGTCGGCGGCCGGCGCGAGCACGTCGCGGTCGCCGTAGCGCGAGATCTCCTCGAGGTCCCCGAAGCCGACCGTGACGCCGCTGGCGATCACGCTGGCGGCCAGGGTGACGCCCCAGCCGACGATCGTCGCGACGAGCAGGACCATGGCCTTGCCCGAGAGCACGTCCTGGCGGCGCAGGCTGCGGATGCAGCTGTTGCGGAGCGTGTCGTTGGCGACGTCGGCGGCGATCGTCTGGCTCGCCAGCCACAGCAGCGCCAGCGCGAGCAGCGGCGTCGCGGCCTGCAGGCTCTGCGCGACCGCGAGGTAGCCGCTGCCGGCGTCGGCGCTGAAGCGCTCGCCGGCCTCGACGAGCGCGAGGCCGCGCTGGACCTCGCCGCGGTAGCGCTGGACGGACAAGGCCGCGGCGACGCCTGGCAGGAAGAGCAGGGGCAGCGTCGCGCGCCGCCGGAGCAGCATCGAGGCTTCGTAGCGGAGCGCCCGCAGCGTCGCGCGCGCGGTCGAACCCATGGCCGGCGCCGGCGGCGTCGCAGCAGCGGTCGGCGTGCTCGGCGCAGGTCTCGGGGGGAGCTCGGCGTTCGCGGCCTCGAGGTAGATGCGTTCGAGCGTGGCTTGCTCGGGCGCGAACGACGCCAGCTCGCCGACGTCGGTGAGCGCGCGGGTGACCTCCCCTGGCGCGCGCGCGCCGAGGTCGACCAGCAGACGGTCGCCGTCGCGCGCGGCGTGCAGGTCGAGCGTCGCCAGGCGCGCTTGCAGCGCGTCGAGCGGCGCGCCGGTGACGACGTGGCGGACGCCCACGCGCTGTCGCAGCTCGTCGAGGTCGCCTTCGGCGACCATCTGGCCGTCGCGCAGCACGCCGACCCGCGTGCAGAGCCCCTCGAGCTCGGCGAGCTGGTGGCTCGACAGCATCACCGCGACGCCTTCGTCGCGGGTCAGGCGCTGCAGGAGCGCGCGGAGCTCGGCGATGCCCTCGGGGTCGAGCCCGTTGGTCGGCTCGTCCAGGAGCAGCAGGCGCGGCCTGCCGAGCAGCGCCTGGGCGACGCCGAGGCGCTGCCGCATGCCCATCGAGAACCCGCCGACGCGGCGGTCGATGGCCGCAGCGAGCCCGACGGCCTCGACGACGCGCTCGACCTCGACCGCGGCGAGCCGGCGCGCGAGGCCCTGGAGGCGCGCCAAGGCGGACAGGTTCTGGCGGGCCGTCAGGTGCGCGTGGAAGCCCGGCCGCTCGATCAGCGCGCCGACCAAGGCGTTGGTCGCGCGTCGGCGTGCGGCTGCGTCGGCGCCGAAGATCCGGACCGCGCCGCGGCGCGGGCGCAGGAGCCCGAGGCAGAGGCGCATGACGGTCGTCTTGCCGGCGCCGTTGTGACCCAGGAAGCCGTAGCAGTCGCCGGGCTCCAGCCGCAGCGACACGCCCTGGACCGCGGCGCGGGCGCCGTAGCCGAAGTGCAGGTCCTGGAGCTCGAGCGCCGTCATCGTGGGGCGTCGATGCTCCCCGCGCGCGCCGGGACTTCAAGACGCGGCGGCCAGGACTTCGTATCATCCCGCGCCCCGACCATGGACGTTCTTCATCGCGCCTTCGCGCGCACAGCGGCGCGGCGACGCCACCTGGACGAGCCCAACCTGCTGCGCTCCCTGACCCTCGTGATCAACGGCGTGCCGGGCGGCATCAACCTCGGCCAGGGCGTCTGCGACCTCGACGCGCCGGCGCCGCTGGTGGAGGGCGCGATCGCGTCGATCGGCGGCGAGGACCGGCAGCTCTACACGCCGTATGCGGGCCTGCCGGAGCTGCGCGAGGCGATCGCCGCCAAGCTCCGCCGGCACAACCAGCTCGACTACCGGGCCGAGAACGTCGCGGTCTGCACCGGCAGCAGCGGCGCGTTCTTCGCCGCGGGCATGACCCTGCTCGAGCCCGGCGACGAGGTCGTGCTGTTCGAGCCGTTCTACAGCTACCACTGGACCACGGTGCCGCTGTTCGGCGCCGCGCCCAAGGCCGTGCAGCTGCAGGGCAAGGCGCTCGCGTTCGACCCGGAGCTGCTGCGCGCGCAGCTGACGCCGCGCACGCGCGCGGTGGTGGTCAACACGCCCGGGAACCCGTCGGGCAAGGTCTGGACGCGCGAGGAGCTGGCGGAGCTCGGCCGCGCGCTCGACGGCACCGACGTGATGGTGTGGACCGACGAGGTCTACGAGTACATGTGCTTCGACGGCCGCGAGCACGTCTCGCCGGCGACGGTGCCGGAGCTCGCGGCGCGGACGCTGACGATGAACTCGTTCAGCAAGACGTTCTCCGTGACGGGGTGGCGCGTCGGGTTCCTCGCGGGCCCCGCCGAGGTCGTCGAGAAGTGCGGCGTGGTGTTCGACCAGGTCGAAGTCTGCGCGGCGCGGCCGACGCAGCGCGGCGTGCAGCGCGCGCTCGAACAGCTCCCCGACAGCTACTTCGCCGACCTGCAGGCCGAGTACCAGGTCAAGCGCGACCTGTTCTGCGCGGCGCTGAAGGACGCGGGCTTCTCGTTCGACGTGCCGCAGGGCGCCTACTACGTGCTCGCGGACTACGCCGACGTCTTCGGGGACGTGACGCCCTATGAGGCGGTCACCACGATGATCGACCGGATCGGCGTCAACGCCGTGCCCGGAGACCTGTTCTTCTCCGAGCCCGAAGGGGTGCGGTGCATGCGCTTCCAGTTCGCGGTCGAGCGGGCTGTGTTGGCCGAGGCGGGAGAGCGCCTCAGGAGTCTCGCCAGATGATCGTTCGCCACTCTTCTCTACGCCACGGGGTCCTGCTCGCCTGCGCCGTGACGGCGTCGGTCTGCGCGCCGGCCCAGCGCGCCGAGCCCGCCGCCGGCTTCGTCGCCGAGCACCAGGCGTGGCTCGACGCGAACAGCGACGTCGTCGTGCTCAACGTCGCCGCGCACCCCGACGACGAGTCGTCGCGCACCAACATGATGCTGCGCCGCAAGCACGGCATGCGGGTCGTGCAGGTCTACTCGACCTACGGCGACGGCGGGCAGAACGCGATCGGTCGCGAGATCGGGCCGGCCCTCGCCCGCATCCGGGTGCGCGAGACGCTGCGCGCCGCGGCGATGTCGGGCGCCGAGGTGCGCTGGCTCGGGATGCCGGACTTCGGCTTCAGCAAGACGCGCGAGGAGACGCTGAAGTTCTGGGGGGCCGACGAGTTCAAGGACCGGATGCGCCGGGTCTTCGACGAGGTCGACCCCGACGTCGTCATCACCAACCACAGCCTCGACAAGGGCCACGGCCACCACCGCGCGTCGATCTGGGCGGCGATCGAGTTGCTCGAGGAGCGCCAGCGAGACGGCCGCTACGTGCCGCGGCTCTACTCGCGCAGCGGCGTCGACAAGGCGCAGCTGGCGTTCGACCCGGCGGAGCTGGACCCCGCGCGCGGCCACACCTACGCGCGGCTCGCGTGGGACGCGTGGACGCAGCACGAGAGCCAGGGGCCTTGGGGCGAGCACAAGCCGCTGCGCGTCGGCAAGGACTACTGGCGCGTGGTGCACCCCGACGGCGTCTCGGCAGCGGTCGCTGCCGACCTCGGCGGCTGGGCCCGCCCGGTCGGCGGTGCCGTCGACGCGGCGCTGCCGGCGGACTTCCGCACCTACTCGCCCGAGCAGCGCTGGCGGTCGGCCGCAGGGGTCCGCCGCGCTCTGCTCGGGCAGGCCGACGCGTCCAGCGATCGGCGCGAGCGCCTCGTCTGGCGGCGGCGCGCGGCCGCGGTGCAGCGCCTGATGCTCGCGCTCAAGGGCGTGCGCGCCGAGGTGTGGCTGGAGCGGGAGGAGGTGCCGCGCGGCGGGCTGGGCAAGGGCTACGTCGTCCTGCACGGGCACGCGCAGGTGGAGGACGTGCGCGTGCGCAGCGGCGACCGCGAGGGCGTGGTCGTGCGGCAGCCGGCGCGGCAGACGCCGTTCGACGACCGCCCCCGCAGCAAGCCCAAGCTGCCGACGCCCAAGGCGAAGGCGGACGACGCGCCGGCGCCGAAGGCCGCGGTGGCGGCCGATCCGCTGCCGGGTCGCTTCGAGTGGTCGTTCGCGTGCGCCTACGGACTCGACGACGAGCTGCCGGACGGGCCTGAGCCGAGCTTCGCGCCGGTCACCGTGAGCTTCACGCTCGACGGAGAGCGCTTCGAGGTGACGGAGTCGCTGCCCTACACGGCGGTCGACCCGGTCGCGCTCTCGTTCGATCGGGAGGTCGTGCTCGTGCCGCGCGGCCAGAAGAGCGTGCGCACGCTCAGCGTCACGGCGCGGAGTCAGCTCGACGAGCCGGTCGAGGCCGCCGTTCAGCTGCAGATGGGGCCGGGCATCTCGGCGGCGGCCACGCCGAGCAGGATCACGCTGACCCAAGAGCAGCGCGAGGCGCGCGTGCTGGTGCAGGCGACGATCGACGCCGGCGAGATGACGGCGGACGCCGGGCTGGCGGTCGGCTTCGGCGACGGGCGCGTGCGGCTGCCGCTGCGGCTGGTCGACGTGACCGTGCCCGACGGCCTCCGGGTCGGCCTGGTCCGCGGCCCGGAGGACACCACCGAGCGCACGCTCGCCGACCTCGGCGTCCCGTTCGTCACGCTCGACCGGGACGCGCTGGTGTCGGTCGACCTCGACCCCTTCTCGGTCGTGTTCCTCGACATCCGCGCCTACCACCACCGGCCGGAGTTGGCCGAGGTGCGCGAGCGCCTGCAGCAGTTCTGCCGCGGCGGCGGCCGCGTGGTCTCGATGTACCACAAGCCCGGCGAGTGGAACGCCAAGGAAGGCCACCCGCTGCTGTCACCGTTCGCGCTGACGGTCGGCAACGAGCGCGTCACCGAGGAGGACGCAGCCGTCACGCTGCTCCAGCCCGAGCACCGCCTGATGACCTATCCGCACCGGATCCAGGCGTCCGACTTCGACGGCTGGGTGCAGGAGCGCGGCCTCAACTTCCCCAAGACCTGGGACGACGCGTGGCTGCCGATGCTCGGCATGAAGGACTCCGGCGAGGACGAGCAGCACCAGGGCTCGCTGCTCTACACCAGCTACGGCAAGGGCGACTTCGTCTACTGCTCGCTGTCGCTCTACCGCCAGCTGCGCAAGGGCAACCCGGGCGCCGTGCGGCTGCTGGTCAACCTGCTGGCGCGCTGAAGGGCGCGCGCCGGCCTCAGTTGCCGATGGTGAGGGTGAGGCCGTTGCTGGAGGTGCGGCCGAAGCCGTTGACGGTCGGGTCGCCGGGGAAGGCCTGCAGGTGGATGTCGACGCCGAGCAGGGCGGTGTTGGCGGCGATGGGGAGCACGGCGGAG
>JBMHDP010000119.1:0-3497 GCA_049889335.1 Planctomycetota bacterium
CTTCCTCGATTTCGAAACCACCGGACTGGACGTGCACAACGACCGGATCCTCGAGCTCGCGTTCATCCGGCTGTTGCCCGACGGCAGCCGAGAAGAGCTCGTGCAGCGGATCAACCCCGGCATCGAGGTCAGCAAGACCGCAGCCAAGGTCACCGGCATCCACTCCAACGACGCCATGGGGCTGTTCTGGGGCCCCCCGCTCAAGAAGGTCGGCGACAAGCTGCTCGAGTTCCTGAGCGACAGCGACATCGCCGGCTTCAACCAGATCAACTACGACATGCCCCTGTGGCGCAACGAGTGCAAGCGCCACGACATCGCCTACCGCGAGGGTGACCGGGCCCAGGTCGACGTGAAGGTGATCTTCAACGTCTGCGAGAAGACCTGGGACCGCTTCCTGATGGGGCCGCGCAACCTGTCCGCCGCGGTTCGGCACTACTGCGGCCGCGAGCTGGAAGGGGCGCACGCAGCCGAGCACGACACGCACGCGACGATCGACGTGCTGCTGGCCCAGCTCGAACGTCACCCGGAGCTGCCGCGGGACGTGAAGGGCCTGAGCGACTTCTGCCTGCGCAACAGCGACACGAACCGCGACGACGAGCCCAGCGAAGTCACCGGCGGCGCCGGCCTGTGAGCTGGTCGACCCGGCTGAGGTACCGCTTCGGCGACATCGACGACGCCGGCATCGCCTACTACCCCAAGCTCCTGCACTACTTCCACCAGGCCTTCGAGGACTGGTGGAGCGACGCGCTCGGCCGTCCCTATCCACAGCTCCTCAAGGATGACCTGCTCGGGTTCCCGGCCGTCAAGCTGGAGGCAGAGTTCTTCGCGCCGATCGCCTACGGAGACGAACCCGACGTGCACCTCGGCGTCCTGGCGATGGGGGAGTCGTCCGTGACGTTCGGCTTCTGGATGACGGTGGGGGACGAGGCGCGGCCTCGCTGCCGCGCACGCATCACGACGGCGGCGGTGCACATGACCGAGCGCACGAAGCTCGCGCTGCCCGAGAACTGGCGGGAGCAGTTCTCGGCCTACTCGATCGACGAGGCCGACTACCCCGCCGGGCGCTAGCGGGCGGCGGCCTTGGCGCGCAGCCGCTGCGACGCGTAGGCCTGGCGGTTCTGCTCGGCGAAGCGGCGGTCGGTGAGCGTAAAAAGGAACGCGACCACCTGGTCGACCTGACGCTCGGTCAGCGCCAGCGGCCGGACCTGAGGGTCCAGCCACGTGTTTGCGTTGCCGCCGCGGTTGTAGTGCTCGACCACGTCCCACAGCGTCTGCATGGACCCGTCGTGCATGTAGGGAGCCGTGAGCGCGACGTTGCGCAGCGGCGCGGTACGGAACGCGCCGACCTGGTACTCGAGCTTGGTGATCAACGCGCGCCCCAGCTCGCCGTAGGCGGTGACCAACGCCGCCGTGTCCGCCGACGAAGAGTCTCGGTCCCGCGCGCGCACCTCGGGGAACGCCCGACGGCCGATCGCCTGGTGGTCGTGCCGGTCGAAGCCGACGCCGACGTTGTGGAAGTTGCCGTCGGACAGCAGCGGCTCGCGCAGGCTGATGGGGTGGCACGACGTGCAGTGCTCCCGGAACAGCGCGAGCCCCGCCTGCGCGTCGTCGGAGATCGCCTCCTCGTCGCCGGATCGGAACGCGTCGAACGGCGCGTCCAGAAACACCAGCGTGCGCTGGAACGCCGCGAGCGCCCGCGTGATGTCCTCGAACTCGGGCGCCCGTCCGTACGCGAGCTCGAAGAGCAGACCGTACTCCTCGACCTCGCGCACCCGCGCCACGGCGGACGCTTCGTCCGGCATCCCCATCTCGTGCGGGTTCAGGATGGGTGCTGCGGCCTGCTCCTCGAGCGTCTGCGCCCGCCCGTCCCAGAACAGGCTCGTCTGCAGCGCGGCGTTCATCACGGTGGGGGCGTTGCGCGCCGACCGCTGACCGCCGACCCCGAGCGACGTCGCGCGCGCGTCGGCGAAGCCGCGCAGCGGGTCGTGGCAGCTCGCGCACGACCGCGTGCGGTCCTCGGACAGGCGCTTGTCGAAGAACAGCAGCTGTCCGAGCCCCGCGCGCGTCGCGTTCTGCTCGTTGCCTGCGGGCGTCATGCCGAAGGCGCGCTGGTAGAACCCCCACTGCGCCGCGGCGACGCCCGGCGGCAGTCCCGTCCAGCCGCCGACAGGCTCCAGCCGCGCGAGCTCGGCGAGCTGCGCCGCGGTGGACCGCGCCCCGTCCGGCGCACCCTGGGCCGCCGCGCAGGCGACGACCACCGCCGAGAAGAGCGCAGACCGGATCATCACGGCATCGTAGCAGAGCTCCGCCGGGCGAGGCGTCGGCGGCTAGCGCCGGAAGTCGCGCGGGAAGAACTGCGAGGGCGCCGCGGCCTTGACGCCGAAGACCTGCTCGACGTTCTCGGACGCGAGCGCGCGCGCCGGCGCGTCGTCGACGAACACGCGTCCCTCGTGGAGCAGCACCGCGCGGTCACAGCGCGGCGCGAACAGGTTGAGGTCGTGGCTCGCCACCAGCACGCCGTGACCCTGGTCGGCGAGCTCTCGCAGCAGCTCGACGAGCTGGAGCGCGTGTTCGAGGTCGAGGTTGTTGGTCGGCTCGTCCAGCAGCAGCAGCCTCGCCTCGGTCGCCAGCGCGCGCGCCACCGCCACGCGACGCTGCTCGCCGCCGGAGAGGGTCGTGACCGCGCGGTCCGCGAACGCCGCCGCGTCGACCCGGTCCAGCGCGCGCTCGATCGCCGCGCGGTCGTCGTCGCGCAGCGGCTCGCGGCGGCCGCGGTGCGGGTGGCGGCCCATGGTCACCAGCTCCCGGCCGGTGAAGTCGAACGGCACGTCGCTGTCCTGCGGCACCAGCGCGAGCGCGCGCGCCCGCGCCCGCGGCTCCCACTCGAGCACCGGCTCCCCGCCGAGCTGCGCGCTGCCGGCGTCCGGCTGCAGCGCGCCGACGAGGCACCGCAGCACCGTGCTCTTACCCGCGCCGTTGCGGCCGGCGAGCAGCACCATCTCGCCGGGTGGCACCTCGAACGAGACGCCGTGCAGGACCGTGCGCTGCCCGAGCTGCACCGACAGCATGTTGGCGACGATCGAGCTCACAGCGCAGACCCTCGGCGCTGACGCGCCAGCAGGTAGAGGAAGTACGGCGCGCCGGCGACCGCCGTGACCACGCCGAGGCGCAGGTTCCAGGCCGCAGGCGCGACGCGACAGCCCAGGTCGCTCACCACCATCAGCACAGCGCCGAGCAGCGCCGCGGTCGGCAGCAGCACGCGGTGGGCGGGGCCGACCAACAGCCGCGCGAGGTGGGGCACGATCAGCCCGACGAACGCGATCCCGCCGCTGTTGGCGACGGTCGTCGCGGTCAGTCCGCACGCCCACCAGACCAGCGTGCGCCGCGCGCGCTGCGCGTCGACGCCCAGGCTGTGGGCGCTGTCGTCGCGCAGCGTCAGCAGGTCGAGCTCTCTGGCCCGCGGCCAGACCAGCAGCGCGAACAGGGCGAAGCCGCCG
>JBMHDP010000120.1:0-31749 GCA_049889335.1 Planctomycetota bacterium
CCGGCGCTGCTCCAGCAGCTGGGCGCCGTCGAACGCGAACGCAGAGAACGTCGTGAACGCGCCGAAGAAGCCCGCCAACACGCCGACGTAGACCGCGGGCGCGACGCGCCCCTGCAGGAGCCCGGCGCAGAGACCGAAGCCGAAGCAGCCGAGCACGTTGACCGCGGCGACCGGCCAAGGGCCCTCGCCCAACAGCGCCCGGAGCCCCAGGGTCGCGGCGTAGCGACTCAGGGCGCCGGCCGCACCCGCCACCGCGACCCAGAGCCACGCGAGCGAAGCCATCGTCGGTCACTTCCTCTTGGGGTAGTGCTTCAGCACCCACTTCCGCCACTCGGCGTCGAACGTGGGGCCGTCGAGCTCGAACGCCTCGAAGAGCAGCTTGGGCATCAGCTTGCGCAGCCGCGCGCCGTCGCCCTCCCAGCTCCCGCTGCTCGGGACGCGCTTCATGCGGTCCAGCATGAGCCCGACCTTCTGGGCGTCACGCTCCATGAGGAACTCCAGCCGGGACCACGACTGCGTGTGCGCGTGGAAGCCGAACGCCTCCCAGTCGTGCATCGCGGCGAGCTGCTCGAAGGCGATCGTCGCGCCCTCGTGCCGGGAGCGCTTGTAGACCTTCTGGTACCACTTGTTCTGGGTGTCCTGGTCGACGGCTTCGCTGTCCCGGATCCGCGCGCTGATGAACTCCGACTCCACCTGGCGCGAGTAGTAGTGCGCGAGGCCGGCCGTGAACCACATCGGGAGCGGGTAGTGGAAGCCCCGGTAGATGTTCATCAGGTTCTGC
This sequence comes from Planctomycetota bacterium, assembly GCA_049889335.1. Classification (GTDB taxonomy): domain Bacteria; phylum Planctomycetota; class UBA1135; order UBA1135; family UBA2386. The sequence continues at coordinate 782 of JBMHDP010000120.1, forward strand.
CACATCGCGAACACGAAGTGGCTGTGGATGCCGGCGGCGTCGAAGCCCTCCATGCCCTCGACCGAGATGCACAGCAGCGGCTGGTGCGTGACCTTGTGCACATAGCGGAAGGAGTCTTCGGCCTCTATGTCGCAGAAGCGCTTCATGTAGCGCGCCATGTCCGACTTCTTCTGGAACAAGAGCAGCAGGTGCTTGTCGGGCGCGCCCAGGTACGGCCCCTTGCCGTTCTGCTTCGAGGCCGGGTCGAACGCGCTCGCCTCGGCGCCGACGAGCTCCGAGAACTCGGCGTAGGCCTGCTCGCAGCGCGCGGCGTACAGGTGCAGTTGGGTCCACGGGCCGAGCTTCTTCGGCTTCGCAGGGAACTTCCGCCACCTCTTGTTCAGCGCCTTGCACTCGGCGTAGACGGCCTTCTTCTGCTTGCCGTCCTCGGGCAGGCGCGTCGTGTTCATGTTGAGCCCGATGCGGAAGTGCGCGGTCTCCATCCAGAGCACGCGCCCGGGGCCGAGCACCTTGTCGACGTCCGTCGTGCTGAAGTGGTCCGCCCAAGGGAACGGCCCGTAGCCCAGCACGCCGAGCGCCGCCATCGCCTTGGGGTCCTTCTTGGTGTAGGGGTCCCCCTTCTCGCTGAGCTTTTGGACCTCGTCGTCCGCGCGCTTCTGCGCCCGGACGAGGTTCGGGACCCCGAGCGCGCAGAGCGCCAGCAGCGAGGCGGAGAGCAGCGGGAGGCGGCGGTGCTTCATCGGTTCGGACGGGCGGCGACGGTCACCGCACGGAGGATCGTCGCGGCGCCCCGGGTCGGCGGCAAGGCCCATACGTAGCGGGGGGGGGCGCGGGCCCGCGCCCCCGCGCCCCCCCCCCGGCCCCCCCGGGGGCCCCGCGCCCCCCCCCCCCGCCCCCCCCCCGCGGAGCCCCAGGAGGGCCCCGGAGAACGCCTTAGGCTACTTGGAGCCGGCGCCGACGGCTTCCAGCTCGGCCGCCTTGAGGGCGAGGTCGCGGAGCTCTTGCTCCTTTTGGCGCAGCTTGTCGCGCTCCTTGGCGAGCTTGGCGAGGTCCTTGTCGAACTTCTTCAGCTTGCGCGACTTGGGCCCGTTCTTCTCGATCTCCTTGTCGATGCGCGCGCGGACGAGGTCCTCGGCTGCGTCGAGCTTGTCGTACTGGCCGAGCAGCTTGCGCAGCTGCTTGATCGCCGACTTCGCGTTCTCGTCGTAGCAGCGATCGAGGTAGGCGAACATCACCTTCCACAGATCCGACTGCGACTGATCCCCGGGCAGCGCCTTCTTGTGGTCCCCGTTCGGATCCGCGAAGAAGAGGTGCGGGACCTTCTTCTCGCCGTCGCCCTTCTTGAAGAGGTTGTAGAACGGGTGCTTCTCCGTGAGCACGTTGGGCGGCAGCTTCACGCACCGGAACCAGTGCGTCAGCAGCACGGTCTGCTCGTTGTCGAGCGTTCGGCTCAACACCGCGTGGTCGGTGCCCTTGCAGAGCTCGCACTCTCGGAGGATCAGCAGCGGGCGCTGGTCGCCGTCCGCGACCAGCTCGTAGGCCTTCTCGACCGGCAGCGCTCGTTCGACCTCTTGCGCGACCGTGCGCTCGCCCGCTCGGCGGGTCGGCGTGGTCGGTTTGTAGACCGGGTAGGTCCACTCGATCTTGAGCATCTCCTTGGCCGTCCGGCCCCGCCGGAAGTCCATGGGGATGCCGCCGCCGCGACCGCCACCGCCGGGGTTGGCTGCGCCGCGCGCCGGGCCGTTATTCGCACGTGGGGCCCAACTGGACCCTCCTCCGCCGCTTCATCATTGAGGAGCCGCGGGCCGCGCCAGAACCAGGGCGGCGACCGCGCACAGAGCGCCGGTGAGCACAGAACGAAGCATGTCTTGATTTCCTCCAGCAGTGCGCCGTCAGGCGGCGCCTGGGCTGTCTCGGGCAGGCAGCCGAACCGAAGTCTATCGGCGAAGCGGCCCTACGCAAGGAGCACGCGTCTGCCGCCTCCCAGTTCTGGATCAAATTTTTTGCGACCGGCTCGCCCTTCTGCTTATTGATCCAATGGCAAGCGCAGTAGAGGCTAACGACCTCGGAATCCCCGAACTGGTTACTCATTAACCGATGACCGAAACTGCCCCACAACCCGAGCCATCCAAAGACGATTGGCAAGTAAGGCTGTCTGAACTCCGGGAACAGCACCCCGGCCAGAAGGACAGCATCTTGTTCTGCGTTCACAAATTGGACCAGGACCCCAGCGTTGGGCTACGCGACATCCGCGACGAGGCTGCTCGGCTCGGCGTGCCGGTCGCCGGCCGCGCGCTGCACTCCGCCAAGCTGCTGCTCGGGCTCGCCGCGCCGAAGCCGCGAGCCACCGACTTCTTCGCGGGGCCCGTCAGCGCGACGCCGACGACGATCACGACCGCGCCGCAGCTCGCGACGCCTGCTCCCGGCGCCGACGGACAGCAGCCGATCGAGGACCAGGTGCTCACCGCCGTGCGCCAGATCCAATCCGCAGCTGGCGAGGACGCGACCCGACTGCGCGCCGCCATCCACCGCGCCATCGCGATCCTTCAGGAAGCCGTCGAGACGTAGGGCCGCGATCACGCGCCCGCGCGCGCACCGGGCGTCGCAGCTTCGCTCAGCGCTCGGGGCTCAGGTCGCTCGGTTCGACCAAGGGGCCGTCCGCCAAGGCCGCGACGCGCTGCATCTCGTTCTGTAGCTGGCGAACGTTGCCCGGCCAACGGCGCTTGATGAGCGCCTCCTCGGCGGCAGCAGAGAGCGCGAGCGCCCTCCCCGAGCGCGCGGTCGCCTCGGACAAGAAGCGCCGCGCGAGCAGCCGGACGTCGTCCCCCCGCTCGCGGAGCGGCGGCACCTCGAGACGGAGCACGTTGAGGCGGAAGTAGAGGTCCTCGCGGAAGCGCCCCTCCTCGACCGCGCGCTCCAGCTGTTGGTTGGTGGCCGCGAGCACGCGCACGTCGACTCGGCGAGTCCGGCTGTCGCCGACGGCCCGCACCTCGCCTTCCTGCAGCGCTCGCAGCAGCTTCGCCTGCATCGCCGGCGCCATCTCGCCGACCTCGTCGAGCAGCAGCGTGCCCTGGTGCGCCGCCACGAAGTGCCCCGGGTGATCCTGCACGGCGCCGGTGAAAGCGCCCTTCTTGTGCCCGAACAGCACCGACTCGAGGAGCGTCTCCGGGATCGCGGCGCAGTTCTCCGCGACGAACGGCTTGCCCTGCCGCGGGCTGAGCGCGTGCACGGCCCGCGCGACGCGCTCCTTGCCCGTGCCGCTCTCACCGGTGATCAGGACGGGCGCGTGCGCCCGCGCGAACTTCTCGATAGCGCCGCGCAGCGTGAGCATGACGCCGCACTCGCCGACGAGGCCGTGCCAGTCCGGCGTCGCGGCGGTCGCCGCCGGCGCTTCCGGAGACGCGCCGTCGAGGCGCGCCCGGAGCTCGTCGACCAGCGCGCGCGCTGCAGCGACGTCGCGCGCGCGCAGCGCATCGAACGAGGCGGAGATGTCCTCGCGCAGCCCCATCAGCGCGCCCTGCACCGATCGGCGACCATCAGAACTCCATGTCCTCGAGCAGCTGGAGCCCGGCGTACTCGAGCACGAACTCGCGCTCGACCCCGTCGTCGAATCGGACGACCGCGCGCGCGTTCATGCCCCGCCCCGCGATCCGCCGCACGACGCCGGAGCCGTAGAGGTCGTGGCGGACCCGCACGCCGCGCCGCAGCCCCTCGAGCGCCTCGGGGTCCGGGGTCACGCTCCACCCGGCAGAGTGGGAGCCTTCGTCGTCGAGGTCGTAGCGGCGCCAGGCCGGCGCGTAGTTCTCCAACAGCTCCTCGGGGATCTCGCGCAGGAAACGCGACGGGCGCATGGTCTCCATGCTCCCGTTGACCATCCGGTCCCGCGCCGAGCTGAGCAGCAGCGTCTTTCGCGCGCGCGTCAGCGCGACGTACATCAACCGCCGCTCTTCCTCGAGGCCCTCGGGGTCGTCGGCCGTCCGCATGCTCGGGAAGGTCCCCTCCTCGAGCCCGCAGACGAAGACGTGGTCGAACTCGAGCCCCTTGGCGGCGTGCACGGTCATCATGCGGACCGCGGGACCTTCATCCCCGCGGTCCGCGGACGTCAGCAGGGCGACGTGCTGCAGGTAACCTGCGAGACCGGCCCCGACGGCGGCGTCGCCCCCGTCGACCAAGTCGCCGTCTACCGGTTCGCCGCCTGCGCGTTCGCGGTCTTCCGGGCCGGCGTCGAACTGCACGGTGTCGCTGACCAGCTCGGCGATGTTCTCCTCCCGCGTGCTGTCCTCCGCGTCGCCGTAGGAGGTCGCGTGGCGCACGTAGCCGGTGCCCTCGAGAATCTCGCGGAGCGCTGCGTGCGCGCCCAGGGCCGCCGCCGCCTGCGCCTTGTCCAGCGCCGTCGCCAGCTCGGCCAGCCCCTGGCGCGCCTTCTTGCTGAGCGTCGCGTGCGCGCTCGGCTCTCCGACGGCTTCGCGCAGCGACATGCCCTCCGCGAGCGCCGCGGCCCGGAGCTTCTCCAGCGAGACCTTGCCGAGCCCGCGCGGCGGCACGTTGACGATCCGCGCCATGCTCACGTCGTCGAGCGGGTTGACCAGGACGCGCAGGTAGGCGAGCAGGTCCTTGATCTCCCGACGCTCGAAGAACGTCTGGCCGCCGACGATCTCGTAGGGCACGCCCTTGTCCTTCAGTGCCTGCTCCAGGCCGCGCGACAGCCAGTGAGCCCGGTAGAAGACCGCGACCTCCTCCAGGGAGACGCCCTCGTCGACCAGCTCCTGGACGCGGGCGACCACCGTGGTCGCCTCTTCCGTGGACCCCGAGGCCTTGAGCCGCAGCAGCGAGGCGCCGTCCTCCGCGTCGGTGCGCAGCCGCTTGTCCTTGCGCATCGTGTTGTTGGCGATGACGGTCTCGGCGGCCCGGAGGATGTTCGCCGTGCTCCGGTAGTTCTGCTCGAGCCGCACGACCGTGCAGGGCTCGTAGTCACTCTCGAAGTCGAGGATGTTGCGCACCTCGGCGCCGCGGAAGCCGTAGATGGACTGGTCGGGGTCCCCCACGACGCACATGCTGCCGCCGCCGCCCGCGGACGCGGGCGGGCAGAGCAGCTTCAGCAGGTCGTACTGGACGCGGTTGGTGTCCTGGAACTCGTCGACGAGCACCCACGGGAACCGCTCCTGGTAGCGCTCTGCGACCGCCGGGTGTTCGCGCAGGATCTGCAGGAAGTTGAGCAGCAGGTCGTCGAAGTCCATCGCCGACGCCTTCTTCATCCGCTCCTGGTAGGGCCCCCACAGCCGCTCGACGAGCCGCAGCACGTCGCTGCTGCCGAGCACGCCGTCCTCGGGAGTCATCGCGGCGTTCTTGAGCTTGCTGATCCAGTTGCCGATCAGCGACGGGCGCGCCTCCTTCGGCGAGATGTGCTGCTCGGCCATCAGCTCCTTGATCAACGAGTCGCGGTCCTGCGTGTCGTAGATCGAGTAGTCCGGCGCGTAGCCGATCAGGTGCGCCTCGCTGCGGAGGAAGCGCGCGCAGGCCGAGTGGAAGGTGGCGACGCGGACGTAGTCGCCGCCGAGCTGCTCGACCCGCCGCGCCATCTCGCCTGCGGCCTTGTTGGTGAACGTCAGCGCCAGGATCTGGTGCGCGCGGACGCCGTCCTGCATCAGCCGCGCGATGCGGCGCGTGACGACGCGCGTCTTCCCCGAGCCCGCGCCCGCCAGGACCATCAAGGGGCCCGCGCCGTGCGCCACGGCGGCGGCCTGCTGTTCGTTGAGGTCTTCGTAGATCGCTTCGTGCATCGCCCGCGGCAAGCATAGTGCGAGGGCAGAGCGCGGCAACAGATGCGATAAGGCTGGACCTCGCCCCGCCGCAGCCGTTCCCTACACCTCATGTCCTCGCCTCCGCGTGACGCGCGCGCGCCGTCTGCTCGTTGGCCGCTGCTCTACGCCGTCTGCTGCGCGCTCGCGGTGCTGGTGATGGCGCTCCTCTACTGGTTCACGGCGCGGTTCAACCTGCCGCTGGGCGGCTGATCCATGGGCGCGATCGACTGGCTGGTGTTCTTCGCCTTCCTCGGCTACGTCGTCTGGGACGGCGCGCGCCGACGCAGCAAGTCCGCCGACCTCGAGAGCTACTACGCGGGCGGCCGACGGATCCCCTGGTGGGCCGCCGGCCTCTCGATCATGGCGACGCAGGCGAGCGCCATCACGGTGATCGGCACGACCGGTCAGGGCCACGACGGCGGCATGGAGTTCGTCCAGAGCTACTTCGGCCTGCCGTTCGCCATGGTGCTGCTGTGCATCTTCCTGGTGCCATACTACCGCAGCCGCAGCGTGCTGACCCCGTACGAGCTGCTCGAGGAGCGCTTCGGGCCGGCCTCGCGCACGCTCGCCAGCCTGATCTTCCTGTGCTCACGCTGCCTCGCGCTCGGCGCGGTCATCTACGCGCCCGCCGTCGCGCTGAGCGCCATCCTCGGCGTGGACACGATGCTCGCGGTGTTCCTGATCGGCGGACTCACGACGGCCTACACCATGCTCGGCGGGGTCTCCGCGGTCATCTGGACCGACGTCAAGCAGATGACCGTGATCTTGGTCGGCCTCGCGGTCGTGTTCGTGATGCTGCTGGTCGACCTGCTCCCGGAGTTCGGCTCCTTGTCCAAGATGCTCGACGTCGCCGGCGCCGCGGACAAGCTGGGCGCGCTCGAGGTCACGCCGGCCCACGACGGCCTCGTGCCGCGGACGCACGCAGAGGTCGCCGCGAGCGAGGGCGCGCCGAGCTTCTGGGAGGAGAAGTACAACGTCTGGGCCGGGCTGTTCGGGGGGCTGTTCCTGCACCTGAGCTACTTCGGCTGCGACAACAGCCAGGCGCAGCGCCTGCTGACCAGCGCCGACGCCGACCAGTCCCGGAAGAGCCTGCTGATGTCGGCGTTCGCCAAGGTCCCGATGCAGGGCTTCATCCTGCTGATCGGCGTGATGATGTGGCTGTTCTACGCCACCCACGAGCAGCCGATGCTGTTCAAGCCGGACCACGTGGCCAAGGCCGAGGCGCCGGCGCTGGCGCCGAAGGTCGCGCAGCTCCAGCAGCGCTTCGACGCGGCCCACCAAGAGCGCAAGGCCGCGATGCTCGCGCTCGCCGCGCGCGAGGACCGCCCCTCGCAGTCGCTGGCAGCCACGACGCGCTACCAGCGCGCCGTCGAAGAGGTCGCGGCGGTGCGGATCGAGGCCCGCAAGCTGGTCTCCGGCAGGACCGACGCCGACGGAGTCGCCGAGGACGACAAGGACACCAACAACATCTTCTGCCGCTACATCCTCGACCAGCTGCCGCCGGTCCTGCTCGGCTTGATCATCGCCGCGATCTTCGCCGCGGCGATGTCGAGCATCGACTCGGTGCTCAACGCGCTCAGCGGCGCGACGGTGGTCGACGTCTACCGACGCTGGCTGCGACCCGACGCCTCGGACGCCGAGTCGCTCCGCGTCGGCCGGCTGGTGACGTTGTTCTGGGGCGTCGTCGCCACTTTCACGGCGCTGTTCTTCGCCGGCGGCGGCTCCATCATCGAGATGATCAACCGGGTCGGCTCGTGGTTCTACGGCAGCCTGCTGGGAATCTTCGTGATGGCCCTGTTCTTCCGCCGAGCGGGAGACCTCGCGGGCGCGCTCGGGCTGTGCGGCGGCATGGCGGCCGTCGTGGCGGTCCACAACACCGTGAAGGTCCAGTTCCTGTGGTACAACGTCGTCGGGCTGCTCGGCGTTTTGGTCGTCGGCGGCCTGACCTCGTTGGTGGTCCGGCGACGATGACGGCGACCGACGGGCCGCGCGCGGCTCAGCCGCGCTGGAGCTTGCGCACCCCGGCGAGCAGCCGCGGCGCCGCGGGGTTGCCCGGGTTGTCGGAGACCACCTCCAGCAGCAGCTCCTCCGCCGCGTCGAGGCGACGCCTGCGGGCGAAGTAGTTCGCCAGGGCCATCTTCGACTCGTCGAAGAACAGCCGCCCGTAGCGCTCGTAGAGCGCCGTCAGTTCGGCCTCGGCGTCGGCGTGCCGGTCGACCGACCCGCGCAGCAGCGCGCGCAGCTCCCGCAGCTGGGGGTCCGCGACGAGCGCGAACGCCGCCGCGTACTCGACCCCGTCCAGCGCGGCCGCGGCCTGCTCTGCGTCGAAGGCGCGCGGGCTGTAGATCTTCGCGCGGATCGGCGCCTGCGCGCGCTCGACCGCGTCCGCCCGGAGCCGCTGCCCGACGAACGTGTGCCCCGTGAACAGCAGCCAACCGGCGATCGCGAGCAGCGCGACGCTGCCGGCGCGCGTCCGGCTGCCGCCGACCTTGAGCGCGGTGTGCTGGAAGGTGACGTCGGGCCTCGTCAGCAGGCGCACGAACAACATCGCGAACACCGCGGTGATCGCGCCTAGGCCGACCGACATCAAGAACGGCACCCCCTCTCCGAACCACGCGCCCCGGAAGGTCCACTGCACGGCGACGACGGCGACGCACGCCATCAGGACTTCTTCGGGCCACGAGAAGTCGGCGCGCTGCCGGATCCGCTGCTGGCTGGTCTGGAGCGGCTTCGGCGCCGCGAGGCCGATGGAGAGGGCGTCCTTCGGGCAGACCGAGACGCAGTCCAGGCACTTCATGCAGCCGGGATCGACGATCTGCTTGTGCTTGGCCACCTCCTCGTGCACCCGGACGTTCGACGTGCAGACGCTGGTGCAGTGCCCGCAGGAATCGCACGCGTCGTTGACCTTGACCCGCACCGGCGCGACCCGGTCGGCGAGCGTGAAGAACGCGCCGTAGGGGCAGCCGTAGGTGCAGAAGCCCTTGGCGCCGAGCCACAGGACGATCAACCCGCCCACCACGACGAAGGTGGCGATCGCCATGATCGGGCCGGGGAACGTCGCCCAGAGGTCCTCGGTGGTGAGCTCCCAGCGCCACTCGTCCGGCATCGGCTTGGCCACCGGGTCCAGCCAGTGGTGCACGTGGGGCCACGCGAACATGTGGAAGGCGACCACCCAGGGCGCCAGGACCAGCAGGCGCGAGCGCACCGGCCGCGGCTTGAGCCGCGCCTTCACGAGCAGCCACTGGCAAAGGTCCTGGAGCGCGACGACGTGGCAGGCCCAGCCGCAGAACCAGCGCCCGAAGATCAACGTCGACGCGATGAGCCCCGCGAACAACAGGAACCCGGCGTTGATGCGCCCGAGCTCGAAGGTCTGCATCGACTCCGACGGCTCCATCGGCGTGATCGAGCGGCCGGTCGAGAGCCAGTGCCAGATGTGCACGCCGATCAGCCCGTGGACGGCGATCAGCACGTAGGCGCGGCGCCGCGACATCCTGGAGCGCCGCGCGCCGTCGCCCTTCGGCCGGTGCCGGTCGAGTCGCGGCAGCGCAGCCAGCGGATCGTGGGTCGGGGGCTGCGTCGCCGTCATCGCGTGCGCAGCATACCCAACCGCTACGGCGGCGTCCGATTGCATTCGCGCGCGCCGGGCGCGATCGTCTCGCCCCAGACCATGAGCGAACCCGCCGAGCACGATCCCGACGCGCCGACCACCGACTTCATCCGCGAACGCATCCAGCGAGACGTCGCGGCCGGCGCGATCGAGCAGGTCGTGACGCGGTTCCCGCCCGAGCCCAACGGCTACCTGCACATCGGACACGCCAAGGCCATCACGCTGAGCTTCTCCGTCGCGCAGGAGTTCGGCGGCAGGTGCAACCTCCGGATGGACGACACCAACCCGGAGAAGGAGGCACAGGAGTATGTCGACGCCATCCAGGAGGACGTGCGGTGGCTGGGCTTCGACTGGGACGGGATGTTCTACGCCTCGGACTACTTCGCGCAGCTCTACGCGTGGGCCGAGCAGCTGGTCGAAGCCGGGCTGGCCTACGTCGACGACCAGAGCCCCGAGGAGATGGCCGCCGGCCGCGGCACGGTGCGCGAGCCGGGGACGAACAGCCCGTTCCGTGACCGCAGCGCCGAGGAGAACCTCGACCTCCTCCGGCGCATGCGGGCCGGCGAGTTCGAGGACGGCAGCCGCGTGCTGCGCGCCAAGATCGACATGGCGCACGCCAACCTCAACATGCGGGACCCTGCGATGTACCGGGTGCGCAAGCTGCACCACCAGCGCACCGGCGACGAGTGGTGCATCTACCCGATGTACGACTGGGCCCACGGACAGTCGGACTCGATCGAGGGGATCACGCACTCGCTGTGCACGCTGGAGTTCGAGGCGCACCGACCGCTCTACGACTGGTTCTGCGAGAGCCTCGGCATCCACCATCCCCAGCAGATCGAGTTCGCCCGGCTCAACGTCGAATACATGCTGACCAGCAAGCGCAAGCTGCTCCGGCTCGTCGAAGAGGGGCACGTCGAAGGCTGGGACGACCCCCGCATGCCGACCATCCGCGGGCTGCGCCGACGCGGCGTACCGGCGCCCGCGCTGGTGGCGTTCTGCAAGCACGTCGGGGTCGCCAAGGTCAACGGCACCCACGAGCTCCAGCTGCTCGACTACCACACGCGGGACTGGCTCAACCGCCACGCCGAGCGGCGCAGCGCCGTGCTCGACCCCGTCAAGCTGGTGATCGAGAACTGGCCGGAGGGGCACGTCGAGTGGCGGGACGTCGAGAACAACCCCGAGGACCCGGCCGCCGGGTCCCGACCCGTGCCCATGACGGGCGAGGTCTACATCCAGCGCGAAGACTTCATGGTCGATCCGCCCAAGAAGTTCTTCCGGCTCGGCCCCGACCGCGAGGTGCGCCTGCGCTTCAGCTACGTGGTGAAGTGTACCGGCTACGAGACCGACCCGGACGGCAACGTCACCGTCGTCCGTTGCACCTACGACCCCGACACCAAGAACGGCAAGCAGCCCGAGGGGCGCAAGGTCAAGGGCGTCATCCACTGGGTCTCCGCCGCGCACGCCGTAGCGGCCGAGGTCCACCTCTTCGAGCCGCTGTTCACGGACCCGGACCCCGCCAGCGCCGACGGCGACGCGTTCGTCTCGCTGCTGCGCCCGGACAGCAAGTCGAGCGTCCGCGCCATGTGCGAGCAGGCGCTCGGCGAAGCCGAGGGCGGCCAGTCGTTCCAGTTCGTGCGGCTCGGCTACTTCTACTGCGACCCGAAGACGTCCTCGCCCGGCGCGCCGGTGTTCCACCGGACCGTCACGCTCAAGGACGCGTGGAAGAAGGCGCAGAAGCCCTAGCGCCAGCGGGCGGTACGACGCGACGTCGGGTCGCGCCTAGCGACCGCGCCGCGGCGGTCTTCAGACTGGCGCCGCCGAAGACTGGCGCCGCCGACGCGGACGAGCCGGCGGTGTCGCTGAGCGCGCCTTGGCCTGGCGCGCGGGCGCGCCCGGGGTGAGGACGGCCAGCCTCGCAAGGCCGGACCAGAACGGCCGAGCTAGAAAGGGATGTCCCCGTAGTCGACCTCGCCGCCGGCCTCCTGAGCCTGCGGGCGGCCGCCGCCGCGGCGCTCGCCGCCGCCCCCGCCGCCGCCGCCGCCCTCGCGGTTGCCGCTGCTCATGAACTGGAAGTTCTCGACGATCACCTCCAGCTTGCTGCGCTTGCCGCCGTCCTGGCTCTCCCAGGTCGAGAACTCCAGGCGGCCCTCGACGAACAGCGGGCTGCCCTTGCGCACGTACTGGTTGAGCAGCTCGGCGCTCTTGCCGAACGCCGTCATGTCGACGAAGCAGGTCGACTCACGCTGCTCGCCGTCCTTGGTCGACGAGCGGCGGTTGATCGCCATCCCGAACTTGGCGATCGCCATACCTCCCTGCGTATGGCGCAGCTCGATGTCTCGGGTCAGGTTGCCCATCAGGATGACTTTGTTGAAGTTCGCCACGAGGTGTTGTTCTCCGTCGGAATCTAGCTGCTCGAAGGGGCGCTCCGCGCTGCTGCGGGGCGTCGATCGGCGCATCCTAGCGACGGCGCGGGGAAGGTTCCATCGCGCGCCACGGCCCCGCCGCCGCTGGCAGAGTCTCGGCCTCTTGGCTAGGCTCTAGCCGTGACCCAGCCCACGCCTCAGTCCGAGCGTCGCCGCGCGCCGCGCGCCGCAGCGTCGTTCCCGGTCAACCTGTCGTCGGACTCCGTCGCCGAGCCCGCGCTGCTCCGCGACATCTCCGAGATCGGGATGGCCTGCGACGCCCCCGCGCCGATCGAGGAGATGACCATGGTCGGGATCACGTTCTCGCTGCCCGGCCAGGTCGAGAAGCACCAGGTCACCGGCGCCGTCGTGCGCTGCGACCGCTGCGAGGACCGGGACGGCCGGCCGCAGTGGGACATCGCCATCTACTTCACCGAGATCAAGCCGGTCACCAAGGCCGCGCTCAAGGGCTACGTCAGCCGCGGCAAGATCGTCTGAGGCGCCGACTCGCGCCGCCCCAGCTGAGGACCTGACCCCCTGCCCGGCTGCCGGGGTCCTGCGCCGCGGCCCGCGTCCGCGCGCTCGCTCCGCCGGCCGGCGCGCGGCGCCCGCTCAGCCGGCGACGCACTCGCCGCCTCGCTGGGCGACGACGAAGCGGTCCTTGCCCGCAGCGTCCAAGAGCAGCTCGACCGACGCCATACCGGCCGCCGCAGCGACCGCGTCGCGCGCCGACGCGGCGGCGCCGAGGCCGGTCTCGGCGACGAACCATCCGCCGGGCCGCAGGCGCTCGGACAGCCCCGCCGCGATCTGTCGGTAGCACGACGCGGGGTCACCCGGCGCGGAGAACAGCGCGAGCGCAGGCTCGTAGCGCTTGACGTCTTCGGCGAGGCCGACGGGGTCCTGCGGATCGATGTAGGGAGGGTTGCTCACCACGAGGTCGAAGCAGCGGCCCGCCTCGACCGCCTCCCACCAGGACCCGTGCGCGAACGTGACGCGGTCCGCGACGCCATTGCCCGCGGCGTTGCTGCGCGCGACAGCGAGCGCGTTCTGGCTGGCGTCGACGGCGAGCACCTGGGCTCCGGGGCGCTCGCTGGCCAACGCGATCGCCAGCGCGCCGCTGCCGGTCCCGAGGTCGAGGATCACGGGCGACGCGCAGTCGCCGAGCCGCGCCAGGGCGACGTCCACGAGCTCCTCGGTCTCCGGCCGGGGAATCAGCACCGAGGGCCCGACCTCGAGCTCGAGCTCGCGGAAGCTCCAGGCGCCCAGCAGGTGCGCGACCGGCTCGCCCTCGCCGCGGCGCAGCAGCAAGGCCCTCATCGCCGCGCGCTCGGGCTCCTCGAGCGGCCGGTCGTGGTCGAGGTAGAGCTGCAGCCGGTCCACGTCGAGCACCTTGCCGAGCAGCAGCTCCGCAGACCGCTTCGGCGCCTCGACGCCGCGCTTCTGCAGCCAGCCCTCCGACGCCCGCAGCACGCTCAGCACGGTGTGCGGAGCGCCAGGAGCCGGCGACGGCGCGCTCACTTGCTGCGCTTGCGCTCGGCCGCCTTCATGCGCTTCTCCTGGGTCGCCTGCTTGTTCTGCTTCATGCCGCCGGCGACACCCGAGAACAGGCCGAGCTCGGCGATCAGGCCGCCGAGCAGGAGCAGCAGGTTGCCGGGGCCGTAGAGCCGCCAGAAGCCGCTGCAGCGAACCGCTGCGTCCGCGTCCTTGCCCAGCGCGCTGAACATGTCCTTGAACATGCTCGCGAGCGAGTCCGAGTAGGTGATGTCGGCCGCCAGCCAGCCGTGCGCGCGCGCGGCCTCGTGGGCCGCGGCCGGGTCGAAGGCGACCGTGTACCAGACCGACGCGATCAGCGGGATCGAGGCGGCGAGCACCCACTTGACGCCGGTCGCGCGGTTGTTGGCGATGGACCCCCACCACGACCAGACCAACGCGATCCCGATCAGCGTGTAGAAGCCGCCCGAGACGGTCTGGAAGCCCGACATGCCCAGGTCCGCGGACACCGGCATCATGCAGCCGACCAGGATCATGACGCCCGCGAACAGGAAGCGGTACATCGACTTGTCGGTGCAGTAGACGTTGAACGCGGGCGCGCCGAGGCCGGCGCGCTGCGCCGCCATCGGGTCTTGCTGCGAGGGCGCGGCGGCGGTCAGCGGCTCAAGAGGTTCGAGGGACGCGAGGTCGTTGTCGGTCATCAGTCAGGGCTCCGAAGAGATCGAGCGGGAGAGGGGTCGTCGGGCGAAATGGTGGCGGATGCCTGCTCGCCAGTCACGCAAGAATCTCCTAGCACGCATCATTGGGCCGCGAGGTTCAGCCCCGCCTCGGCCCGCGGCGCCGGCCCCCCTACAGGTCGGCGATCCGCCGCTCGCGCAGGTCCAGCTGCAGCGCGTCGATGATCGGCTCGAGCTTGCCCTCCATCACCTGAGCGAGCGCGAAGTTCTTACCGAGCCGGTGATCCGTCAGCCGGTCCTGGGGGAAGTTGTAGGTCCGAACGCGGTCGCTCCGGTCGCCGGTCCCCACCTGCTCCTTGCGCTCGGCCGCGCGCTCCGCGGCGACCCGGCGTTGCTCGGCTTCGTAGATCCGGCTGCGCAGCAGGGTCATCGCCTTGGCGCGGTTCTTGATCTGGCTCCGCTCGTCCTGGCAGGCCACCACGGTGCCGGTCGGGAGGTGCGTGATCCGCACCGCGGAGTCGGTCTTGTTGACGTGCTGGCCGCCGGCGCCCGAGGCGCGGTAGGTGTCGATCCGCAGGTCGCCGGCGTCAATGTGCACGTCGACCTCCTCGACCTCGGGGAGCACCGCGACCGTCGCCGCGGACGTGTGCACGCGCCCCTTCGCCTCCGTCTCGGGGACGCGCTGGACCCGGTGCCCGCCCGACTCGAACTGCATGAAGTGGAACACGTTCTTGCCGCGGATCCCGATCGTGGCCTCCTTGAAGCCGCCGGTCTCGGTCGGGACGGAGTTCATCGGCTCGATCGTCCAGCCCATGCGGGACCCGTAGCGCTGGTAGAGCGTCAGCAGATCGCGCACGAACAGCGCGGCCTCGTCGCCGCCGGTGCCGGCGCGCACCTCGACGATGCAGTTGCGGCGGTCATCGCCGACCTCGGCGAGCATCAGGTCGAGCAGCTCCACGGCCTCCGACGCGAGGGCCTGCTCGAGCTCGGGGATCTCTGCGGCCGCGAGCTCGGCCAGCTCCTTGTCGTCTCCCGCGACCAGGGCCCGGTTGTCGGCGAGCTCCTGGGACCGCTTGAGGAAGTCCTGGTAGCGCTGCACGACCGGCGTGGCCTCGCCCAGCTCCCGGTGGATGGCCGAGAGCTTTTCCGGCTTGTCGGCGAACTCGGGAGACGCGGATTGCGCCATGAGTTCGTTGGCGCGGGCGACCATGCGGTCGAGGCGCGCCCGAACCTTCGGATGCAGGTCCGTCATCGTTGCGTCTCCATCAGAGGGGCGCCGCCGGGAGCGTCCGCGCGGCGACGGGAGGCGCAGGGGTCAAGCAGCCTCGCCACGCGCGGACGAGGACGGGGCTAGTCCTTCTTGGCTTCCTTCGCGGCGTTCACGCGAGCGTAGCGCTTGCGGAACTTGTCGACGCGGCCGGCCGTGTCGACGAACTTCTGCGCGCCCGTGTAGAACGGGTGGCACGCCGCGCAAATGTCGGTGCGGATCTCCGGCTTCACGGACTTGGTGGTGAAGGTGGAGCCGCAGGCGCAGCTCACCTTGCATTCGACGTAGTTGGGGTGAATGTCAGTTTTCATGTCGCACCGCCGGCGCCTCGCCGGCCACCGTGTGGGGCGAAGCAGCTTACGGCCACGGCGCGCGGGGTCAACACCTCGACGGCGCGGGCTCGCCGGAGCTGCCTACGGGAGCCAGGCGAGCAGGCGCCCCCAGGCCTCCTCGTCTGGCCGGAAGCCCAGGGCCTGCAGGCGACGGCGCGAGACCGGCCGCTCCGGGAACCACCGCATCAGCAGACCGCAGAGCGCCCCCCGCGCCTCCGGGGTCAGGGCGGCCAAGCCACCCGAAGACAGGACGACGGCTGCGCCGAACCCGTCCGCCGAGGTCGGGCGCTCCGGGCCCGGGTCCGCGGCCAACGGTACGCCGCGCCGCAGCGCGAGCGTGCCGTCGGGCAGCACCTCCACGACCGGAGCGACGTCCGCGGGCGCGGCGCGGACGCTGTCGCAGACGGCCAGCCTGCCCTTCAGGGCAGTCAGCTCGAAGCCCAGCTGTCCGGCGAACGCGGGCATGCTCGGCTCGTAGGTCGCGGCAGACGGCTCCCCGCTCCGGTCTCCGGGAGCCGCGTCCGGCTGCGCCCGGAGCGTCGGCTTGGGGCCCGCCTCCAGCTCTTCGACGGCCCACGCCAGCCCGCCGATTCCAGCGGCCG
This sequence comes from Planctomycetota bacterium, assembly GCA_049889335.1. Taxonomy (GTDB): domain Bacteria; phylum Planctomycetota; class UBA1135; order UBA1135; family UBA2386. Next base: position 16,964 of record JBMHDP010000120.1, read on the forward strand.
CGACGACCGCCGCGAGGAGCAGCCGACGGCCTAGGCCTTCGCGGAGGCTCACGTGCGCAGCCCTCCCGCGGCGCGCGCCAGCAGGGCCTGGACCGTCTCGACGTGCAGCCCGACCACCGCGTCGAACGCGCCCGCGCGCAGCTGGAGGAACGACTGCTCGCGGTCCTGGATGCCGTATGCGCCTGCCTTGCCCCGCCACTGACCCGAGTCGAGGTAGGCGCTCAGCGCGGCCTCTTCGACGCGGTCGCACCACACCGTCGCCGAGACCAGCTCGGTCCAGGATGCCCGGCCCCGGACGACGCAGTGGGCCGTGTGCACGTGATGGAGCCGGCCGGCGAGGCTCCTCAGCATCGCCGCAGCCGCGTGCCGGTCCGCCGCCTTGCCCAGCTCGACGCCGTCGAGGTCGACGACGGTGTCGACCGCGAGGACCGGGACGTCGACGCCGGGCGCCGCGGCGCCGCGAGCCTTGCGCTCGGCGCGCGCTCGACAGAGACCGCGCGGGTCGCCCTGCTCGCTGGCGTGCTCATGGGCGCCGTCGACATACTCGGCGCCGGGCTCGCACAGCTCGAAGCGGAGGCCTGCGTCGGCCAGCAGACTGCGGCGCCGCGGCGACTTCGACGCCAGGTAGAGGTCTACGTGCGAGCTCACGGCGACATCGTCGCGATCGCCGGCGGGGCCGCAAGCGCCGCCGGGGGACTTCCCGGCCGCAGGCTCGCGCGGACCAGGGCCGGCAGCCGGCCTGACGCTGCCGCCGGTCGCCGACCGCCGCGGGTCAGGAGCGCTTCTTGCCCTTGGGCGGCGGCGCGAGGCGCGCGAGCAGGCACGCGGGCGACAGCTGGTGGGCGGCGCTGGGCTTGCCGTTCTTGCCGTGCGGACCGACCGTGAGCGGCAGGTGGCCGTAGGGCTTCACCAGGGCGCGCAGCTCGTCGACCCACTTCTTCACGGTCGCATTCTTCGGGTCGAGGCCGAAGCGCTGCTGCGCGCGCGCGGTCGACTTCTCCGAGAAGCAGATCTCCTCGAGGGTCAGCAGGTTGGTGAGGAAGGCCTGCACGTGCGGCAGGACCGCCGGCACCCGCTGGAAGAACATGTTCCGGTCGCTGATCGACGCTTCGCGGAGGAAGGTCATGTGCACGCCGTTTTGATCGTTGTAGATCTGCGCGATCGAGTCGCGCACGGCCAGACAGCGGTCGAACAGGTCGGGGATCTCCAGGTCTCGGAGCAGCTCCTCGACCTCGAACGCCTCGGTCACCCGGAACTCGTTGCGGTCGACGAAGCTCTCCTCGATGCGTCGCAGCACCTCCTGGCCGTAGCCGCACGGCAGCCCGTGGCAAAAGGAGAGGTGAAGGAGCGCGTCGACGAAGTCCAGCTGCGGCAGCTTCGTGACGGGCTCCGGCGCCGGGTCGCCCTTTGCGGCAGCCGCCGCGGCGTCTGCGCCGTCTCCTGCTGCGCTGTCTGCTGCCGCGCTCGCGGCTTCGGTCGCCGCCGGCTCGCTGGTCGCGTCCTCTTCGGCGGGCTCTGCGGACGGCTCCGGAGCTTCGACGATGGGCTCCGGCTCGGGGATGTCGGCCAGCACGGCCTTCACCGCCTGGAGGACGGCCGCCAGGTTCGCGGGCTTGGGCTCCAGCGGGTCCCGCAGGTCCGGCGGCGGCGCGTCCTTCTTCGCCTTCTTGGCGGCTGCTTTGCTCTTTTTCTTCGTCGCCACGGCGAGCCCTGGGCGTGAAATACGTGCAATCACCAGGCCCGGCGTGCGGGACCGGGCGCGAATCGGCCCGGCGCACGCCGCGGCCGAAGACAGCCGACTAGGACTCGGCTTCCGGCGTCTCGCCGCCCTCCGAGGCGGCTGCTTCGGCCTCGGCCTTGGCCTTCGCCTCGTTGTGCTTGGCGAGCGCGGCGGCGCGCTCTTCCATGGCCTTCGCCTTGGCGATGGCGCGCTGGTTGGAGTGGCGGCCCTTGGGCGGCACGAAGGCCTTCGCTTCGGCCTTGCTCTTGCCGCGCTTGCGCTTCTTCTTGACCGGCAGCGCGACGCCGGAGCGCTCGATCATCGCCGCGACCGTCTCCGACGGCTTGGCGCCCACCGACAGCCAGTATTCGATCCGCTCGGTGTTGAGCTTGACCTGCTCGCCTTCGCGCGGGAACAGCGGCAGGTAGTAACCGAGCGACTCGATGATGCGACCGTCGCGGGGGAAGCGAGGGTCGGTCGCGACCACCCGGTACGTCGGGTGGTTCAAGCGTCCAAAGCGTTTCAGACGAAGCGTGACTGCCAAGGGAAAAGGTCTCCGTGCTGCGGGGGTGCCGTCGAAAGGGCCGAATAGATAAGCAGATCGAGCGCGGTCTTGCCAGGGGTTTTTACCCCCGCGCGCGGGGCTCAGCGGCGCCGACCGCCGGGGAAACCGCGCCCCCCGCCCGGGAAGCCGCGGCCCTTGCCCCGGCCCTTCCCGCCCATGCCAGGGACTCCTCCTAGCCCGCCGAGCCCGCCCGGCCCCCCTCCGAGGAGGCCTCCGAGTCCTGCCCCGCCGCCGCCGCCGCCGAGCATTCCGCTCAGGCCGCCCCCCATGCCGCCGCCCATCATCCCGCCCAGGCCGCCCTTGCCGAGCTTCTTCATCATGTCCTGCATGGCCTTGAACTGCTTCAAGAGGCCGTTGACCGCGTCGAGCTGGTTGCCCGAGCCAGCCGCGATCCGTCGACGGCGCTGGACGTCGATCAGCGAGGGCTTCCGGCGCTCCTTGGGCGTCATCGACTGGATCATCGCCTCGATGCGCTGGAAGTGCTTGTCGTCCAGGTCGATGTTCTTCAGCGCCGAGCCGACGCCCGGCAGCATGCCCAAGACCTTCTTGAGCGGCCCCATCGAGCGGATCATGTTGAGCTGGCTGAGGAAGTCCTCGAAGTTGAAGCTGCCCTTCTGGAGCTTCTTGGCCTGCTTCTGCGCCTCGCGCTCGTCGATGACCTTCTCGGCCTTCTCGACGAGGCCGACGACGTCGCCCATGCCCAGGATCCGACCCGCCATCCGACCCGGATCGAACGCCTCGAAGTCCCCCGGCTTCTCCCCGACGCCCTGAAAGAGGATCGGGCGCCCCGTCACCTTGACGATCGACAGCGCCGCGCCGCCACGCGCGTCGCCGTCGGTCTTGGTGAGGATGAGGCCGTGCAGCGGCAGGCGGTCGTGGAACTCCTTGGCGGAGTTGACGGCGTCCTGCCCGAGCATCGCGTCGTTCACCAGCAGCACGCCGTGCGGCTGGGTCACGGCGTGCACCTGCTGCACCTCCTGCATCAGGTCTTCGTCGACGTGCAGCCGCCCGGCCGTGTCCAGGATCACCACGTCGTGCCCGTGCTTCTGCGCGTACTGCAGCCCCTGCAGGCAGACGTCGGGCGGAGACAGCCGCTCGGTGGCCGCGAACACGTCGACGCCGAGCTGGCCGCCGAGCGTCTTCAGCTGCTCGACGGCGGCCGGCCGCTGCAGGTCCGCGGCGACGAGGAGCGGGCGCTTCTTCTTCTCCTTCTGAAGGTAGAGCGCCAGCTTGCCGCAGGTCGTCGTCTTCCCGCTGCCCTGCAGGCCGCACATCATGAGCACCAGCGGCTTGGTGTCGGACACGGGCAGGCCGACGGCCTGCCCGCCGAGCAGGTCGGTCAGCGCGTCGTGGAAGCACTTGACGAACTGCTGGCCCGGGTCGACCGACTCGATCACCTGCTGACCGACGACGCGGCTGCGGACGTCCGCGACGAAGTCCTTGGCGACCTGGAAGTTGACGTCGGCCTCGAGCAGCGCCTGGCGGACCGCGCGGATCCCGTCCTCGACGTTCTTCTCGGTCAGCTTCTTCTGACCGACGATGCTTTGGAAGGCGTTGCCGAATGCGGTCGCGAGCGTGTCGAACATGGGCCAACAGAGGATGTTGACCGCCGTGCGGGCGGTCAAAGGAAAAGGCGGCCCCGCCGCACGAAGGGGAAGACGCGGGCCGCGACCGCGTCGTAGGCTTGGCCCGATAGTTGCTCCCGACCGGCGGACGACATCATGACCCGAACCCACAACATCAGCGTGACCCTCCTGCTCCTGCTGACCGCGAGCTGTGCCGCCCCCACCGCGGCGCGGACACCCGGCGCCGTGCCCGAGCACGTGCTCGAAGTCGAGCTGCGCGAGTTCCAGCGGGCCCAGCAGGTGTTTCGTGAGCAGAACATCGGGACCCACCAGTTCGACTTCGAAGGACACGGACGGGTGACCGTACGGGAGATCCTGCTGGAGGGGTTCCCTGGCGGCGCCTACCTCAAGTGCCGGTTCCACTACCAGAACCGCACCCCCAAGCCCGTCGTGCAGAGCTGGGTGAGCCTCGATGTGCTGGACAACGAAGGCCGGATCGTCTCCTCGCAGAGCTGTCACCTGGTCGTGCCATCCCCCCAGCCGATCGGCCGCGGCAGCTACTACGCCGACGAACTGCGGACCCCGACCTATGCGGTGCACCTGCAGGACGGCTGGGGATGGAGGATCCGCTGCGACGCCGAGTTGGTCGAGCCCGAGGAGCCGCTGGACCCGCCCGTCGAGCGGACCGAAGGCAGACGCCTGAGCGCGCCGGTGATCATCCGCAACCGCGGCCAGAACGGCAGCTAGCAGGGCTCGTCGGGCCCCGCGCCGCCGCGCCTTTACGAGCGCGCCTCAGCGCCCGCGGCGCTTGAGGCGGTCGACCAGCGCCCGCCCGCGCTCCGTCCACGCCAGGTCTCCGTCCCGGTCGGCGAGCGCGACCGTCACGTCGAACAAGCCGCGGATGATCTTCGTCATGTGCGGGATGTCGAGCTTGGCGACCTCGTCGCCAGGTTGGTGGTAGTCCTCGTGCAAGGAGCCTGCGCTCACCGAGTGGGCGACGACGCCCTTGGCCGCGAACGACGCGTTGTCGCTGGCGCCGAACAGCGAGTTGGCCATCTTGAACGGCACCACTGCGACCTGCTCGGTCGCCAGCGCCTGCTCGCAGACCGCGGCGAAGTCGCTGTAGCCTGCCCCCGTGATCCAGCACTTCTGCTCGTTGCCCGCTTCGGGCCGACCGATCATCTCGATGTTGAGGTTGGCGGAGACCCGGTCGAGCGGCACCGGCGGACGCTCGCAGAAGGCGCGCGAACCGCGGAGCCCCTTCTCCTCGGCAGCGAAGCAGACGAACAGCACGTTGCGTCGCAGCCGTCGCTCCGCGAGCGCCTCGGCGAGCAGCACCACGGCCGTGGTCCCGGTCGCGTTGTCGTCGGCGCCGTTGTAGATGTTGTCGCCGTCCAGCGCGCTGCCGACGCCGACGTGATCGTAGTGCGCGCTCACCACGACGTACTGGTCGCGGAGCGGGCTGTCGTCGGCCGCCGGCAGCATCGCCACCACGTTTCGCTGCGGCACCTCGACCTGCTCGGGAGCCCCGACCGACCACGCCGCGGTCCACTCGACGCGCTTGTCGCCCTTCGGCGGCGCCGGCAGGAGTCCTTCCCGGACCAGCAGCATCGGCCGCGCGGCCTGCCGCCGGCGCGTCAACACGGTGTGGGCGCCCTCGCTCTGCGACCAGAAGGGGTGGGACGTCGGCAGCTCGATGACGACCGGTCGACGCGCCGAGCGCGCCCGCAGCAGCCGCTGCAGCACCGGGTCATCGGCCTTCGCGACGGTGCAGGGTTCGTCGCCCTGGAGCCCGTCCGACGGCAGCCACTGCCGTACGTCGACGTCGGCCCGCAGCTCGAACCCTTCGCTGTCGTCGCCGATCTTCCGCGTCAGCGTCAGCTCGACGGCCGCGGAGTCGATCCGCACGGCGGGCAGCGAGAACTCGTGGAACCACGAGCCCTCGCGGACCTGCTTGAGCCCGGCGTCGGCGAACCGCTTGGCGAGCCACTGGCTGGCCTGCTCGAGCTCCTCACTGCCGGTGTCGCGGCCGCTGCGCTCGTCGCTCGCGAGCCACGTGACGGTCTCGCGCACGCGCTCCTCGATGATCGAGGACTTCTGCGCCGGGAGAGACGCGGCGAGCGCGAGGAGCGCCGCCGCTGCGTGCGGGGTAGGGGTCATCGGTCGTCAGCTTCCAACAGCAGGTTCATCGCGCCCGAGCGGTAGCCGAACACGTCCAGCGAGACAAAAGTGTAGCCACAGGCCTGGAGGTCGCGGCCGATCTGCTCCCGATGCGCGAAGGCGCGCTCCAGCTCGTCCGGCGCGACCTCGACGCGCGCCAGGCGGTCGTGGTGGCGCACCCGCAGCTGACGGAAGCCGCGCGCGCGCAAGGCGGCCTCGGCCTGCTCGATCTGCCCCAGGACCGCGCGGTCGATCGGCTCGCCGTAGGGCACCCGGGAGGACAGACACGCGAAGCTCGGCTTCTCGGCGACCGCCAGCCCCGCTTCGCGCGCGTATCGGCGCACGTCGTCCTTACCGAGGCCGGCGTCAACCAGCGGCGCGCGCACGTCGTGCTCGGCGGCGGCGCGATGGCCCGGGCGGTGATCGCCGAGGTCGTCCGTGATCGCGCCGTAGACGACGCTCCAGCCTGCGGGCGCGATCTCCTCGCGCCGCTCGGCGACGCGCACGAAGAGCTCCTTCTTGCAGTGGTAACACCGGTCGCCGGCGTTGGCGCGGTAGCCGTCCCGCGCCAGCTCGTCGGTGCGCAGCTCCACGTGGCGCGCGCCGACGCACGCCGCCAGCTCGCGGGCCTCCTGGAGCTCCTGCCGCGGCAGGGACGGGGAGTCTGCGGTGACGGCCACGACCCGGTCGCCGAGCGCGCGGCGGCACGCGTGCAGCAGCACCGTCGAGTCGACGCCCCCCGAGAACGCGACCACCGCTCCCGGCAGCTGCTCGAGCTCCGCGCGCAGCTGCGCGACCTTCTGCTCGTAGGAGCGCGGTGCCGACCCGGACGCCATGGCGCCGTTCTACGGCCAACGGGCGCCGCTTGCCAACCGCAACCGCGGCGCGCTCACTGGCCCCGGCCGTCGTAGACGATGCGGCCGCCGATGATTGTCAGCAGCACCTTGGCTTCGAGCAGCTCGGCCTCACGGCACGTCCGCAGGTCCCGGTCGAAGACCGTCAGGTCGGCGTACTTCCGCCGCTCGATGGTCCCCAGGCGCTGCTCGGCGTGACGGCCGTACGCCGCGTCGTAGGTGAACCCCCGCAGCGCTCGCTCCCGGCCGAGCTTCTGGTCGGGCCGCAGCTCGTCGTCCGATCCCAGCGCGCGGGTGGTGACCGCAGCGTAGATGCCACGGCGCGGATCGACGGACTCGACCGGGAAGTCGCTCCCGAACGGGACCACGACGCCCAGCTCGTGGAAGGTGCGCCACGCGTAGGCGCGCAGCGTCCGCTCGGGCCCCAGTCGATCGGGGGCCCACGGCATGTCCGAGGTGAGGTGCGTCGGCTGCATCGACGGCAGCACTCCCAGCTCGGCGAAGCGCTCGAAGTCGTCGGCGGCGATGACCTGAGCATGCTCGACGCGGAACCGGCGCCCCGCGAGCCCGCCGTCGACCTGGACCTCGGCGTAGGCGTTCAGCACGTCGCGGTTGGCCTTGTCGCCGATCGCGTGGGTGACCAGCTGCATGTCGCTGTCTGCGCAGAACTGCGCGAGCGCCAGGATCGCGCCCTTGGGCAGCGAGACGAGGCCGCGCGTGCCGGGTCGGTCCGTGTACGGCTCCAGGAGCGCGGCGCCGCGCGAGCCGAGCGCGCCGTCCGCGTAGGCCTTGACCCCGCGCACCGTGATCACGCCGTCAGGAGTCTGCCACGGCCCGCGCGCGATCAGCGCGCGCTCGGACGGGGTGAGGAGCACGTAGGTCCGCAAGAACCACTTCTTCTCGCGGTGCAGCTGGACGAGCTGCTCCAACACCTGCGCGCTGACCCCCATGTCGTGCACGCAGGTCAAGCCGTGCCGGAGGCACTCCGCCTGCGCGAACAGCAGGCGGCGCCGGATCTCCGCCGGCTCCAGCCCGGGCTCGGGCACGGCCCCCATCGCCGCGTCGACCAGCACGCCGGTGGGCTCGCCCGCCTCGTCGAACAGGATCTCCCCGCCGCTGGGCGCCACGCTCCGCCGCGTGATCTGCGCGGCGTCCCGCGCGCGCGGGTTGGCGAGGCCCGCGTGCCCGTCGACCCGCGTGAACCACACCGGGTGCTCGGGGACGGCCTCGCTCAGGAGGCGGTGGTTGGGCATGCGCTTGTCGTCCCAGTCGTTCTGGTCCCATCCGCGCCCGACGACCCAGGCGCCAGGGGGCAGCGTCGCGGCGGCCACGCGCGCCTTCTCGACGACCTCGGCGAAGCTCCTCGTCCCCACGAGGTCGACCTCGACCAGCGAGCTGCCGAGACCGAGCAGGTGTCCGTGCGCGTCCTGCAGGCCCGGCATCACGAAGGCGCCTGCCGGCAGCTGCACGACGACGTGACCTGCGTGACGCGCGGACGGCCACTCGAGCTGCTGGTAGCGGCAGCTGATGTCGACCCCCTCGCGCCAGGGCTCGCCGCCGGTCCAAACGACGCCGCCCTGGAGGATCAGCTCCGACCAGGGGTGGGCGGGCTTCGGCGTCGGCGCCTGAGGCGCAGGGAGGAGCAGGGACGCGCCGAGGACGAGCGTGCTGAGCATCGCGCTCAGCTTAGTTCCCGGCCGCCCCAAATCCTCGCGCGCCGGCGCCGAGCTGGTCGGCGCCACGCGCGGGGTGGCGTCGCGGCGCGGGCCGCGCAGGGCTCGGGCGCTCCTGACCCAGCCTCTACTGACCCAGCCTCGCGCGACCGCCGTTGGAGGTCACGACGCCCAGCGGGTTGGCGGCGACGTCGCGCACGATCCACTGGTAGAACACGTCGAGCCCAGTGAGCGCGCCCGAGTTCGGCACCGCGACGACCCTGCTCGCCGCGCCGACGGCGTTGGTCAGCAGGACCTCGGTCACGTCGGGCGAGACCAGCAGGTCGCAGCCTTGCGTGGTGGGCAGGGTCACCGGCAGCGCGCCGCCGGAGTAGGTCTGGTCGGAGAGCCCCTGCGCCAGCAAGGCGAACGTCGCCGCAGGCGCCTCCGCCAGCGACACCGCGAAGCTGCCGCCGAGCTGCGGCAGGCCCGCGTTGTCCAGCTCGGGCACCTTGTAGTCCGGCACGCAGCGGACGCGGTAGCTGGGCCGCGTCACCTGCACCGCCCACGGGGCCGCGCTGCTCGCGCGCCGGTAGGCGACGTTGAAGGTGCCGGCGGTGACCTCGGCGAGGTAGACGTCGAGGGCCGAGGTGTCCACGCCGACGAAGTAGGCGCCGCCGACCGAGACCGGCGCGTTGAAGGTCGCCTCGTAGAACCCTGGCGTGCCGCCGATCGTCATCGTGGTGGTCGCGATCGGAGCGGCGCCGGGGGTCGAACCGGCGTAGAGCCGCGCCGGCACGGTGACCGGCGCGCCGCTGACCGACGCGCAGAACAGCTCGAAGCTCTCGATCTGCTGCGGCTGGGTGCTGGTGATCCGGAAGACCCACTCGTCGGCCGTCGTCACGTTGGTCAGCGCGCCGCCGGCGCCGTTCCACTCCGCGCAGGGCGGCTCGGGGATCGGCTCCGAGCTGGCGCAGCCCACCCCGAACGCGCCGAACGACGCGAAGCCGGCGCCCGCGTCCACGTCACCCGACGCGCAGATCGCGAAGCCGGACGGCCCCGTCGGGACCGAAGCGGCCGTGACCTCAAACGTCCACGGACCGACCTGCGGCGACGGGATCGCGACGCGCTCGACGTTGTTCTTGAGGTCCACCACGCCGCCCGTCGTCGACCAGCCGCCTGCGAAGACGTTGCCCCGGTAGACGGCGCCGTTGGGCGCGGTCACCACGAGATTGAGGTTGTTGACGACCGGGTTGGAGGAGTTGACCGTGCCCGGGTAGTCCGTGAAGCAGAGCGTCACCTCCAGCGGCCGGCTGGAGCTCAGCACCTGCAGCTGGAAGGAGCGCACGTCGCCGGTCGACACGCCGCCGTTGCGGCGCTGGTCGAACACCCAGAGCTTGTCGCTGTCGCCGGTGAAGAACAGCGAGTCGTCGAGCACGAGGCGGCCCCACCCCTCCGTGCTGTTCGGGTAGCCGCTGACGCCGGTCATGTCACGGCACGAGTTCAGCAGCACGGCCTTCATCAGCGCGTTGGTCGGGACGAGCGCGTTGCCCGGGGTCGCGACGCCGGTCGGGTAGTAACCCTCGGTGAAGTACTGCCGCACCAGCGCGGCCGAGCCAGCCGCGCCCGGGCACGCCATGCTGGTGCCGGTCAGCGACGTCGTCCCGCAGTTGCTCGTGCTCATCGAGACGATGCTGCACCCCGGCGTGAACAGGTCGGGCTTCTGCCGACCGTCCGCCGTCGGACCGACGCCGCCCCCGCACTTGCCGTTGGCGGCGTTGCCGTTCTGGCCGTTGCCGACCGCGACGAGGTTCTTCGCGTTCTCCGGGTTGCGGAGCGTCGAGAGGTTCGTCTCCGCGAAGAAGATCAGGTTGTCCTCGAAGTTCCACTGGAACAGGTCGATCGCGTTGCAGTGCGAGTTGTAGGCGGTCGTCCCGTCGTTGCCCCACGAGTTGGTGTGCAGGCGCGCGCCGTTGTTCCGGTGCGTCGTCGCACGCGAGTAGAACACGCTCGCCGAGTAGTCCGCGCTGTGCGCGAGCTTCGACATGTAGGCGATCCCGCGGTTCGACGTGCTGCCGTTCATCGGCTGCGCGTCGCCGCAGGCGGTGCCCGCCGTGTGCATGCCGTGCAGGTTGCCGTTGCTGCTCCCGGACCGGTAGACGATCTTGCGGTGGTTCGGCCCGATCGGGTTGCCGTTCGGGTCGTTGAAGTAGCAGGAGTTGCTGCCGATGCCCCCGTCCATGTGGCCGATGATCTGCCCCTCGCCGTGCAGGCCCTGGTTCCAGATCGGCGTCTGTCCGGCGACGCCCGACTGCACGGTCCAGACCATCTGGCTGTTGCGCGGCGAGACCACGCTCTCGGCCTCGACCCACTGCACGTCGACGCAGCGCGCGAGCGCCTTGAGGCCCTCTTGCGCGACCGTCGCGACTATCAGCCAGCGCGTGTCGACCGGGTTCTGCTCGGCGACGACCGCGCCCGCGGCCTCCAGCTGCTCGACTAGCTGCGCGGCGGGCACGCCGTCGAAGCCCAGGACGGTGACCCGCCCGGTGAGCGGCGCCTGCAGCAGGAGCGGGTCGATGCGCCAGGCGGGGTGGAGCGGCGCCGACCAGACGGCCTCGTTCGCCGCGACGGCCGCCGCGACCTGCGCGGCCGCGCCGCGAACGATGAACGCGTTGTTCGGCACGTAGTCGAGCACGTCGAGCCCGCGCGCCCGGAGCCGCTGCTTCTGCTGTTCACGGATCGGGCCTTCGAGCTGGATCACGTGGTAGCGCGCCGCGGCCGGTGCGCGCTGGAGGTCGGCTGCGATGGCCGGCTGCTCCCCGCTGGTGTCGAAGTCCCCGTGCTTGAGGGAGAGCCACCGCGGCTGGGCGGCGAGGCGGTTGGCTTCGGCGAAGGTGAGGGCGCCCGGTTCGGGGAGGCGCTGCTGTGCGGCTGTGACCGCGCACGTGCCGAGGGCAGCCGCGATCGCAAGTGTGGGAAGACGCATGGAATAGCTGGGGGGATCAATGCCGACCGGTGGCCGGGGAGGGGGCAGCCTCTGTAAAGAATGGCACAAAATCGGGCGCCTTCAACCGCTCCCGCCTGCGCCCGCCCCTACGCCGCGTTGCCAGCGAGGTCAGAGGCCCGGGACGGCGTCAGAATTCCGTTGGCACCGCGCGGATCCCGCCAGCGGCGCCCCGCATGACGCCCGAGCGCTACGCGTCCGGCGCGCAGCGGATCTCGCTGTCCGCGGTGAAGATCGCCCGTCGACGCGCGCGCCCTGCGGGCACCGTCGCGCCCGGGAAGCAGAGGCACTCCTCCAGCTCCGCGCCCGCGCCCAGCCGGCTCCCCGCCATCACCACCGAGCGGCGGAGGGTCGCGCCGTCGACGCCTTCGACCCCGTCCGCGACCCAGGAGTCGCCGCCGCGCTGCTCGAGCAGGAGCAGGTTGAGGTCCAACAGGTCCTTGGGGTAGCTGACGTTCATGTCGGCCTTGACCACCTCCGCCGCGGCGACGGAGTAGCCGTCGTCGAGGAAGATCTGGATGGCGTCGGTGATCTCGTACTCGTTGCGCAGCGCCGTCCTCGGCGTTCGACGGACGGCGTCGAAGAAGCTCTGGTCGAACAGGTAGATGCCGCAGCCCTTCAGGTCGGTGCGAGGGAACCGCGGCTTCTCCACCACCCGGGTCACGACCCCGTCGTCTCCCGCGATGACCGCGAAGTTGCGCTTCATGGCCTCGAGGTCCGGCTCGCGCTTGCACGCGAGCACGCCGCCCAGCTGATCGCGGCGGAACCGGATCAACATCTCGTCCAGGTTCTCGGTGACGAAGAAGATGTCGCCGAGGAACAGGAAGAAGGGCCGGTCGACGTGCGCCTCGAGCCGGCCGACCGCGTGCGCGATGCCGAGCATCTCCTCCTGCTCGACGTACTGGATGGAGACGCCCCAGGCGCTGCCGTCGCCGAGCGCGCGGACGACTTCGTGGCCGAGGTGGCCGACGACCACGACCACCTTGCGGATCCCCATGCTCGCCATCATCTCCAGCTGGTAGGCCATCAGCGGCTTGCCCAGCACGGGCAGGATCGGCTTCGGCCAGTGCTCGGAGAACGGGCGCATCCGGGTGCCCTTGCCGGCGGCAAGGATCACCCCCATGAGGTCGTCGGTCACGTGGGGAGCGAGGGTTGCGGGTTGCGGGGCGTGCGCAGCGTGCCGCGGCCGCGCGCTCGAATCACTGACGAATGTTGCGGACCAGCGAGACGCGGTCGGTCACGAGGCTGGAGATCAACAGCTCCGGCAGGCCGTCGCCCGTCATGTCCTGGAGCACGGCGTCGCTCGCGCCGAGCGTCCCCGGGAAGCTCGGCAGCAGCGGGAAGCCGCCCGCGCCGTCGCCCACGAGGACGCGGAAGTCCCCGCTCTGCAGGGAGGCGACCAGGATGTCGTCGATCCCGTCGCCCGTCAGGTCCTCGGCCATCAGCGCGGTCGGCGCCGAGCCCGCGGGGTAGTCGCTCCCGGTGAAGCCGGTCTGCCCGCCGAACAGGACCGAGACCGTGCCCGAGGTGGCGTTGCTGACCACCAGGTCCGCGCGGCCGTCGCGGTTGAAGTCCGCCGTGACGAGGTAGTTCGGCGACAGGCCGACCGGAACCGCGAAGCTCTCGACGAACTGGCCGCCGCCGTCGTTGCGGAGGATGGCGATGTCCGACTGGTTGGTGCGGGACACGGCGAAGTCCTGCAGCCCGTCGCCGGTGAAGTCCGCGGCCGCGACCTCGACCGGGCCGCCGCCGACGTTGACGACGACCTCGGCTCCGAACTCGAACGGCGTGGCCGTGCCGGGGACCATGTGCAGACCACCGCCGAGGTAGTCACAGACGACCAGGTCGAGGCGGTCGTCGGCGTCGTAGTCGACGACCTCGATGCCGAACGGGTAGCTGCCGCCGCCCAGCGCCACGGGCGAGGCCGCCAGGACCTCGAAGCTGTAGGCGCCGGGGGTCGACGTGTTGCGCAGCAGGCGCACGCCGCCGGCGACGCCGACGACCAGGTCCTGCCGCCCGTCGGCGTCCAGGTCCGCGGCCTTCAGCTGGTAGATCTCTGCGCCGACGTCGAGCGACAGCTCCAGGTCGAGCTGTCCCGCGCCGCCGAGCACCGCGATGTTCGTGTCGCTGGTGCTGCCGGTGACGACCTCCAAGTCGCCGTCGCCGTCGAAGTCTGCGCCCTCCAGCCAGGCGGCCGTGGGCAGCGAGGACGCGTAGCTCCGGGCGCCGTTGAGGCGGCCGTCCGCGCCGGCGAGCCAGAGGTTGATCCGGTCGCCGAGGCCCGAGAGCGCGGCGACGTCGTCCTGTCCGTTCTGGTCGAAGTCCCCGATGAAGGGCCGCAGCGGCAGGCCGGTCGAGTCGAACACGATCGGGTCGCCGAGCGCGCCGCCCGCCACACCCGGCACCACGGCGATCGTGGCGTGGAACGCGAGGCAGCCGACGAGGTCGTTCAGGCCGTCCCCGGTCACGTCGCCGATCGACGCGAACGTCGGCTGCGCGGGCACGTCGACGTCGAAGGAGGAGTAGGCGCACGAAGCGACGCCGCCGCCTGCCGCCGGCGTCGGGGGCTGAATGTCGGTGATCACGACGAAGCGGTCGCCGGCGAAGGCCGACACCACGACGTCCTCGAGCCCGTCGGCGTTGAGGTCGCCGAAGGTGACCGCGCCGGGCACGCCCGGCACGTCGAGCTGGCAGACCTCCGCCCCGATCCCAGCACCCCCGGTCTGCCCCGCGCCCCCGGTCTGCCCCGAGAACAGCACGAGGCGCGACAGCGCGGTGTCGGCGACGACGAGGTCGTTGTCCCCGTCACGGTCGGCGTCCCCGACCGCGAGGTGGAAGGCCGTGCCGCCGCCCGGCAGCGCGAGCGCGGTCTGATTGGTGAACCCCAGCGCGCCGTCCCCGAAGCCGCAGACGACCTCGGGTTGGCTCGGACGCGAGACCGCTACGTCGAGAATCCCGTCGCCGTTGAGGTCCCCCACGGCGACGGCCAGCGCGTCCGCGCCGGACGCGATCGAGCCGGCGAGCGTGAACGAGCCGTTGCCGTCGTTGGCGAGGATGTTGGTCTCCTGTGCGTCGCTGCGCACGACCACGAGGTCCTCGTCGCCGTCCTGGTCGAAGTCCCCGCCCGACAGCCAGAGCGGCAGCCCGCCCAGCTGCAGCTGTTGGCCGAGCGTGAACGTCGCGCCGGTGCCCAGCAGCACGCGCAGTTCGCCGGTCAAGCTGACGACGGCCATGTCCAGCACGGTGTCTCCGTCCAGGTCGGCGAC
>JBMHDP010000121.1:0-16167 GCA_049889335.1 Planctomycetota bacterium
GGTGATCGCCATGATCCCGCCGATGGTGAGAAGGATCAGGATCCAGGTGTAACGAGCCTCGGGAGTCTCCATCACTTTGGAGAACTCGCCGAGCTTCACGTTGCCATCTTGATCCGTCGAGTCCGGCAGGTTGCTGATGCAGAAGCCGCCGATCACCACCAGCAGGAACGTCGGCGAGACGTATTTGATGATGAAACGGAAGATCTTCGGGATCCTCATGTTCGCCCCCTCGTGAGCCTCGGCGATGGCCTTGTCGACGCCGAAGATCCAGCCGAAGGCGATGATCTGGATCGCCGCAACCACGAGGATGAAGAACGTCCCGACCCAGAAGTCGATCTGTCCTAGTGCGATCCCGCCGCGGCTGAACCACAGCACGAAGAAGTTGCCCACGAGCCCCCAGGCGGTGACCAGCGCGGTGGAGGCCTTACGGGTGATGCCCAGGCTCTCCTCGAAGAACGCCTTCGTCGGCTGGAGCATCGAGAGGGAGCTGGTGATCGCCGCGAGGAACAGGATCAAGAAGAACGAGGCGCCGAAGAATGTCCCGCCCGGCATCTGCGCGAAGACCATCGGCAACGTCTTGAAGCCAAGGCTGACAGAGCCGCCGCTGGCGCCCTCCATGGTAGCTGCGACGCCTACGAAGACGACGGACGCCGTGATCGTGATCAACCCGCCGAGCACGACCTCGAAGAACTCGTTCGTGGCGGAGGCCGTGAGGCCGGACAAGACGACGTCGTCCGACTTCTTCATGTAGGAGGCATAGTTGATGATCACGCCGAACCCGACCGACAGGCTGAAGAAGATCTGGCCTGCTGCAGCGAGCCACGTCTTGAAGTTACCCAGCGCATCGAGCTGCGGGTTCCAGATGAAGCCGAGGCCGTGTGAGACCGAGATCTTCTCGTCGTAGCCATCGGGTTGGTTGTCCGGGAGGGTCAGGACGCGGACCAGCATGATGACGCCCAGCACCGCCATCACTGGCATCGCGGCCTTGCAGACCGCTTCGATTCCCTTGCTGATGCCGCGGAACACGAAGAAGATGTTGATCGCTGCGACCAGGAAGAACGTCCAGACGATCGGATGCAACCCGCCGCTGAAGAGCGCACCGTTCGCTGCGTCGCCGGTGACCTCGTTGAGGTAGGCCGTGGACTGGGCCGACTGCGCGGCGACGTCCTGAGCGCTGGGATCGAGGCCAATGCCGTCGACGATGCCCAGATATCCGAGCACGTAGTAGAGGCACCACGTCTCGACCAACACGTACCAAAAGTAGACGCCTAGCGGGATCAGCACGCCGAAGCCGCCGAGGTAGCGGCCGATCGCACCCTTGCACCAGATGCCGATGATCGCCGGCGCTGAATGGAAGCCCTTGCGGCCGCCGTAGCGGCCCATGGTCCACTCCGCCCAGCCGATCGGAATGCCGAGCAGCAGCAGCGCCAGGATGTAGGGGATCATGAAGGCGCCGCCTCCGTTGGCGGCTGCCTGACCCGGGAAGCGCAAGAAGTTGCCGAGGCCGACCGCGGAGCCGGACACAGCGAGGATGACCCCGAGGCGCGAGCCCCACTGCTGTTTGGGTTGGTTCGTCATTCGGGAACGAGCGGCGAGAGGCGGAGAGTGCGCCCCGGACTGTCGCGTCGCGCCCGCCTGCGCGCAACGGGTAGGCGCAGAAACGCGCGCTAGCCCGCGGCGGGGTCGCGCATGCGCTGCGCGGTGAGCTGGGGCGGGACCGAGTTGATGTACATGTCCCCGCCGAGCTCCAGGCCCGCGAGCTGGCCGGTGCGCGGCTGCAGCTCGAAGTGCCAGTGGAAGCGCTCGCCGGCAGCGAGCTGGCCGGCGCCCACGCGGTGGAGCCAGAGGTTGCACGCCGGGCGGTCCAGCGCGCGGTCGAGGCCGCGGAACCACGCCTGCATGGCCGCGGCGAGCGCGTCCAGGTCGGCCTCGAAGAAGTCGTGCGCGCAGCTCCGCGGCGCCAGCCACGTCTCGAACGGCAGCTTCGGCGGGTCCGGCGCGAACGCGACGAAGCCGTCGCCGGCCCACACCTCGCGGTCGTCCGTCGCCGCCCGCGCGGCGACCGTGCACACGTGGCACCTGCCCGCGGCGCGCTGCTGCTCGAGCTCGAGCTGCAGCCGCGGCGGGAGCTGCTCGAGCCCGATCACCTGGCTGTGGTTGTGCGCGATCGACGCGCCGGCGCGGGCGCCGACGTTCTTGAACAAGAAGGCGTGCGCGAGCCCGTCGTCGAGCTCCATGCGGCGCACGCGCCGCTGCCACAGCTCCAGGGCCGCGCGCCACGCCGCGCGGTCCAGGTCGCACGGGTGCTCGTGATGGGCGCCCCCTTCGGCGACGACCTCGTGGTGGCGCGTCGCGGGATACTTGTTCTCGAACGCGCGCGCCAGCCACGCGCCGTCTGCGTCGCGGACGGCGTCGCGTTCGACCGGGGTGTCGGCTTCATGGCCGGCGCAGAACGGGCACCGCGCCGAGACCTTGCGGCTGCCGGTGTGCATGGGCCGCTGCTGCCGCTCGGGCGCCATCAGCACCGGCCTGCCCGTGCCGGGTTCGACGACGACGCGAGGTCTCTGCGCGCGGTCCGTCATCGCGGCCTCCCGGCGCCCTCGACCAGCGCTGGCAGCGTCGGCAGGGATCCGTCGCTGCGGCGGTAAGCGCGCACCTCGCCGCGCGCGCGCACTTCGGTGTGCGGCGGGTAGGACAGCGCGCGGACGCCGTCCGTGAAGCGCTCCGCGATCGGCGCCGGGTGGACCTCGAGCGCGCGGACCACGAGGTCTCGCTGCGACGCCGGCAGCGGCAGCGAGCCGTCGGCGCCGACCGTGAGCCGGACGTCGAAGCGGTAGTCGACGTGCGCCGGGTAGCCGGACGGCGGCAGCGCCGAGCAGCCCGCGAGCACGCAGCTCCATCCGACGGACAACCGGCGAGGGCGCGCGCGCAAAGCGGGTAACATCGGCGCGATGATCGGCGGCCTCGCGGTCCGAAACAACTTGCTGTGCGTCACCTGGTCCGCGGGCCGCGGCCACGTGTTCCTGTTCGACCTCGACGCGCGCGAGCGGATGTCCTCGTGGACGACCCCGGTGGGCGCCTCCGGCTTCTCCGACGCCGCCGGCGTCGCCGTCGACGCTCGGTTCCGGCTGTTCGTCGCGGACCCGCAGAACCACTGCGTGCGGCGCTACAACGCGTTCGGTCAGCACCTCGGCGATGTCGGCCTCCGGCCGCCGGCGTCAGGTGACCGCGGCCGCGACAACCTGGGCGTGCTCGACCGGCCCCACGCGGTGGCGTGTCACGGCGACCGCGTCTGGGTCGCGCTCGGCGAGCGCCCGCGCCGCCGCGGCGTGCAGTGCTTCGACGTGCACGGCAACGCGCTGCAGGCGCTCGCCGCCCGCGGTGAAGCGGGCGAGCGCTGGGGCGCGCCCCGCGGCATCCACTGCGACGCGCACGGCCTCGTCGTCGCGGACACCCTGCGCGGCCGGCTGCAGCTGTTTGGGCCCGGCGGAGGCTTCGTCCAGGAGCGGGCGCTCTGCGGCGACGGGAGCCGCACCCACCGCCCCACGTCCTTGGTCCGCCTGCCGGACCGTTCGCTGGTCGTGGTCGACCAGGTGGGCGACGAGGCCGCGCTGATCGGGCTGCGCCGCGACGGCAGCCCGATGGCGATGGGGCCGCTCGCCTCGGTCTGCTCGGACCCGGTCGCGGTCGCGGTCGCGGACTCGGGTGAGCTGTTCGTGCTCGACCGCGGCGGCGAGCGCGTGCTCCGCTGCCGGAGCGTGGGCGCCGACGTGGAGGTGGTGGTCGACCTCGCCGAGCACGCGTTCGATGCGCCCGGCGCCGAGGACTGAGGCGGGCAAAGATCAGCGGTAGATTAGAGGAAGAACTTCGACCGTGTGCTTGCGTCGGCGGTGTCCGGTCGTCAGACTACGGCCCGCCGTAGCGGCGTGGATCGGTCAGCCAGTTGCGTGCCTGTGGATAACTCCTGACGAACTGCTCAGGAGCTCGCCCCAGGCCGAGGCCCTCGCGAGGGCAACTGGGATCTGCGGCTGGGTTTGCGGCGGCTTTCTCGTTCTCACCAGTGTGCAAAGACTGTCGAGAACCCGCTTCGACGGGGGCGACGGTCATCGGAGGGGTCCTTGGATAGAATTCGTATCCGGGGTGGCCGCGGGTTGCGCGGCACCGTGCGTGTTTCCGGAAGCAAGAATGGCGCGCTGCCGATCCTGGCGGCGTCGCTGCTCATCGACGGTCCGATCCTGCTGCGCAACATGCCGCGGCTCAAAGACGTCGAGAACCTGCTGCGGATCCTCGGCAAGCTCGGAGTCTGGCACTCCTGGCGCCCGGACGGATCGCTCGAGCTGGAGGCGCGGGACAAGACGGTCTACGAGGCGCCGTATGACCTCGTCCGCACGATGCGCGCCAGCTTCGTCGTGCTCGGTCCGCTGTGGGCTCGACGCGGGGTCGCGCGGGTCAGCTACCCGGGCGGGTGCGTCTTCGGGCACCGGCCGGTGGACCTGCACATTAAGGGTCTGCGGGACATCGGCGGCAAGGTCGATCTCGGCGACGGCTACGTCACCTTGAGCGGCCGGCCGACCGGCGGCGTCTGCTTCCTCGGCGGCAACATGGGCTCGACCGTGCTCGGCACGGCCAACGTGTTGATGGCGGCGACGCTCGGCACCGGCACGACGCACCTCGAGTGCGCGGCCATGGAGCCGGAGATCGAGGACCTCTGCCACTTCCTCAACGCCTGCGGCGCGCGCATCTCGGGCATCGGCGGACACCTGCTGACGATCGAGGGCGTCGACACCCTGCACGGCTGCGAGTGGGACATGATCCCCGACCGCATCGAGGCGGGGACGTTCCTGTGCGGCGCTGTGATGCTCAACAGCGACGTGACCGTCACGCACTGTCGACCCATGCACCTGCTCGCGGTCGTCGACCGGCTGCGCGCTGCGGGAGCGCAGCTCGAGGTCGGCGAGGACACGATCCGCGTGATGCCGACGTCGTCGGGCCAGCTCAAGGCGGTGGACGTGACGACCATGGCCTACCCGGGGTTCCCGACCGATCTCCAGGCGCAGTTCATGGCGCTGATGACGCGCGCGCAGGGGGTCTCGGTGATCACCGAGAAGATCTACCCGGAGCGCTTCATCCACGCGTCGGAGCTGCAGCGCCTGGGCGCGCGCATCCGGCGCGAAGGTCCCAGCGCGATCATCGAAGGCACCGAGGAGCTGCGCGGCGCGCCCGTGATGGCGAGCGACCTGCGCGCGTCGGCGAGCCTCGTGCTGGCCGGGCTCGTCGCGCGCGGCGCGACGGACGTGCGCCGCGTCTACCACATCGACCGCGGCTACGAGCGGATCGAGAACAAGCTGCAGGGGATCGGCGCGGACATCGAGCGCATCACCGAGGGCTAGCTTCACGGAAGGCGCGCCGAAGGCTGCGCCTGGCCTGCGGCACGGAGAGGACGGCTCTCCTGTGCCGTGCGCCTCAGCCGCGCAGCGCGGCGCGCACGGCGTGGACGACGTCTTCGACGTCCTGGTCGCTGAGCCGAGCGGACAGCGGCAGGGAGAGCGTGCGGTCCCCGATGCGCTTGGCGTTCGGCCACGCCTCGGACCGCCACCCGAAGCGCTCGCGGTAGACCTTGAGGTCGGGGATCGAGCGGTAGTGCACCCCGGTCCCGATGTTCTGCTCGTGCAGCGCGAGGAGCGCGCGGTCTCGGCTCAGCCCGGCCTCCTGCTCGTCGACGAGCACCGTGAACAGGTGCAGCGCGTGGCGTTCGTCGTCGGGGCACGGCGCCGGCAGGGTCACCGGCAAGTCCGCGAAGGCCTCCATGTAGCGACCCCACACCTCGGCGCGTCGCTGCCAGTAGGCCTCGACGCGCGCGATCTGGTGCATGCCGATCGCGGCCTGCAGGTCCATCATGTTGTACTTGAAGCCGAACTGCTCGACGTCGTAGTGCCGGTAGCCGTCGTCGCTGAACCGGCTCCATGCGTCGTGCGACATGCCGTGCAGCCCCATCGTCTTGGTCCGACGCGCCAGGTCGGCGTCGCGCGTCAGGACCATCCCGCCTTCGCCGGTGACGATGTTCTTCGTCGAGTAGAAGCTGAGCACGCCGAGGTCGCCGATCGTGCCGGCCTTCTGTCCTCGGTACTCGGTCTCGATCGCGTGCGCGCAGTCCTCGATCACCTTGAGGTCGTGCTGTCGCGCGATCGCCATCAGCTCGTCCATGGCGCAGGGCCGCCCCGCGAAGTGCACCGGGAGGATGGCGCGCGTGCGCGGCGTGATCGCGGCGCGCACTGCGGCCGGGTCGAGGTTCATGGTGACCGGGTCGACGTCGGCGAGCACGGGCGTCGCGCCGGCGTGCACGATCGCGTTGATCGTGGCGCAGAAGGTCATGGGCGTCGTGACGATCTCGTCACCCGGCTCGAGCCCGAGCACGACGCAGGCGAGGTGCAGGCCGGCGGTGCACGAGTTGAGGCCGACGGCGTGGGGCACGCCCTTGTAGGCCGCGACGCGGCGCTCGAACTCGGCCGCCTTGGGGCCGGTGCCGAGCCAGCTCGACTGCATGCTGGCGACGACCTCGTCGACCTCGGCTTGCTCGATGCGGGGCTGGCCGAAGACGAGGTAGGAGTCGCGCATGCGCCTCCGTTCTAACCTCTTGAGCGCCGGGCGCCTACCAGCGCCACGGCGAGCGCGAGCAGCCACGAGACGACCCGGTCGAGGAATCCCGCTGGAACGTCGGTGACACCGAGCTTGTTGACGTAGAAGAACGCCACCGCGCTGCCGCCGCCGATCGTCATCGCGGCCAGCGCAAAGCGCGGCGCGACCGGCCCGACGCAGAGGCGGACGAGCAGCAGGGGGCCGAACGCCGAGCCGAGCGCCGCCCAGGCGAACAGCACGTTGCCGAAGACGTCCTTGGGCAGCAGCAGCGCCGCGACCAGCGCGCCGAGGCCGATCGTCAGCACCGTCGCGCGCGCGATGGTGAGCATCCGTCCAGGGAAGCGCCGCGCCAGGCCGAGGTCGTGGCTGACGCTGCTGGCGCAGACCAGGAGTTGGCTGTCGACCGTGGACATGATCGCGGCGAGCACGCTCGCGACCACGACGCCGTCCACGACGACGGGCAGGAGCTGTTCGCTGGCCTGGTAGATCGCCGCTTCATGCTGACCTGCCGGCATCGGGAACCACAGCCGGACCGCCCAGCCGAGCGTCAGCATGCCCGCGTAGAGCAGCACCGCCCACGTGAGCCCGACGGTGCGCGCCACCGTCATCGAGGCGTCCGGCGACATCCCCATGTATTTGTTCACGGCGTGCGGCTGCCCCGGGTAGCCGAGGCCGATCCCGACCAGTCCGAAGCCGAAGGCGAGCGCCGCGGCGCCGTCGTGCGGCCCCCCGAGCCCGAGCCAGTGCGCGGCGTCCACCCCGGGATCGAGCGCTCGGAACGCGCCGTCCTCCCCGGCAGCCGCCACGGCCTCGAAGAACGCGCCGACCCCGCCGGCGTGCACGATCGCCGCGGCCGGCACGACGACGGCCACCGCGGCCATCAGCAGGCCCTGGACCGTGTCGGTCACGCTCGCGGCGAGGTAGCCGCCGAACAGCGTGTAGAGCACGGTCACGACGGCCCCGATCACGATCCCGACGCTGGGGTCGCTCGCGAAGACGTCCGGGAAGGCCCGGCCGAACGCGGCGCCTGCGGCCTGCATCTGGGCGGCGACATAGGTGAGCAGGGACGCCAGCGTCAGCGCGGACGCGAACACGACCACGCTGCGCCGTCCAGGCGCGCCTTCGGGACCGGCCAGGTAGTCCGTCAACGTGATCGCGCGGCCGGTCTGCGCGCGCAGCCGCGGCGCGACCACGAACCAGTTGATCAGGAAGCCGCCGACGCAGCCGGGGATCAGCCACAGCGCGGTCAGTCCGAACCGGTAGGCGAAGCCGCTGGCTCCGACGATGCTCCACGCAGAGCTCGAGCTGGCGTTGGCGGCCAGCGCCGCCACCCAAGGCCCCAGGGATCGCCCGCCGAGGTAGAAGCCGTCGGAGTCGCGGGTCTGGCGCGAGGCGCGCACGCCGATCACGATCAAGGCGGCCAGAAAGGCCAGCAGCGCGACGAGGATCGCGGTGGAGCGCTCCATCCGGGCAGACTACCATCGACGTCCGCACGGGTCGCAATGGATACCTCCTCTCGCTTCGGTCGCTATCTCCGTCTCCGCAGCGTGCTCGACGACCCGTTCGTCGAGCTCGACCTGTCGCACTCGGCGCTCACCGACGACGACCTCGCGGCGCTGGAGCCCGCGCTGCAGGCGTCGCTGCGCGCGATGGGTGCGCTGGAAGCGGGCGCTGTCGCCAACCCGGACGAGGGCCGCATGGTGGGCCACTTCTGGCTGCGCGCGCCCGGGCTCGCGCCGGATCCTGCCCTCGGCGAGCAGATCCGGGCCACGGTCGAAGACGTCGAGCAGTTCGCCGCGGCGGTCCACGACGGCAGCGTCGCGCCGCCGGAGGGCGGCGCGTTCCGCGAGGTCGTGCTGTGCGGGATCGGCGGCTCGGCGCTCGGCCCGATGCTGCTCGCCGACGCGCTCGCGTCGTCCGCGGCCCCGATGTCGCTGACCGTGCTGGACAACACCGACCCCGACGGGATCGACGCGGCGCTGGCGCGGCTCGGCTCGCTGCAGGACGCGCTCGTCGTCGTGATCAGCAAGTCGGGCGGCACGCCGGAGACGCGCAACGGCATGCTCGAGGTGCAGCGCGCCCTCGAGGCCGAGGGGCTGTCGCTCGGCCCCCGCGCCGTCGCGATCACGACCGACGGCAGCAAGCTCCACCAGCGCGCCGCGGAGGAGGGCTGGCTGCAGACGTTCCCCATGTGGGACTGGGTCGGCGGGCGCACGTCGGTGACCTCGGCCGTGGGGCTCCTGCCTGGCGCCCTGATCGGGATGGACGTGCGCGCGTTCCTGGCCGGCGCGGCGGCGATGGACGACCTGACCCGGTCGCCTGAGGTGCGCGCCAACCCTGCCGCCATGCTGGCCTGCTTCTGGCATCACGAAGGGCGCGGCCGCGGCGATCGGGCGATGGCCGTGTTGCCCTACAAGGACCGCCTGCTGCTGCTCTCCCGCTACCTGCAGCAGCTGGTGATGGAGTCGCTCGGCAAGCGCCTGGACCGCCAGGGCCGCGAGGTCCACCAGGGCCTCACCGTATACGGCAACAAGGGCTCGACCGACCAGCACGCCTTCGTCCAGCAGCTCCGCGACGGCCGCCACGACTTCTTCGTGACCTTCGTCCGCGTGCTCACCGACCGCGCGGGCCCGCACTTCGAGGTCGAGCCCGGGGTGACCTCGGGCGACTACCTGGACGGCTTCTGGCAGGGCACGCGTCGGGCGCTGCGCGACAGCGGCCGGAGCTCGGCCACGATCTGCGTCGACCGCGTGGACGAGCGGGTGCTGGGCGCGCTGGTGGCGCTGTTCGAGCGCACGGTCGCTGTCTACGCGGAGCTCGTCGACACCAACGCGTTCCACCAGCCGGGCGTGGAGGCCGGCAAGCAGGCCGCCGCCGAGGTGTTGGACCTGCAGCAGCGGCTGCTGGCGGCGATCGACGGCGCCGGCAAGGGCGTCGCCGCGCTCGCCGCCGAGGTCGGGGCGGATCCGTCCGACTGCTGGCCGATCCTGCTGCACCTCGCGGTCAACCGGCCGGACGTGCGCTGTGTTCGGCGTGAGTCGCCGCAGGACGCGGTGTTCCAGCGGGCATGACGCCGCCGCGCAGGCTGCTCCTCGCGCTCTGCGCCGCGCTCCCGGGGTGCGCGCAGGCGCCGGCCCCGGCGGCGCCCGCGGCCGACTACGCGCTCTACACCGTCTGGTTCGAGCCGCCGCTCGCCGCCCCTGTGGCCGCGACGCTGGCCCACGAGTCGGGGTTCTCGTGGCGCGGGCCGTCATCGGCCACGAGCGTCGTGTTCCGGGCCCCGGAAGGCCCGTGCACGTTGTCCCTCCGTCGTGCCGGCCAGACCGTCGCCGAGACCTCGCTCAAGCTGTCACCGTCGCAGCCCGAGCAGACCTGGCGCCGCCCCCGCTGACGGGCGCGCACGCCGTCCCAGAGCCGCAGACCCCAACGGGTGGTGGTTTGTCGCCGAAGTTGGGCAACCGCATGTGGCGTTCGGCGGGCCGAAGCGCTACCGTCCCAACGCTTTCCCGACCACCCCTGGAGAAAGCACTTGGTTGAGATCCTCGGCGAAGGCCTCACCTACGACGACGTCCTGCTGGTGCCGCAGATGGCCTCGGCGCTACCCCGCGACGTCCAGACCCGCACGCATTTCTGCCGCGGCGTGACGCTGCAGGCGCCCATCGTGAGCGCCGCCATGGACACCGTGACGGAGTCGCGCATGGCCGTCGCGCTCGCTCAGCAGGGCGGCATCGGCATCGTGCACAAGAACCTCTCGGTCGACGAGCAGGTCATCGAGGTCGACAAGGTCAAGCGCTCCGCCAACGGCGTGATCGTCGATCCCAACACGCTGTCGCCGGACGACCTCGTCGGGCACGCCAAGGACCTGATGCAGACGCACAAGATCAGCGGCCTGCCGGTGGTCGACGGGCAGCGGCGGGTCGTCGGGATCCTCACCAACCGCGACCTGCGCTTCGTCGAGGAGCGGAACCAGAAGGTCGGCGACGTGATGACGGCCAAGGACCTGGTCACGGCCCCGCCCGGCACGACGCTCGACCAGGCGCGCCAGATCCTGCGCTCCAACAAGGTCGAGAAGCTGATCCTGGTCAACGAGGACGGCTCGCTCGCGGGCCTGATCACGATGCGCGACATCCGCGGCACCGAGGAGTACCCGATGGCCGCGCGCGACGGCCGCGGCCGTCTCCTGGTCGGGGCGGCGGTCGGCGTGCACGACCTCGAGCGGGTCGGGAAGCTGGTCGAGGCCGGCTGTGACGTGGTCGTCGTGGACACCGCGCACGGCCACAGCCGCAACGTGATCGACACGGTGGCCGCGGTCAAGGAGCGCGGCGACGTGCCGGTGGTCGCGGGCAACGTCGGCAGCTACGACGGCGCCAAGGCGCTGGTCGACGCAGGCGCTGACGGCGTCAAGGTCGGGATCGGTCCCGGGTCGATCTGCACGACCCGCGTCGTGACCGGCTGCGGCGTCCCGCAGCTGACGGCGGTGATGGAGGCGGTGCGGGCCTGCACCCCCGCGGGCGTGCCGGTGATCGCCGACGGCGGCATCCGCCAGTCCGGCGACATCGTCAAGGCGCTCGCCGCGGGCGCGTCGACCGTGATGCTGGGCTCGCTGCTCGCCGGCACCGAGGAGTCGCCCGGCGAGACGATCCTCTACCGCGGCCGCCAGTTCAAAGCCGTGCGCGGCATGGGGTCGCTCGGCGCGATGGAGCGGGGCTCCGCCGACCGCTACGCGCAGGGTGACGTGAAGGAGAAGATGAAGTTCGTCCCCGAGGGGGTCGAGGGCATGGTGCCGTTCAAAGGCAACGTGACCGACTACGTCTACCAGCTGGTCGGCGGCATCCGCTCGGGCATGGGCTACTGCGGCTCGCGCACGCTGGAGGAGCTGAACGAGAAGGCGAAGTTCTTGCGCATCAGTCCGGCGACGCTGCGGGAGTCGCACCCGCACGACATCCAGATCACCAAGGAGGCGCCGAACTACTCCGGCGAAGCATGAGCCAACAAGAGGACGGCGTGACCGGCGGCGTACTGATCGTCGACTTCGGGGCCCAGTACTGCCAGCTGATCGCGCGGCGCGTGCGCGAGCTGGGCGTCTACTCGCGCATCACGGTGCCCGAGCGGGCGATGTTCACCGCCAAGCACATGCAGCCCAAGGCCGTGATCCTGAGCGGCGGTCCGCGCTCGGTCTACGCGCACGACGCGCCGGAGCTGGACCCGGCGCTGCTCGAGCTGGGCGTGCCGGTGCTCGGCATCTGCTACGGCCTGCAGTGGTTGGCCCAGCACACCGAGGGCAGGGTCACGCCCGCGGCGTCGGGCGCCGAGTACGGCCGCACGGAGCTGCAGGTGGAGGACGCGGTCGGGCTGCTCGAGGGCGTCCGGGACGGCGGCATCGTCTGGATGTCCCACGGCGACAAGGTCGCCGCGCTCGGCCCGGGCTTCGAGGTGCTCGCCAAGAGCGAGCCGTGCCCGTTCGCGGTCGTCGGCGATCTCGGGCGGCGGTTCTTCGGCCTGCAGTTCCACCCCGAGGTCCAGCACAGCGAGGACGGCGGCAAGATCCTGGAGAACTTCGTCGTCGGGATCGCCGGCTGCGCCACCGACTGGAACCCCGGGAACCTCGCCGAGCGCAAGGTCCAGGCCGTCGCCGAGCTCTGCGGCACCGACGGCGAGGTCGTCATGGGGCTGTCCGGCGGCGTCGACAGCTCGGTCGCGGCCGTGCTGATCCACCGCGCGATCGGCGCGCGGCTGCACTGCGTGTTCGTCGACAACGGCTTGCTCCGCAAGGGCGAGCGAGAGGGCGTCGAGGAGCTGTTCCGCGACCACTACCACATGGACCTCAAGGTCGTCGACGCGCGCGCGCGCTTCCTCGGGGAGCTCGCCGGGGTGACCGAGCCGGAGCAGAAGCGGAAGATCATCGGCCGGGTGTTCGTCGAGGTCTTCGAGGAGGAGTCTCGGTCCTTCGACCAGGCGCACTTCCTGGGGCAGGGCACGCTCTACCCCGACGTCATCGAGTCGGTCGCCGCGCACGGCGGGGCGACCTCGACGATCAAGAGCCACCACAACGTCGGCGGGCTGCCCGAGGACATGAAGATGCAGCTGGTCGAGCCGCTGCGCGACCTGTTCAAGGACGAGGTCCGCGCGCTCGGCCGAGAGCTCGGGCTGCCGGGGTCGCTGGTCGACCGCCAGCCGTTTCCGGGGCCGGGCCTCGCCGTGCGCTGCATGGGGGAGGTGACGGAGGCCAAGCTCGGTCCGCTGCGAGAGGCGGACGCGATCCTGCGCGAAGAGGTCGAAACGCGCGGGCTCCAGGAGGGGCTGTGGCAGTACTTCGCCGTCTACGTGCCACAAAAAACCGTCGGCGTGAAGGGAGACGCGCGGGTCTATGAGGATGTTTGCGTAGTTCGCATCGTGTCGAGCCAGGACGCGATGACGGCCGACTGGGAGGCTCTGCCGACCGACGTGATGCGGCGGGTCAGCAACCGTATCCTCAATGAAGTCGACGGTTTCGCGCGGGTGTGCCTCGACATCAGCTCGAAGCCGCCCGGCACGATCGAGTGGGAGTGAGGCGCGCCCGTCGCGCGCGCCTGCGCGACGTCGGCGCCCGGCGTAGGGCTGTCCCTCAGGGGATCGCCCTGCGTAGCCGTACTCGGTAAGGGACAGACCCGTCGAACGACGCGCGGCGGTCCGCCGACGTTGTAGGTGCCGGGGAGCAAGATCTCCGGCGATCCAGCAACGTCAGGAGGACTTCGATGACCGCAACGGACGTGTCGGGCGCGGCCCCGACCACGGAGGAGAATACGGCGCCCGCGGGGCAGTCGGCGGAGGCGCAGGAGCCGGCCCGCGCGGCCGCCGCCGTCGGGGAGGGGCAGAGCTCGCAGGTGGTGAGCTTCTGCCTCGGCGACGAGGAGTACGGCGTCGACATCATGACCGTGCAGGAGATCATCCTGTTCGGCTGCATCACGCAGGTGCCGGAGGTGCCCGACCACGTGCTGGGGGTGATCAACCTGCGGGGCAACGTGATCCCGATCCTCAACCTGCGCCGCCGGTTCGGCATGCCGGACCAGCCCGCAGAGGACGCGACGCGGATCGTCGTCATGAACCTCAACGGCCGCACCGTCGGCGTCGTCGTCGACGGCGTCAACGAGGTCCTGCGGCTCTCGGAGGACGAGGTGTCGCCGACGCCGCAGTCGCTGTCGGGCGCCGGCAAGGACTACGTCACGGGGCTCGCGCGCCGCGGCGAGCGCCTGCTCATTCTGTTGGACATGGCTCGCCTGCTGGGAAGCGGCGAGCTCGGGGAAGTCAGCCATTCAGGGAAGAACGGAGATTCGTAGAGATGACCACCACCAAGCAATCCACGCCTGACCTCGCGCAGGCCCTCGACGTCGCAGCCGCGAACGTCTTCGTCGTCGGCGCCGACCTGCAGGTCGAGTACTGCAACCGCCAGGCGCTGCAGACGCTCGCCGGCGTGGGCGCCCACCAGGTCGTCGGCAGCCCGCTCGCGGGCGTCGTCGGCGCGGCGTCTGCCGCCGAGCTCGCGACAGCGGGCGACGCCGGCTGGGTCGCGACCGCGACGCTCGGCGGCGAGCAGCTGTCCCTGCGCGGCAACGCGCTGCGCGACGAGGTCGGCGCGTTCACCGGCGCCATCGTGACGTGGGAGGTCGTGACGGGCGCCGCCGACCGGGCCGCGGCCGCCAACGAGAACCAGCTGCTCCTCGACGCGATGAGCTCGCAGCAGGCGGTGATCGAGTTCGAGGTCGACGGCACGATCGTGACCGCCAACGAGAACTTCTGCGCGACGGTGGGCTACTCGCTCGCCGAGATCCAGGGCAAGCACCACCGCATGTTCGCGCCGGCGGACTACGCCGCCTCGCCGGCCTACCGCGAGTTCTGGGCCAAGCTCGGCCGCGGGGAGTCCGACTCGGGCGACTACCTGCGCGTCGGCAAGGGCGGCAAGGAGATCTGGATCAACGCGACCTACTTCCCGATCACCAACGAGGCCGGCGTGCCGGTCAAGGTCGTCAAGTTCGCGACCGAGATCACGGCGCAGCGGGAGGCCGCGGCCCAGGCGAAGCGCTCGTCCGACGCGATGAACTCGGTCGCGACGAACATCCTGGTGTGCGACGCGGACTTCAACATCATCTACGGCAACGACAAGTCCGCCGGCACGCTCCGGCAGCTCGAGGCGGTGATGATGGAGAAGTTCGGCGTGCGCGCCGACCAGGTCGTCGGCGGTTCGATCGACCGCTTCCACAAGGACCCGGCCCACCAGCGGCGCATGCTGCAGGCGCTCAAGGGCCGCAACCACACCGCCGAGTTCCAGCTCGCCGACGAGACGATCTCGCTGAGCGCCAGCGGCCTGTTCAACGCCGACGGCGGCTTCGCCGGCGCGGTGGTCAACTGGGAGGTGATCACCGACCAGAAGCGCATGGAGCAGGAGATCCAGGACCGCGCGAAGGCCGAGGCCGCGGCGGCGCAGAGCCTGCGCGAGAAGGTCGACACGCTCCTGGCCGTCGTCGAGGACGCCGCCAAGGGCGACCTCACCACGACGCACGAGGTGTCGGGCAGCGACCCGATCGGCCAGCTGGGCGAGGGCCTCAAGACGATGATCACCGACCTCCGGTCGATCATCGTGCAGATCAAGGAGGGCGCCGAGCAGTTCAGCGGCTCCGCCGGGACCATCAGCAACGCGTCGTCGAGCCTGTCGGAGGCGTCGCAGACCAACGCCGCGACCGTCGAAGAGATGACCGCGTCGGTCGATCAGCTGACCGAGAGCATCCGCATGATCGCCGGCAACGCGTCGGAGGCGAACTCGATCGCCGACGAGACCAGCCGGCGCGCGTCGGCCGGCGGCGAGGCCGTCGACCGCTCGATCACGGCGATGAAGGAGATCAACCGCTCGAGCGAGCAGATCTCCGAGATCATCCAGGTGATCAGCGAGATCGCCAGCCAGACCAACCTGCTCGCGCTCAACGCCGCGATCGAGGCGGCCCGCGCCGGCGAGCACGGCCTCGGCTTCGCGGTCGTCGCCGACGAGGTCCGCAAGCTCGCCGAGCGCTCGAGCGAGGCCGCCAAGCAGATCACCGGGCTGATCCGCGAGTCGACCCAGCGGGTGGTCGAGGGCACCAAGCTCAGCGAGGAGACCGGTCAGGCGCTGAAGCAGATCATCGACGGCGTGACCAGCACGGCCGAGTCGATCTCGCAGATCGCGAGCGCGACGGACGAGCAGTCGGCGACCGCCGAAGAGGTCGGGCGCGCGATCCAGAACGTCGCCAAGCTCACCGAGAACAACTCGGGCAACGCGACCGACATGGCCGCGTCCGCAGAGGAGCTGTCGGCGCAGGCGGTGGCCATGAAGGAGCTGGTCCGCCGGTTCCAGATCTGATCCGCAGCCCGCGGGGGGGGGGGCGGGCGGCGGCCCGCCGCCCGCCGCCCCCCCCCCCCCCCCCGGCGGCCCCCCCCCCCCCCCCCCCCCCCCCCCCCCCGCGCCGCCGTCGTTCGCCACCCTTCGACCGGCGCCCGCGCCGTTCGCGCCGACGCTTCGCGAGA
>JBMHDP010000122.1:0-5627 GCA_049889335.1 Planctomycetota bacterium
CGACGTGGCGGCAGGCGCGGCGCGACGCGCCGCGGCCCGCCGCCGTCGCGGCTCGGTGCGCCGCGCTGCTGAGCGTGCTGCTCGGCTTCGTCTACCCCTCCCTCGGCATCAACCAGCTGCCCGAGGACCTCCCCGACGACCTCGAGACCGCCGAGGTCCGCACGTTCGGGCGTCCGCAGCCGGGCATGCTCTCGATGGCCCTCGGCCGCAGCGTGCAGGAGCTGGACGGCCGCGACCGCGGGCTCAGCGCGCGGCTGACGCGCTATCGGGGCTACCTGTTCGTGCTGTCGAGCGACGTCGACCGGTTCGAGCGGGCAGCGGCGGAAGCACGCGTGTCGATCGCGCGCGCGCGCGAGTTCCGGTCGTTCTACTCCCGCAAGGCGTGGCTGAAGTTCTTCAAGCAGGGCGCCACCGGCGCCGACTGGCGACGCGCGCTCTGGACGCGCTCCGCGGACGGGCTCAAGCCGGGCTTCGTGTGCTACCGGGTCGGCTAGCGCGGAGGAAGTTCACGCAGCCTTGGCTTGGTCCCGAGGCACGTCTCGCGCCACGATGCACGCATGAGGTCTGGAGGCTTGCGCAGGCTCGGACGCCTGCTCGCGGTCGGCGTCGGGCTGCCGCTGTCCCTCGCGGCGGCGTGCTACGCCAAGTGGGGGCTCGTCGACGGCAAGTTCGCGACCATCACGCCGGGGGCGGTCTACCAGTCCGCCGCGCTCGCGCCGGCGCGCCTCGTCCAGGCATGCCGCGCGCGCGGGATCCGGACCGTGATCGACCTCCGGGACAGCAGGCCGGACGCGGTCGCAGCCTGCGCCGGCGCCGCCGCCGCCGCGGGGCTGGTCCACCTGCACGTGCCGACCCGATCGCACCCGTTCCGCGACGACGCCGAGGCGTTCCTGGCCGCGCTCGAATCCGCGGAGCGCCCGGTCCTGGTCCACTGCCAGCACGGCGAGGGGCGCTCCGTGATGCTCTGCGCCGTGCACCGGATCGTGAACGAAGGTTGGAGCAACGAGCGCGCCTTCGACGGCACGGCGCGCCTCCCCGACAGCCTCCGCTTCCTGAACGACTGGTTCCCGGGCCTGCGGCGCTTCAAGCGCGCGCACCCCAAGGGACGCTTCGTCCTCAGCTACGACCCTCGGCGGGCGCCGGGCCGCGCTTCGAAGGAGGTCGACAGCCCGCTCAGCGCCCTGCCGCGCTGACCCGCGCCCCGCGCGGCGCGCTCCGGCCGACGGCCAGCATGTCGCGCGCGAGCTCGACGAGCGCCTGGTAGGCCTCGCCGCCGCCGAGCGCCCGCGCTGCCTGCGCGAGCGCCGCCACGTAGCGGTTCGGCGGCTGCCCGTCGATCGCGCGGTCGAGGACCCAGACGGCCTCGCGCGGCGGCCGCGCGCACGTGGTCAGCGCGAGGCGCGCCGTCTGCGCGCCGACGACGCCCCGGACGGGCGGCAGCCCAGCGAGCACCCGCGCGTCCTGGACGTCGCGCTGCCGCTGCAGCAGGCGCGGCGCCAGCTCCCGCACGAGCCGGTCCACCGCGAGCCAGCCGCGCGCCGCTTCGACCGCCGGCGTGCTCCGGCTGTTCACCAGCAGCGGCACCAGCGGTCGGAGCGCCGACTCGCGCTGCCGGTCCGACATCCCGTCGTTGGTCGCCCGGACGAGGGCCGCGAGCACCGGGCACGCGCACCGGGGCTCGTCGGTGTGCGCCTCCCCGGCGAGCCACGCGACCATCTCCATCGCGCACATGCCGTCTTCCCTGCTGGGGTGCGAGCCGTGGCGGAGGGGGATCGTGTCGAGGAGGCGCTGCATAACGAAGTGCCGGAGGCAGACTCCTCGGGCCCTTGAGGATACCCCACCCGCGGAGGTCGCGCCGCGTCGCGGCGCGCTCGCCTCGGCGGCAACGCCAAAAGGCGGGTCAGCGGGCCTCGAGCAGCCCGCGCGGTACCGTCTCTCGCGCCGCCGTCGGCGGCGGGACGCGCAGCAGCTCGGCGAACAGCACGACGCCGAATCCGGGCGTGATCGGTCCGGCGAACCGCAGCCCGCGCGCCACGCCCCCGCCCATCGCGAAGCCTACGACCTCGCGGTCGTAGGCGTGCGGTGAGCCGTGCGACGCGGGCGTCGTGCCGTTCAGCCAGTAGGGCCTGTTGACGAACTGCACGTGGCCCGCGCGGCCGTCGACGATCCCGAACGCGAGCGCGCGACGGATCGGGTCCGGGTGGTCGAAGTCGTCGCGCACCTCGTCGGTCGCGTAGGCGACCATGACCCCCCGCGCCTTGCCGGCCGCGCGCGCCGCCAGCGCGACCGCGGCTTCGCCGTGCGCAGCGATCGCCGCGGGCTTGAGGTAGACGGAGTTCTCGCTGACGCGCTCGACGTAGCCGCCTTCGACGCTGCCGAAGGCCCGGGTCAGCTCCGCCTGCACCGCCGACTTCACCCAGGTGTTGAGCGGTCCGCGCCCTGCAGCGACCCCCGCGGCGCGCGCCTGCTCCGGCGTCGGCCCCACGCCGTGGTCCGCCGTCAGGAAGACCGCCCACCGGCCTTCTCCGACCTCCTCGTCGAACATCTCGAACAGCGCGCCGAGCTCCTGATCGAGCCGCAGGAGCGCGTCGCGCGCCTCGACGGAGTCCTGTCCGAAGTTGTGGCCGAGCACGTCGGTGGACGAGAAGCTGACGCAGAGCAGGTCCGGGACGTCGTCGTCGCCGAGCCCCATGCCGCGGACGGCGGCCGTCGCTGCGTGGCGCACGATCGTGTTGCCGAACGGCGAGGCGTAGAGCTGCCCGTAGTAGGCGGGGCCGGGCGCCTCCAGGCCGCCCGTGAGCGGCTGCGGCAGCGTGCGCTGCCCCAGGCCGTTGGCGTGGGCGTTCTCGTACGGCCGGTCGTCGACGAGCCCGTCGTAGGCGCTCGCCGGACCGCTGCGGGTCCAGTCGGCGCCGAACCACTGATCAATCGCGCGCGCGCGGTTGAAGTCGGTGATCCACGCGGGCGTCTCGCTCACCCAGCGCGTGTTGGTGACCAGGTTGCCGGTCGCCTTCTCGAACCAGGCCGCGACGTCCGCGGCACCGCCCGCCATCAGGATCGCCGAGCGGTCCTTCCACGACACCGACGCGACCTTGCTCCCTGGGATGTGCGCCTTGACGGAGTCCGCGAACGTGGGGACCAGCAGGCGCGCCGGGCCGCGGTCCTTGCCCTCTGGCAGGTCGGCGAGCGCCTCGTTCGGCACGCCCACGCAGTAGACGGCGCGCTGCTCGGACGGCGACCACCACTGGTTCTTGACGATGCCGTGCAGGCTCGCCGGGGCGCCGGTCCCGATCGTCGCGTGACCGGGGCCGGTCTCCGAGCAGGCGTGCTCGTAGGCGCAGCTCGTGAAGGTCACGCCCTTGGAACGCAGCCGACGGAAGCCGCCGTAGTCCGAGTAGTGCGGCTCCCCGAGCGCGTACACCCAGTCGGCCAGCTGATCGACCGAGACCAGCACGACGAGGCGCGGACGCGCTTGGGCCCGGGCGGGCGCGCCGCTGGAGATCGCGCAGGCCGCGAGCAGCAGCGCAGCGCAGGCGCGGCGGGTGCGGCCGACAGGGGTGGACGCCGTGTTCTTCATGCGCTGAGTATCTTGGCGACGCGCTCGACCGTCCGCCACGGCAGAAGGCCGAGATGGTAGACCGCGATCGCTCCGACGCCGCGCTTCTCGCAGAGCGCGCGGATCTTCACCAGGTCTTCGTCGCAGGTGAACTTCGGCGCCTTGGGCCAGATGCACAGACGCCGAGGGGACGCCGCCGTCTCGCAGGCGCCTTCGCTGTCGAACATCGCGGCGATCTCCGCAGGCCCTTCGCCGTAGCAGGTGAAGACGCGCTCGTCGGAGACCGGGAACGCCGCGGCCGAAGACGCCGAGAGCTGGCTCCCCGTGAACCAACGATCCGGGTGCACCTGCACCGCCCGCGCGCACCCGCCGCTCGCCGCCACGACCTGCTCGGCGAGCGCGGCGACCGACCGCTGCCGGACGGCGAGCACGGCCTCGACCCACGCGCGCTGGCCGCCGTCGAGGTCGGCGTCGGCGCCCGGCGTCGAGGCCGGCGCCATCGCGTCGCCGTCGGTCACGACCTCGTCGACGAACGCGCGCGCCGCCGCCCGGTGCGCCTCGCCGTCCTGGCCGAGCTCCCCGTGCAGCGCCAGGCAGGCGTCGCAGAAGCACGACGAGAGCGCGAACGCGAGCAGCCCCTTGGGCGTGAACGACTTCTTGTCGTGGTGACTCGAGTGCTGGATCCCCATCTGGCCCAAGGCCTCGAGCTCGATGGTGCCCAGGCCCTCGTGCCCCGCGAGGTCTCGCACGAGCGCGGCGTGGTAGTCCCGCACGTCGGCCTGAGCCGGACAGAGCGCGTACGGGTAGCGGTCCCCGTGCGCGTTCTCGACGCTGAGGTGCGGGGCGCGCGTCCCGAACTGCGTGTTGTGGCCGAAGACCGTCCACGCCCGCGCCCGGACGCCCGCCGCGCGCGCCTCGGCGCAGAGCTGCTCGAGCGGCGAGGCCCCCGCCTCCGGCACCTCGCTGGACGGCGCGGGCTGGAGCGCCCCGTAGCGCCCCTGCGGGCGGAAGTGCACGCAGCCGTCCTCCAGGAACCGCACGCGCCGCTCCGGGTTCCACGGCGTGAGCCAGCGGCCGTCGTGGTAGCTCGTCGCGATCGAAACCTCGTCGAAGCCGAGGTCGCGCAGGCGCGCGAGGCCGCCCCGCGCGTGGAGCGCGCGCAGGTCGAACGGGTGCAGGTAGAGGGCGAGGTCCATGGCACGAGCGTAGTGACCTGCGCACCGGGTGCTACCATGCAGGCGTGCCGACCCACCTGCCCGCGCTGCTCACGCTGTTCGCCGCCCTCGCTCCCGCCGCGCTCGCGCAGCAGGACCTCGTCCCCGCGCGCCCGCCCGTGGGCGCCGACCTGACGTTCGCCGACGGCGCGCCGGCGACGAGCTTCTTCCACCGCGCGCACGACGAAGCTCACCACCACGACACCTGCAAGGTGTTCCACCACGTGCGCGCGCTCGACGGCACGCTGCTCACCAAGGGCAACGGCGGCATGTTCGAGCACCACAAGGGGCTGTTC
This sequence comes from Planctomycetota bacterium, assembly GCA_049889335.1. Lineage (GTDB taxonomy): Bacteria > Planctomycetota > UBA1135 > UBA1135 > UBA2386. Next base: position 5,067 of record JBMHDP010000122.1, read on the forward strand.
ATCGGCTGGAACCGCACCGCCTGGAACCAGCGGCGCTTCGACTTCTGGCACATGCCCAAGCAGGAGCTGCAGGTGTTCCGCGGCTTCCTCCCCCACACCGCTCTCGGCATGGCGAAGGGCGCCCAGGTGTGCAAGGTCGACTGGATCACGCCCGAGGGCGAGGTCGTCGTCGCCGAGCGCCGCGGCCTGCACCTGCTCGACCAGCAGCAGGACCACTACGTGCTGCACCTGCGCAACGAGCTGAACGCGCCCAACGGCAAGGTGCGGCTCGCGGGCGATCCGCAGCACGCCGGCCAGCAGTTCCGCGCGCCGCAGCTCTTCGCGCCGAAGGACGCCGCCAAGGTCGCCTACGTCCGCCCACCTGGCGCGAAGGAGCACGGCAACGACGTCTGGACCGGCTGCGACTGGACCGCCGAGATCCAGCCGCGCGGCGAACGGCGCTACACGATCCTGCGCGTCGAGGGGCCGGACAACCGCGGCGAGACCACCTGGTCGACGCGGGACTACGGCCGCTTCGGGGCGACCCGCACGGTGGACGTGACGAAGGAGCAGCCGCTGGTG